>RPRI01000090.1 GCA_003818505.1 Desulfobacteraceae bacterium | reverse complement strand
TGCGGTAAAAATGGCTGACTGGCAGATTTCCGAAGCAGCGGAAGTCAACATGCCGTCACCGGAGAAGTGGAGAGAAAAACTGGGCCTTATGCCCGATGAAGTCCTTCCGATGGGCAGGCTCGCGAAACTCGATTTTCTTAAAATAATGAACCGCCTTGAGAAGAAACCGGACGGCAAGTATATTGAGGTTACTGCCATTACCCCGACACCTCTTGGTGAAGGGAAAAGCACGACATCGGTCGGTCTCATGGAGGGTCTTGGAAAACGGGGCAAAAACGTCGGCGGCGCCTTAAGGCAGCCCTCAGGCGGACCCACAATGAACGTAAAGGGAACCGCTGCAGGCGGAGGCAACGCCCTTATTATTCCAATGACGGAGTTTTCACTAGGGCTTACCGGCGATATCAATGACATAATGAACGCGCATAACCTTGCCATGGTCGCCATGACCTCACGCATGCAGCATGAAAGAAATTACAATGACGAGCAGCTCGCGAGACTTACCAAGATGCGCCGCCTTGATATCGATCCGACGAGGGTTGAAATGGGATGGATCATGGATTTCTGCGCCCAGTCATTGAGAAATATTATAATCGGAATGGGCGGAAGAACTGACGGTTTTATGATGCAGTCGAAGTTCGGAATTGCAGTCGGTTCCGAATGTATGGCAATTCTTTCGATAGTAAGAGATCTCGCAGACCTGAAAAAGCGACTCAATGAAATTACCGTTGCTTTCGACAAGAGCGGAAAGCCGGTCACTACAGGCGATCTCGAAGTAGGCAATGCCATGGCCGCATTTATGCGCAATACAATCAATCCGACCCTGCTCAGCACCGCCGAATATCAACCCTGCATGATTCATGCAGGACCGTTCGCCAACATAGCGGTAGGACAATCATCCATCATTTCAGACCGTATGGGTCTTAAGATGTTTGATTACCAGGTAACAGAGAGCGGTTTTGCGGCAGACATAGGTTTTGAGAAATTCTGGAACGTAAAATGCCGTAACAGCGGCCTCAAGCCTCACGTATCCGTGCTGACCTCAACCATCCGCGCGCTTAAGATGCACGGCGGCGGACCGAAAGTAGTTGCCGGAAAAGCCCTTGATGACGCTTACACAAAGGAGAATCTCGCGCTGGTTGAAAAGGGCGTTGAGAACATGGTTCACATGATAGGTGTTATCCGCAAGGCAGGCATAAAACCGGTTGTCTGCGTGAACAGGTTCTATACCGATACCAATGCTGAGGTAGCCATTGTTAAAAAAGCGGCTGAAGCTGCCGGCGCCCGGTGTGCCGAATCAAAGCACTGGGAAAAAGGCGGCGAAGGCGCTCTTGAGCTTGCCGATGCGGTTATCGACGCATGCAACGAGAAAAATGACTTCAAGTTCCTCTATCCCCTTGAAATGAAGCTCCGCGACAGGGTTGCTCTTATTGCAAAAGAAGTTTACGGGGCCGACGGTGTATCGTGGACCGCCGAAGCGGAAGCAAAGGCAAAAATGCTTGAAAGCGATCCCAAGTATGCTGATTTCTCGACCATGATGGTCAAGACTCACCTTAGCCTGACGCATGATCCGGTATTAAAAGGAGTTCCCAAGGGCTGGACGCTTCCGATCCGGGATGTATTGATCTATTCGGGCGCCAAGTTTCTCTGCCCATGCGCCGGAACCATAAGCCTGATGCCCGGAACAAGCTCCAACCCGGCTTTCAGAAGAATCGATGTCGATGTAAACACAGGCAAAGTCAGCGGTCTTTTCTAGTAATATTTATTTATTAATTCAGGGGGCCCGTTTTTCGGGCCCCTTTTTTTCTGCCCGACTTATACAGAACGACATAATTATTTGCACACGTCAACATTGCTTGTCATTCCGGGCTTGACCCGGAATCCAGCGTCATTTCTGGATTCCCACTTTCGCGGGAATGACGGCTTATGACTATTTACCTTGGACGCTGTGTATAGATATAAAAGAGGTATCATGCGGTTTTTGATTATCAATCCATATTATTCCATTTCAGAAACACCTTCACCTCCGCTGGGTCTTGCTTACATCGCGGCAGCTCTCGAACGCGTAGGAATAGAGGTGAAGATTCTTGATCTCGTAGTATTTCCATACAGCAGGCAGCTTCTGGAGTCGGTTTTAAAGAATTTTGCTCCAAAAATTGTAGGAACCACTGCAGTTACAATGACTTTTGATAATTCGATTGATGTAATAAAAGAGATAAAAAGCATTGATCCCTCGATAGTTACAGTCATGGGAGGCCCCCATGTCACGTTTTGCGCGAAAGAAACAATGTCGATGTTTCCGGAGCTTGATTATATTGTTCTCGGCGAAGGAGAAGAAACAATTACCGAGCTTGCGTCGGCTGTTGATGAGGGCAGAGATGTTTCGGGAATAGAGGGTATCGTCTTTCGGGGAAAATCAGGCATAGTTGATAACGGGCCCAGAAAAAAACGCATAGATGTTGATTCCCTTCCCCTTCCTGCAAGGCATCTTCTTCCCCTCGGGAGATACAGAGCCCTTGGGATGCCTGTTAGCATGACGACCAGCCGGGGCTGTCCTTTCAAATGCATATTCTGTGTGGGCAGAAAGATGGTGGGGGCCAAAGTCAGGTACAGAAATCCGCAAAATGTCGTAGATGAGATGGAGCATCTTGCGGCCTTCGGTTTTAGGCAGATAAATGTCGCGGATGATCTATTCACCTCAAATGAGAATCACTGTCTTAAAGTATGCGATGAAATAATAAGAAGAGGACTCTTGATAAAATGGACCTCTTTTGCCAGAGTCGATACGGTTTCCGTAAAGGTTTTGAAACGAATGAGAGAGGCCGGGTGTCATACCGTAAGCTTCGGTGTTGAGTCCGGAAACAGGGATATCCTGAAAAGAATAAAAAAAGGAATTACTCTCGAGCAGGTGACTGATGCCGTTAAAATGTGCAACGAAGCAGGGGTAAGCCCGCATGCTTCTTTCATTCTGGGTCTTCCCGGAGAAACTCCCGAAACCCTGAAAGAGACCGTTGAATTCGGAAACAAGATTAAAGAGATGGGTGTAAGCCATGGATTCCATCTTCTGGCGCCTTTCCCGGGGACTGAAGTAAGGGAGGAAAAAGAAAAATATGACATCAGATTCCTTTCCGATGACTGGCGGGATTATCATGCCAACAGGGCGATAGTTGAAACATCTTCGGTTACACGGAAGATGCTGGATGATATCGTCATCGGGTGGGAAGATAAGTTCAACGGATGGCTGGGATATATCAGGGAGCGGATTAAAAGCGGAGAGGCTTCCGAGGAAGAGGCCTGGCCGCTTGTGAACTTGGAGCGGATAGTCCTTGTATATGATCTTATGATGGGAGGAATTGTTGAGAAGATGGGCGTGTATGAATGTGAAACCGCTTCCTCCGCGTCAGAAGCGCTCGGTATTTTTGCAGACAGGATGGCCGGTTCAGTTAAACAGTCCCGCGATGAGATACTCTCCGTTTTGAATTACGAAGTCAGCGAGGGTAATTTGAAATTGAGATTCAATAACGGGAAATATAATCTGGAATGGATTGATTACCTGAAACAGTGAACAAATATCTTTGTCGCGATTTTAGCGGCGGTATATTCTGAAACCTGAGAGCCCTCTATCTTTGCAAGCTCATTTATGTCGGCCGCGATCACCTTCCTTTTCCCGCCGACCGTCTTTATCAGCCTGACAAGTTGACGATATGAAAGGCCTCCCGGTTCGGGAGTTCCCGTTCCCGGGATCACCGAAGGGTCGAGTCCGTCAAGATCGATAGTCATGTATACTTTTTCAGGCAGTAGGCTTACGGCTTTGTCTATCCATGAATCATCCTGAGGATCAATATCGTGAGCGTAGAATGGCTTCAGTTTTTTCCTCTTCACGTAGCCGGCTTCGCCGGGAGAAAAAGACCTTATTCCGGCCTGGACAAAAGGAATTTTAATCTCGTCTGCGATCCTTCGCATGACGCATGCATGGTTATACCTGCTTCCATTCCACCTGTTCCTTAAATCGAGATGGGCATCAACCTGCAGTACGCCGATATCCGGGTGGATTTCAGCTGCCGCCATTATCGGCCCTATTGAAATTGCGTGATCTCCTCCGAGTGATAGAAGAAACTTTTTTTGTTTAAGGATGGCCGCCGCCGCATTTTTCATCTCTGTGACAGCTCTTTCAGGATCATCAGAAGGCTCAAGGGCTGCGAGGGTATGTATGCCTGTCTCTCCCCAGTTGGTTAAAGTTTCTTCATCAATATTTTCGAGCTGGGTGGATGCATTCAGAATGTGTAAAGGGCCTTCTTTACTTCCGGTACCGTAGGAAGGGGCGTTTTCATAACAAAGCGGCAATATGACTATGCGGGCATTTTTAAGTCCGGATGACCGAATTTCGCTGTCGCCGAAATGCAATGTTTTGTTTTCATTCATGGCAAGCTTTATGATATCGCAAGAAGTCAAAAATCCTGCAGCTCCGGTGAAAACAGGAGTCCGGAGTTATCTGAAAAACCGGTTTTCCTCTTTTGCGGAAATGAAACAAAAGTGAAAATTGAAGCTCCCCGCAGCAAGCTACGGGGAATCTTCACCGTAAGGAATATAATCTATTTCTAATTTGCTCGCTTACCCCGCTGCAAGCAACGGGGAATGCGCTCGCTGTTTCGGTTCAGACTTCTTATGAAATCATCAAGCTTGTTGAACTCATAAAAAGTTGTATTGCCAAATTTATTTTACAAAGATAGCCGCAGCAAGAACTGTTGTCCAGAGGTTTGCTTCAGCTCCCAGAGCTCCCTGGCTTGTGTGCTGGGATTCGACTATCTTCTCACTCATCTTGTAAACCTCACGCCGTTCATCATAATCCTTGTTCGGATCAAATTCTATGCCGAGTGTATTTGCAAGCATTGATGCGGCAAGGTCTTCTGCGTATTCGCCTGCTTCAAGTTCGGTCTGGCCGAAACCGTGATGTTCGGAAAGATATCCGTAACGGCCGGATTCGGCAGGCAGGGCAAGACCGATGCTTGCGACAATTCTTCGTCCCGGTTCCTTTATCTGTTCACGGGCCATGACGCAGTGTGTTATTTCTCCCGGTTCAAGCTTGGCAAGTCCGGTTTCTATATCAATTATCTTGCAATGCGGCGGGAAAATGGATGAAACTGTGACAATGTTGAGGTGTGCAATGCGCGCTTCACGGAGAGCGTTCTCAAAGGAAGACAGTTTTTCCTTGTTTACTCCAACTCCTTTGGTGAAAAACATATACCTTGGCACATACATGTTTTGTCCCCCCTTTGTATTTTGTTAAATTAGGCCAAATAATAAAGAACGGCTTTTTTACATGTCCTGAAATATATAATCAAGAAAAAAAAGAATCTTCTGTATAATAAAACCGGATAATAAAAATAGAAATTTTTAAATATACTCAAATATTCCGGTTTTCAATAAAAATAATAAAGAACTCGATAATAATAAATGAATTCTTAAAAAATCATGATAATTCAAAACAGGCTTCCTTTATCAGCTTGCCTATTTCCATTTGTTGCGGACACTTCTGTTCCGCCGGGGAAAAATCCAGCTTCAGGATTCTCTCTCTATCCGCAACAGGTATTTTATTGAAAATCTCTCTTGCCCATCCCTGTTCATTGTAATTCCGGGAGTACATGAGACAGCGCATGAGATTGCCGACCGGGGCGGTTCCGGCAACGGCCGATTCGCATATGTTTGTGCACCCCAGGCAGTAGGCGCCCGATGTCTCTCCTGCATAACGCCGGAAAAGATCGATATCAACGGATGAAAACTTGGTCCTGTCCATGGCGACTGATGCATTCGACATTAGTATGTTGATGCTCGGCATCTGGGAGCAAATGCTTGCGATGTAATGATTTTCCCAGACAGCCTTGAGCCTTGCCTGTTTATCCGTATAGCCGTTTTTCATAAATCTTCCGGCCATCCGGAGTTCGGTTTCGGAGCTTGTTTTAACCTGGCCGCCTCCCTGCGTCTTCATGGCGGTCAATCCTATTCCGGCTTTTTCACATACTTCAACAGCTCTTTTCATTCTGTCCGAATGCATAAGCCTGAAATTGTAGGTCATCATTATTCCGTCAATCCATCCGAGGCGAGCGGCTCCTGTCATGCAATCTTCCATGTTGCTGTGGGTGCTGAAGCCGAAAAAACGGATCTTTTTGGCGGCTTTTGTCTTTTCAACCCAGTTTTTTGTTTTATTGTCGAGTTCATCTATGCTGCTTATGCCGTGAATGAAATAGAGGTCAACATAGGATGTTTTCATCCTTTCAAGAGATCGATAAAGAAGGCTTGACATTCCATCCGGATCCCTCGCATCCGATTTTGTAACCAGAAAAATCTGTTTTGTCTCCTCGGGATATTTTTCAAAGTACATCCCTATCCCTCTTTCGCTGTTTCCGCCTTCGTAGCAATCGGCAGTATCCCAGTAAGTTACCCCCCATTTTACGGCCTGTTTCATAAGAAGCTGGTTTGACGGAATATCAAACATCCCGCCGAGCCCGAGGATAGGCACATTTTCCCCTGTTTTGCCGAAAGCGCGTTTCGGGACAATTCCGTCCCCGGCGCTCTGAGCGAATTGTTCAGATATTTTCGCGAAAGAATCAACCGAAAGCATGGAGCCGATTCCCGCAATACCCGCCGTCTTTAAAAAACCTCTTCGTGAAAAACCTGATTTTTCTTTATTCATCTCTTTGCTCCTTTTACCTGGCTTCTGGCTCCTGACTCCTGCTCCTCATGCCTTGTGTTTTTTTACCTTTTCCGATATTCGGCTCTTCCCGCACCCCCGACCCCTTGAACCTTTTTTTTCACATGTTTACGCTTTCCACCTGACCACCTGACCCCTTGACCCCTCGAATCCTTGAACCCTGTATTATATTATCATTGCCGCTGTTTTGTTTCTTGATTCATTATCTGATGTAACCCTGATCGCACGTTTTGAACTTACAGGGCATTCGTGCTCACAGATTCCGCATCCGGTGCATCTCGCAGGGTCGACGAAAGGTTTTTGCAGGCGAATATATATTCCGGCAAGGATTCCCGATTGTGGCGCAGGTTTCAGCGGAATCGCAGGCGATACGGTGATTGTTTTTTCCGAATTTTTTATGATAAGGCGCAGCTTATCATCTTTACCCTGAGCCTTGTAAAAAAAATCTCCTGTAGATAAAAGTCCCGGTTTAAACTGAGCCTCTGTAAATTCAATATCGAGCGATCCGGAATTTTTTACAACCAGAGACCCTGCAGCAAGGCTGAAAGTTTCCTTTGTTGAAATAGCCTTTGGACTTACAGGGCAGTTTTCCTGGCAGACTATGCAGGGTTTATCCATGGCCCAGGGAAGACATCTGCCCTGGTCAACAAAGGCTGTTCCGATTTTTACCGGGCCGGCTGAGGCAAACCTGTTTTTACCTGTTTTCTCATCGAGGCTGAGAGGACGTATCGCTGAAGTCGGGCATATGTGCCCGCAGGCTATGCAGTTTAACTGGCAGCCGCTTGTGCCGATTCGAAAATCAAGCACAGGACTCAAGAACCCCTCGATGCCGGCTTCGCTAACAGCCGGTTGAATTACGTTGGTCGGACAGATTTTCATGCACTGCCCGCATTTTATGCACCGGGAAAGAAATTCCGTTTCGCCGAGTGCTCCCGGAGGTCTTATGAGGCGTGGGTTTTGAATTTTAACCGCGCTTCCGTTTAAACGGATCATGGGAACTGCAAGAATGCCTGTCAGTAATGTCGCTGTCAGTCTCCTTTTTGTCAGGTCCGGGGATACTATCTCACCGGAGGCGGATCTCTGCGTTCTGTATCCCACGAGATCATGAGGGCATGCATTCAGGCAATTCATGCAGAGAATGCACTCTCCTGTACGTATCTTTGCAGAAGGGCTGCATGCTCCTTCGCAGTCTTTTTCGCACATGAGACAGTCCGGGCATTTGTCTTCGGATTTTCCAACCCTCCAGATCGCATAACGGCCAAGCAGTCCGAACAAGGCGCCGAGCGGGCATATGAATCTGCAATAAAACCTGGGTATGTATAAATTCAATAATACCGCAGAGAGGAAAATAGCCCCGATCAGGAAAGTTCCGCCGTAGAATCTCGGCGCCTGGGAGAGGCTGAAAAAAGTTCCGTCAAAAAGGGGTATGAAGATGAGATTTACCGACCTGTAAAAGAGGGGAATCGGATCGAGCAGGCCTGTCTGAAGAGATGAAGATAAAATGCGGCTCGTTTGAGGCAGAAAGGAGAGCATGGCGATAAAGACGGATGTGAGAAGAAACGAAATAATAATATTTTTTGGTTTACTGAATATTTCAAGGATGGAAAGAAGGATTAAGATGGTGGTAATAATTGCGATAAAGAGCCAGAATATGATCGGTTTGTTTCCAGAGATACCGGAAATAAAAATAAGCAGGTCCGGCACGGCAGCGGTCAGAAGAAAAATCAGGAATATGTATTTGAGATTCTGAGCGCTTTTATATCTGTTTTTTTCAGCTCTGCGGGCCGGGGGTATATTCCCGTTTGCAACATATCCCGTAAATTGGTGCAGTGTTCCGAAAGGGCATAACCAGCCGCAGAAAAACCTTCCGACAAGAATCGTAAGAACGATTGTAATAAGGCACCAGATAAGGCCTGAATATATCGAATGGGTCGCAAGAAGAATGCCGAGCCCGGCCAGAGGATCGAGTTCGATTATCCAGTTTACCGGCCAGCCGCGAAGCTGCCACCATTTGGTTCCTGCGGCGGTCACCGCGCAGAACCAGACCGTGATGATGAAGAAAAACGCCTGGCTGATTCGTCTTGCTGTAGTTATTTTCATGCAGAATATTCCACCAGATGAAACAGTGTTACGCAGAATCTGATTACACCAAAATATCCTGCAAGATCAATATCTTTCTAAACACTCTAAATTCATTGATAAATCAGAGGTGCTGTGTCTTTTAAAGCCCGCATTGTGATAGACCAATTAA
Source organism: Desulfobacteraceae bacterium (assembly GCA_003818505.1). Taxonomy (GTDB): domain Bacteria; phylum Desulfobacterota; class Desulfobacteria; order Desulfobacterales; family RPRI01; genus RPRI01. The sequence goes on along the minus strand of RPRI01000090.1, from coordinate 11,280 downwards.
AAATTCCCGTGAGTTCCGTTTTCGCGTTATATTGAAAAAACTCGTAAGTTTATTATCCGGACATTATTATCCATGTTAGATGTGGCGAAGGATGAAAGCTGGATAGAAAAAATGATTTAATTTTAAAGGGATTATTTTCGCGAGGTGACTCTTTTTGTCAAAATCGGGGATGGCTCGGTAATATTTTTATCATAGGGATGTGTACTTCTCAGGTACAGTTTCTTAAGGCGCTTGACGTATTCACGCGTTTCCGGATAAGGCGGTATGCCAAGATAATGATCCACTGCTTTTTCTCCGGCATTGTATGCGGCCGTAGCGAGCTCTATATTCCCGCAATAATAAGACAACAACCATCTCAAATATTCGATTCCACCCCTGATATTCTGAGAGGCATTGTAAGCATTCTTTACGTTAAATCGTTCGGCAGTAGCGGGGATCAGCTGCATCAAACCCATCGCACTTTTCGGCGACCGTGCTTTTGTTTCAAATTCCGACTCAACGGTTATGATGGAAAGCACGAGTTTGGGATCGATTTCATACCAGTCCGAAATTTTATTCGCCAGGTCTATGATCCAAGATTTGCTTCCGGGCAGAGATTCAAGATAAAGGTCAATCGGTGCGGGATGTTCAGTCGGTTCTGATACAGGAGGTGGCCGCTTCTCAGGCATTGTATCCGATGTCACACAAGCTGGCAGTATCTGAGATTCGAAGTTGACGGTCTCCAGCATGTCGAAAGCTTTGGCGTGTCCCTGCTGGCTGGCCATTGAAAACATAGACGCGGCAAATGCCCTGTTTTCAGGAACGCCTTTACCGAATGCATACAGCATTCCAAGTCTATACTGCGCTTCGGTGCTTCCCAATCTGGAAGCTTCGCAATATATGGCTGCCGCCTGCCAGAGGTCATCATGGCTCTCGGCAGAGGCTTCGTAGCTTATGGCTTTCAGCAAAAGCGCGTCCAGCTTAGGACCTCCTTCGCTCACCTCGGACGACTCCGGGCTTGATACGGCAGCGGAAGCCATGAAAAAAAGCATCGAGCAGCAAAGAAAAATTCCGATCGTCTTACGCAACATGCAACCTCACCTTTTGAGATATATAACTTGAGACCTATGCATAACATCTGATTAAAGGGCTGATATAAATAATCGGTTTTACCGTTTAGCAAGATCGGGTTACGACTTCGTCAACGGCAGCAAATCCGCTCCCATTAGACCTGAAAAGCTCCAGTGGATATAGAGACCCACGAAGCCGTTATTTCGTCTCTGCCTGCGTCTCTTTGTTGACAAACAGGGGGGAGTTTATGGTTCGTAACAATTTATTGCAAAACGGTAAAACCGATTACCTATGCCAGCCCCAAAGGGTATGTTACGCAAAGCTCTCAACTGATAACGGTAAAATCATAATACGCAGAACCAGACTGTGATGATGAAGAAAAAAGCCTGGCCGATTCGTCTTGCTGTAGTTATTGTCATGTAGGGTACCTGCCGGTTGCTGCATTTTTACCCGAGGATTGTTTACACCGGAACATCCTTCAACATCAATATCTTTTTTCTTTTGAAAGACTGTAATATATACGGTTGCCCTATTGAAATTTACTCACTTATTGGTTATGATTGTTTCATCGTGAATAATAAGGAATCGATTAAAATTCAAGAGTATAATCAGTATGAGTAAAATATCTGTGATAGCTGTCTGGTTGCTTATTTTGCTGACGCCCGTTCCTTTTCTTTCCAATATATTGATAATGGAAGAGGGACATTTCGCGTACATTGCCGTAAACACAGAAAAAAGCAAACCTAATAACAATTCTGATTTACTGCTGATCGGCAGGGAAAAAGGGGTAGACCAATGGGAAGGACCCCGTCACCCTATTTTACCATATCTGGTGATTGCAAAAGTTTTTCGTGCTTTCAGCAATCCGGCTGACTTTGATTTATGGACGTTGGAAGAAAAGACCCGTGCGGCACGATTACCTTTTTATATAACCTATGTTATCTCAATGCTTCCGGTGATGCTGATGTGCGCATGGCTGTTCAGGCGAAAAACGTGGGGCGAAATCAGTCTTCCGGTTATTTTCATCGGGTTTTTGGGAACCTGTCCGTTGTTGGTAGGAGGTGCTCTCCAGACTTACTATGACGGCAATATCGGGGTGCTTTTAACAACTTTATGCGCGTTGGGCCTGGCAGGTATTCCCCGTTTGAAATCACTCCCCTTACGCATCGCCATACTTTTCGGATGCGGTTTCTTGTCCGCCATGGGAAAGAATGAATGGGCGATTGCGTTCATGGGGGCCGTTCTGGGAACCATGATTATGTATTCTGCGTCACCGCATAAATACCCCAATTTTTGGTTTCTCTCCGTTTCAGCGCTGCTTGGAGCAGCGGCAGGCTCTCTGTTCCACCTTTTCATCGATTCCTTTAATTACATCCAGGGCGTTTACCTGATACATTCATTCGGTTATGAACCACATAGAAATTATATACGTGCTTTTATTTATCGGATTCCCTGGATTTTGCCCTTTATTCCGATATCAATTCTGTCGGTTTTTATTCTGCGCCGATTTTTAAAGGAATTATTGAGCACTCATTTTACACATATGATTCTGCTTTTATGGGCAAGTATATTGTTTTTAGGTTTTATCATTACGCCGCACCTGGGCGATGGTTTTCCGCGTTATTTTTGCCCGTCTATGGCGGCGTTTTTGAGTTTCCTTATTATAAGAATGGAGTTTATCGACTTTTTATCCTGGAGACCGAAAATCCGTCTCCGACTTATGGTTCTCGTTTGTGTATTAATAATGCTTCACATGGGCTACTTTACATATTCCCACATACGCCAGAGATCTATCGGGAGTATCCCCGGCAGATACTTGATCGCTCATAAAGCAATGTTTGTAAAAAAATACAAGCATTTCTTGTTGACCGGCGAAGTTCAAAAAACGGACGCATCAATGGGTTATTATTTTCAGGATATGGATTTTATAAATAACTCATAACTTTTTGAGTCAGGTCATGTTAAAATTTATAACCGCATTTTATGGTTGATTTTTAACCATTGAGTGGTCAATATTCAGCCTTGATGAATAGAAATATTTCTCAGCAAATACCCAATGCTCTATCAGATATCACGTTGCTCCTCAATTAAGTGAAAATAGTGGGGATCTATGAGCGCACCTGACAGAATTCAAAAATTAATCGAGACTTTCGATTATAATCTGGAAGCTTACAGAAAAGGTTCGTACAATGAAACACAGGTACGCCGCGAGTTTATAGATCCTTTTTTCGAAGAATTGGGCTGGGATGTCGCCAATAAACAAGGCCATGCCGAAGCCTACAAAGATGTCATTCATGAAGACGCCATAAAAGTCGGGGGTGTCACCAAGGCGCCTGATTACTGCTTCCGGGTCGGCGGCGCCCGGAAGTTTTTTCTGGAAGCCAAGAAACCGTCGGTCAACATCAGGGAAGATATTAATCCGGCTTATCAGTTGCGCAGGTACGGGTGGAGCGCCAAACTCCCGATCAGTATTCTGATGGACTTTGACGAGTTTTCCGTTTACGACTGCCGTGTAAAACCGGAGAAAACCGACAAGGCTTCCCATTCCCGAATCATTTGTTTCAAATACACGGATTATGCGGATCGGTGGGAAGAAATCGCCGGCATATTTTCCCGTGATGCGATTCTGAAAGGCTCCTTTGACAAATATATCGAGTCTAAGAAAGGCAAAAAAGGCACTACCGAAGTCGATACCGCATTCCTGCAGGAGATCGAGCAATGGCGGGAACTTCTGGCCCGCAATATCGCTCTGCGAAATCCGGGCCTCTCGCAACGGGAGCTGAATTTCGCCATTCAGCAAACCATCGACCGGATCGTATTCTTGCGCATCTGCGAAGACCGGGGCATTGAAAGTTACGGCCAGTTAATGGCTTTGCAGAATGGAAACAATGTTTATAAACGTCTGTTTCATCTTTTTAATAAAGCGGACGACAAATACAATTCCGGGTTATTCCATTTCAAAAAAGAAAAAGGGCGCGAAAATCACGATAATCTGACGCCATTTTTGCAGATTGACGACAAGCCCTTAAAAGACATTTTCAAAAACCTCTATTATCCTGAAAGCCCCTATGAATTTTCCGTTCTGTCGGCAGACATTCTCGGACAGGTTTATGAAAAATTTCTGGGCAAGGTCATTCGCCTTACCGCCGGTCATCAGGCTAAAATTGAAGAAAAACCGGAAGTCCGTAAGGCCGGAGGCGTTTACTACACGCCTGTCTATATTGTGGATTATATAGTCAAGAATACTGTGGGAAAGCTGGTGGAAGGTAAAAAAGCCGGACCCGGCGGCGGGGTGAGCCATCTGAAAATACTGGACCCGGCCTGCGGTTCCGGTTCATTTCTTATCGGCGCTTATCAGTATTTGCTGGACTGGCATCGGGATAAGTACATCAGCGATGATCCGGGAAAATGGTCAAAAGGGAAAAACCCCCGCACCTATCAATCCCATAAAGGGGAATGGCGGCTGACGACCGACGAACGGAAGCGGATTCTTTTGAATAACATTTACGGAGTGGATATTGATCATCAGGCAGTCGAAGTGACAAAGCTTTCCCTGCTGCTCAAGGTGCTGGAAGGCGAAGATGAACAGAGCATCGGCAAGCAGATGAGAATGTTTCATGAGCGGGTTCTGCCGGATTTGTCGAATAACATCAAATGCGGAAATTCCCTGATCGGCCCTGATTTCTACGACAATCAGCAGATGAGTCTACTTGGCGAAGAAGAAGTATACAGGGTCAATGCCTTTGACTGGAATGCCGAATTTGCTGAAGTTATGAAGGCCGGCGGATTTGACGCGGTGATCGGCAATCCGCCGTATGGAGCTATTTTTACCGATGAAATGAATGCTTATTTAAAACAGAAAAATATTACATTTGGATGGCGTGGTGAAAGTTATTTGTTATTTGTGGAAAAAGCGATCCAAATACTAAAAAAAGAAGGCTACTTTGGTTTCATTATTCCTGATACTTTTCTAAATCTTGGATTTACACAATCTTTGAGAACTTATTTACTCCAAAATTCATATATAGGTGAAATTGTTCTTCTGCCGTCAAATATTTTTAAGGGAGCAACGGTTGATACAACGCTTCTTTTTACACAAAAAGCAAATAAAACAAATAATTATCATTCGGCATCAGTAATTGTCAAAGTATTCGGAAAGAAAGAAATCATTACAACCATTGAAAACCCAAACAGAGAATTTAATGCAAATACTGGTAATTGGTATGAGCAGAAATCTTTCAATATTCAATCTGACAGAGATGAAAGTGCGCTTACTAGTAAAATTGACAACAAAAATATAAAATTAGAAAAAATTGTAACTTTACATTCTGGTATCAAAACATATGAAGTCGGTAAAGGAATTCCGGCACAAACAAATGAAATCAGAAGCAATAAGCCGTTTACCTTAAAAGTTCAAAAAAATGAAAATTGGCAACCCTTTTATAATGGTAAGGACATTGGCAGGTATCAACTACTTTGGAAAAATAATAGCTGGATTTATTATGGACCGTGGTTAGCTGCACCAAGAAAACCGGAAGTATTTCAAGGAGAAAAAATTCTTATCCGAAAAATTGTAGGTCAAACACTTGCTGCAACATATATTCCCGAAACATCATATTGCAACACATTGCTGTTTGTTCTCAAAATAAATGATAATATCTGTTCTTATAAATATCTACTCGGTATTCTCAATTCAAAACTGATAGGTTGGTATTTTTGGAAAAAATTTCAAATTAGCGCAGAAGATACCTTTCCACAGATTATGATACGAGATATTCTACAATTTCCAATAGTTCTTCCTGTAAATACTGACGCAAAGATTTTGGATACTTTAATTGACCAGATGCTTGATTTACATAAACGACTTGCCGAATCCAAAGTTCCTCAGACAACAGAGATGTTGAGACGTCAAATCGAATCCACGGATAAACAGATAGATCAGCTTGTATATAAATTGTACGATTTAACGGAAGAAGAAATCAAAATAGTCGAATCGCAGACTTAAAACCGCTTTCGTCATTCCCGCGAAAGCGGGAATCCAGATCCTCATGCAACCAACGCCCGAACTGTGCCGCCTGTTTTTTTGGTCGTTACCGGTGAGATGTTAAATATCGGAATTTTATTAGGCATGAACAAGTTCGTCTATCGTTTCAACAATCCATTGATTCAAGCTTTTTCCTTCTGCTGAAGCCCTTGATGCTATTTCAGCATGCAGTTCAGGGGAAACACGCAAATTGAATTTGCCGGAATATTCTTTATATGGTTCAATACCTTTTTCTCTGCAGGCATCAAGAAATACCTTCAACGATTTTTCAAACTCCTGCCTCAACTCATCCGGTGTCTTTCCATAAAAATCAGCTCCTCCGTTGAGTCCAAGTATTTCACCCCGGAACATGTCAATTTCAGGGTCATAATCGATTTTTGCTTTATGGCCTTTATATGTCATAATATTCATGGTGTTACTCCATGGCTTTCCAGCCATTTTCGAATGCCTGAGACCGCACCTTTATCAGTGTTTGGCGTTGGATGTGGTCTATGAAATATTCTTACTTCATTAAATAAAAATACTGCAATCCTGGACCCTTCACGCTCTCTGACTTCAGCGCCGAGCGCAATAAACATTTTCTCAATATCAACCCATTTGATACCGCCGCTTACGGGTTTGCGAAAAACGAGATCCAGTGTTTTTTGATGTTTTTGCTTCACTTACTATATAGTACCAATTTATAGTACTTTGTCAATAACATTTTGATATAGCAGGCATGATCAGATTGTTAACCTTGTAAACAGTATGCTGGAGTTGAACAAAAGACTTGCCGAATCCAAAACGCCGCAGGAAAAAGAGCTGCTGAAGCGTCAAATCGAATCCACGGATAAGCAGATCGATCAGCTTGTGTATAAACTTTATGATTTGACTGAAGAAGAAATCAAAATAGTGGAATCACAAACTTAAAACCGCTTTCGTCATTCCCGTCCCCGTTTTCACGAGGATAAACTCCAGCGGGACACGTTGTGAAGCACCAGCGCTATCTAGTTTTGATCATTCATTGACAATAGAATTGCCATAAAGGATAATCATCAAACATAAACAACTTTTTTAATGAGATATAAAAATGACTACAAAGCAGATTCTTGTAGATGTACCGGAAAAGATTCTATTGGCAGAGAAGACGGACGAAGTGGCTTACGGTATCATCAAGATTGCTTTCGTACAAAATTTGAATGTCATGCGCTTGCACGAAAATTAGTCTTGATAAATGCAATTGATATGAAGTACATATAAACTATATCTATGTGAGGCCGGAATGGAAACAGACAGCATTATTCAGGAGATAACATCTTTACCGCCAGAAGCACAGAAACAGATTTTAGATTTCGTTGCTTTTTTGAAAACGCGCTATCCTTCTACTCCGCGAACTACAAAGTTCAGACGCTCCAAACTTACAGAAGAGCCATTTATAGGAATGTGGCGAAATCGCAAAGATATGCAAGACAGCGCCACATGGGTACGTCACCTGAGACGTAGCGAGTGGGATCGCTCCTGATGAGCGTCACAATTATTGATACCGATATATTTATTGATGCTGCCCGCCAAGTTCCCGAAGCAATAGCTTGTTTAAATAAGATTGGTCAGAATTCAACCCGGGCGATTAGCGTGATTACCCAGATGGAATTGTATGTCGGATGTCGCAACAAGATGGAACTGCGGAATACCGAACATTTTCTCAAACTATTTCAAATAATTAATCTGAATGATAAATCCTGCCAAATAGCAGTTGATTGCTGCGACAATATCGTTTGAGTCATGGCTTAATGATACCTGATGCACTGATAGTAGCGACTGCTATTTTTTTCGGTTGTACATTCATAAGCAAGAATCAGCAGGATTATCGTTTTATCAGTGAGTTACAGTTATTGCCCTATCCCTTTTTTTAATCAAGCGGATGACAAAATCCAAAACGCCGCAGGAAAAAGAGCTGCTGAAGCGTCAAATCGAATCCACGGATAAGCAGATCGATCAGCTTGTGTATAAACTTTATGATTTGACGGAAGAAGAAATCAAAATAGTGGAATCATAGACCTGAAAACCTCTTTGCGGGCGGGTATCATTTATTTCGGAAGAAACATCACAATAAGACCTATGAATATGAATGCGATGATCATCGAAAAATATTGAAACACTGCAAAAACCACAAAAAAGAAAAAGAGGATATAAAAAGGCAGCGTTAAGATATCAATCATGATTACCCTCCGAATTCCATGAAACTACCGGAGTTGAACTTTGTGCTTCTTGACCTTACCCCATATTATGTACTCAAGTTCAAATTGAGTCTTTCACCTACCTACACGAAATTGATGAGAGAAAAGAATTGAAGATTATCAATTGAAAGCATTGCTTTTAATGTTGGGCGATAGGATGCTTATTTGATAAAATCAGAAGGTGTTCGTATTGCTCCAAAAGTCAGCCTTAATAAAAGGTCGCCAATATAGAGGTAAATCACCCTATACCCCATGAAGGATCATTTTATTAAATAACCAATTACCAAGCATCATTTTCGGGAACGCACAGCAAGCATCCGCTTGTGTTTGGAGTTATCTCTGCCGTCTTTGAGCTCTCTACCGTCACTGAAGTCTAAAGCCAAAGCCCCGGCGCCCAAGCCGTGGGAACCCACCCCGATGGTTTCCCCGGACCATACCCACCAACCGGTAGTCTCTAACAGAGGTGACATGTTTCGTGATCCGGCTCCTTTTTGATAAAGGCCCTTCAACTCATTTATTGTAGGCATGCGCCAGCCACCGCCATCAATCTTTAAACCGGCTACCCAGTTCTTGGCATCATTCCAATCGGTATCTTTATCAGGCCCTGCGTACCACTCAAGGCCGCTTTGGGAGTCGCGTACCACGCCGTTGGTAAACTTTTCAAAGCGGCCATCAGAAGCAATGATTTTGGAACTGACACCTGTCGGATCAATCGCTGCAGTTGATGTTTTAGCCTTGGAACGCACAGCAAAACCACGCTTGTAGATGGGTTCATTTCGGTAGGAGTTATCTTCTAATCCGTTGCCAAAGTCTAAGAACGCGGCACCTAACGATCCAGTAGGAATAGACCATATCAGCCAACCGGTAGTCTCCAACGGGGCTGTCATGTTTCGTGATCCTGCCCCTTTTTGATAAAGGCCCTTCAACTCATTTATTGTAGGTATTCGCCAGCCGCCACCATCAATCTTTAAAGCGGCTGTCCACACATTGGCATCGTCCCAACTTGTATTTTTATCCGGTCCTGCGTACCACTCAAGGCCGCTTTTTGTATCGCGCACCACGCCGCTTGCAAGCTTTTCAAATCTGCCGTCAAAAGCAACGATTTTGGAGCTGACAACCGCCGCATCAAGTGCTGCGGTTGCTGTTTTTGTCATGGAACGCACAGCAAAACCCCGCCTAAAATGGGGATTTTCCGGATAGGTTATATCCTCTGTGCCTTTATCGAAATCTAAGGCCGGAGGCTGGGGCCATGCCCCCCCTCCCGCAGTTTTCTTATCCCCGGACCAGACCCACCAACCGGTAGTCTCTAAAAGCGGTGTCATGTTGCGTGATCCGGCTCCTTTGTGGTAAAGACCCTTCAACTCTTCAAGTGTGGGCATACGCCAGCCGCCACCATCAACCCTTAAGCCGACTGCCCAATGGCTGGCATCGTTAGAACCGGTATTTTTATCCGGTCCTGCATACCACTCAAGGCCGCTTTTTGTATCGCGCACCACTCCGCTTGCAAGCTTTTCAAAACGGCTATCGGAAGTAACAATTTTGGGGCTGACTATCGCCGGATCGAGCGCTGCGGTTTCTATCTTTGATTCATGTTTTTTGGCTTCAGCCCTGGCGATTGCATCAGCATCAGCTTTCGCTTTGGCTGCAGCCTCATTCCTTGCTCTTTCTTCTGCTTCAGCCCTGGCTTTGGCTGTCTGGGCGGCTTTTGCCCTTTCAATCTCTTCAGATTTGGCTATCGCATCAGCTTTCGCCCTGGCTATTTCTATTTCTCCGGCTTTGGCTTTAGATTCTACCGAGCTGGAACGCGGCCCCATTACCAGCTTCTGCTTCTCTGCTTCAAGCTTACGACGTTCCGCAGCTAACTTTTCCCGCTCGGCATCAAGCGCTTTCAGTCGTTCCAGCTCCTGTTTTTCCTGCTCCAGTTCCTGTTTTTCCTGCTCCAGAAATTCTCTCAGCCGCAGCAAATCATCAGACTCCGGTCTCTGCGACGACTTTTTCAGAGACGAAGGGGTCGTTGCAGTCACGAAAACAAAACCCCCTCCCTGGTCGCCCGTGTCCCGGACGGGGCTGCACAACGGCTGCTGCTCCGAATTGTTGGCAATTATCGGCGCTATCCGGCTGTAAATCTCCTGGGTCGTGATATATGGCTTATCATTATTTTCGAGTGTCTTGATCAACTGGTAGGCAAAAATGCTGTGACCTTCAGATCCGCTGTCCGAAACAGGAGTCTTGTTGCCCGAGGTTATTCCCCAGCGACTCTTTTCATTGTAAAGGTTCATGTAATACCTGTCATCGATGACTGACGGCAGAGTCCTGCTTTCACCGAAAAGAGTTCCTGAATAGCATGAGTCCGACACAAGCAGAACATGTCTCGCATTCATGCCCTGCATGACCCGCTTCACATAATCATTGTCCAGGTATGTGGCAGGAATGCCGCCGATCGCATCTGAAGGAATCCACCATCCGGCATTCAAAACCCGGTCCACGTCTCCATGCCCGGCGTAGTAAATTAAAACACTCTCGTCAGGCGATGTGTTCGCGGCAAGATCACGCATTTTTTCCATGATTGCCTGCCTTGTCGCCTGCTGATCCAGAAGCAGGGTAACCTTGAATCCGTAACGGGTTTGAAGCAGCCTGGCAAATTCCCTGGCGTCATGAACGGCTGTTTTAAGGGCAGGAATTTTTTTGTCCTGGTAGTTGTTAATGCCGATCACCAGGGCTCTGTATGCTCCAAGCTTGCCACTCTTATGACTCAGATCGTTTTTGTTTTTTATTTCCAGACCCCGTTCAGTGGCCGCATGTGCGGATGCCACGGCGATGGTTAACAGAAGCGTGATGGAAAGGGTGATGCGGAATATGATGGATTGCATAGCTCTATCCCTTTTGCGAGAATCGATGTTGCTTTATACATTACCCTTTGTAAAACTTCAAGATATTCTGATGGTATCCTGATATTCGATCTGCTGATTT
>RPRI01000089.1 GCA_003818505.1 Desulfobacteraceae bacterium | reverse complement strand
TCGGATGTCAATAGTGGACACCAAATCTTTCATGCTGCCAACCGGTCTGCATAGAATCTTTGTTCATATGCCACAGGTGACAGATACCCCAGTCTTTTCTGCTTTCGTTGCCTGTTATAGAAGACCTCGATATATTCGGTAATATCCTGTATTGCCTCATGTCTGGTTCTGTAACGCTTGTGATGGACAAGCTCCTGCTTCAGCGTGCCCCAAAAACTCTCCATCGGTGCATTATCATAACAATTCCCTTTTCTGCTCATCGATGCCGTCAAGCCGAACGGATTAAGAAGCTTCCTGTATTCATGAGCACAGTACTGACTCCCACGATCAGAGTGATGTATCAGCCCCTTCTCTGGACGTTTTGCTGCTACAGCTCTGAATAAAGACTGACTTACAAGGTTCTTTGTGATTCTCTGTCCCATTGCATATCCAACTATCTCACCGTTAAATAGATCCTTGTGCCCAGCAAGATAAAGCCAACCTTCATCGGTCGGAATATATGTTATATCGCTAACCCAGACGGTATTTGGCCTGAATACCTCAAACTGCTGATTCAGCAGGTTCTCAGCCACCGGAAGCGTATGCTTTGAATCAGTTGTGATTTTGAATTTCTTCGTCTGCTTTCAGTGTATATTGAGCTTCTTCCGGATGCGTTTAATCCGCCAAATCCCCGCTTGGACGCCGTTATCCGCCAAATCCTTCTGTAGGAGCTCAGGACCGCATACCTGGCGTGTCCTCTTATGTGAGGCCTTGATCTCTAATTCCAGCCGCATATCTTCCTCTGCCCGCTTCGAAAGCGGTCTGCTTACATATGCATAATATCCGCTTGCCGATACATCATAAATCCGGCACATCACCGGTACTGGGTATTGTAGTCGCATCTCTTTCATCATCGCGTACCGGGCAGCGACTCCTTCGCAAAGTACGCGGCCGCTTTTTTTAGCAGGTCCCGCTCCATCCTGGCCTCTACCAGCTCTTTCTTCACCCTTGCCAGCTCCATCTCTATGCCTGTCAACGGCCTCTGCGTTTTGCCTATATCTCCGAGCTTGCCTGACTTATGCACCTTTACCCAGTTGCCTAACGTCGAGGGCGGCAATGATAACCGACGGGCTGCTTCCGGTAATGATATGCCTCCATCCAACACCATCTTCACTGCTTCCTCTCGAAACTCCTTCGTGTAACGTCCTTGCGGAATCCCTTTCATTCTGACACCTCCGTATTTAATTATGCCTTAACATTGGTGTCCACTTTTTTCAACTTAGCTCAGTTGCCTGCGGGTCAATTTGAAAGTAGTAACGGCAAAATTATTTATCCAAAAGCAACATGCCGCTGTCGAAGCAGAAGTCGAGAATGCTGTCGAGTAATCTTTCAATACGCTTGGAATCCTTGGATCGCTCTCGAACTACGGTATCCACTTCAGGCGCATAGATCATCTCCGCCTGGCGGGCAAGGCGTTGCCGCTCCAAGGCAAATTCGCGAAAGGAGTCGAGAAGCGCGCTTTTGATTTTCCGCATTTTCGGGTTCATACAGGCTCTGTTCCTTCAGAGAGCACCGATAGATACTGCTGATACGCAAAAACGCGGTTGCGTCTCCCGCCGGTTAGTTCGCGCACGATGCTCAGTTTAGCCAGCGCCTCCATTGCCTTATTGACGGCAGGAAATGAAAGATCGGTTATCCGTTTGGCCTCGTTGATCGACAGAGCCGGACGTTTGCACATGGCGTTATAAACACGCAACGTTGCGGACGCATTTCTGCCGAGTTTTTGCACTTTATCTGCATCATCGTTAAAGAGCTTTACTATGCGTTTTGCCGTCTGTACCGCGCCGCCGGCGGTTTGTTCCACACCTTCCAGAAAGAAATCGACCCACGCTTCCCAGTCGCCTTCGATACGGACTGCATCAAGCAGGCGGTAATACATTTGGCGGTGCTGTTTGAAATAGAGGCTTAAATATAAAAGTGGCTGCGATAAAATATCAGCATCATTGAGTATCAGCGCAATCAGAAGCCGACCCACTCGGCCGTTGCCGTCCAGGAACGGATGAATGGTTTCAAACTGCACATGGGCAAATGCCGCTTTTACAAGAACAGGATAAGGAACGGATTCGTCATGAAAAAAGCGTTCAAGAACAGTCATGCATGTCTCTACCTGATCCGGCGGAGGCGTTACGAAATGGGCGTTTCCGGGGCGTGTCCCGCCGATCCAGTTCTGAGAACGACGGAATTCACCGGGTAATTTTTCGCTGCCGCGGCCTCTTGAAAGCAGTTTGGCGTGTACTTCACGGAGCAGGCGGTTACAGAGGGGAAACTCTCCTCTCAGACGCTGTACCCCGTGCTCCAGCGCTGCCACATAATTCGAAACCTCGACCACATCATCCAATGGAACACCCGGCGCTTCTTTCAGTTCGAAAAGCAAAAGATCGGAAAAAGACGACTGGGTGCCTTCTATTTGAGAGGAAAGCACCGCCTCACGGCGCACATAAGAATATAAAAACAGGTTTGGATCAGGCAGCAAAAGAACAATACTGTCCAGGCGACCCAGAGCAAGCGTTGCCCGCTCCAGAAGCCGCCGTCGGGTATCCGAAAACTCCAGGGCAGGTTCGGGCGGCAAGGCAAAAGGAACAAATGCCCGTATCGGCTCGCCGCCAATTTTCGAGATTTCGTATTTTCCCGTCAGACCGCGTTTCATAATAAAGGCATCATATTCAGTTATCGTTTAATAAGCAAGCTCCTTATTAAACAAAACCCAGTTATCGTTTAATAAGGATAAAAGCAGCCCAAAAGACAGTAACAGCTGGCACAGTCATCGGATTTGTTCATAAAGGCTGCTCCTTCGGTGTTTCTTTAGGCATGAATATCCAGAGAAGGATATAGATAAAAAGACCTGTACAGAAAAACAGAAAAGCAATACAGAATATAACCCGCCAAATCCAAGAAGGTAAAGGTGTATGTATTCCCAGACCGCCGCAAACACCGCCGATCCATTTATCTTTCTGCGACTTTGACAGTCTCCTTAAACAGTTTTGTTCTGACATATATTCCTCCAGGAAAAATCATTCATCAGAAATCATCCTATGTTCTTCAATTTATCGCTGTCGGAATCAAGCAGGACTTATTTTATTTCATTTGATGATCCCGGCCCGGCAAGAGGCCGAAAGGCCTTCCTTGTCGCCCCGCAAATGGGGCATTTCCAATCATCCGGCAGATCTTCAAACTTCGTACCCTTAGGGATTTTACCTTTTTTATCTCCCTTGTCGGGATTATATATGTACCCGCAATTAACTGTCTGACACTGCCACATCTCTTCAGGTGCTGCCATAATTTCGATCTCCTGACCCCGATAAACGGGATAAGTGCGTTAACGAAATTATTTTCTGCCGCTCTTTTCAGTACCCTCTTGAGGGGTAGAAAAGCGCAGAAAATAACTTCTAACTTACCAATTAAAATAATTTGTTAGAAGGCGCCAATAATAATTATTATCAAAGTCATCAAGGCACGACAGATTTCTCTTATCACATTATTTGATTTTAATAAAGCAGGGATGAATATTTATGCATGGTTGTTTGAACCGGAACAGCGAGCGCAATTACCGCTGCTTATCGAATTAGCTGCGCGATAATCGAATCGTGAAATTCGCATATCACTGTATTAATGCTTTTTCAAAATGAAGAGGTAAGCGGTCCTCCAGGCCCAGGTCTGACGCCGCTCTAAAATCTGTTCAAAGAGCTTCAGATCATCTCTGTCGGTGGGGCTTGTGCCGGAAATTCGTTACCGGGCTCCCGGAATCAGGCAATCCAGCGTCTCTGAATGTTCCACAGGCTGACTGCGAACAGGCAGATGCAGAAAGCGCTTAGGATGGCCAGATCGATGGCAAAGGGCATGATATGCCCGCCATGGACTGCACCGTGAAGCACATCGGCCCCATAGGTCAAGGGAAGCGCATAGGAAAGAGGCTTCAAAAACACCGGCAGTTTTTCGATGGGGAAAAAGAGCCCGCAGAGAAAAATCATCGGGAAGCGAAAGAAGTTGGAGAAAGTCTGGGCCTCGAACACCTCGCTGACCGCAACTGCGATGAAAAGTCCCAGAAATGTGGATGCCACGGAGATCAGAAACGCCGCCGGAATGAACACGACCCAAGCCACCTTAGACAGATCGACGAAAAATGCCGCCATGATTACCGGAACGAATCCGTTTGCCGCGCCGATGAGAATCGCTCCCGCCGTTTTGGCGATCATCAAAAGCTCCAATGGAACGGGGGCCAGCAAAAGTCGCTCGAAAGAGCGTTGCTTTTTTTCGAAGGTGACCGCAACCGCCAGCATAGAGGTGGTGCCGAATAAAATGGAAACCGCCACCACGCCCGGAAGCACTGATGGTATGCTCCCAAGGCCGCTTCCGGACTTGATGAAAAACATGCCTGTCCAAGCCAGTGGGAAAATCAGTCCCCAACTGATGTTCGGCGGTTTCAGATAATAGGTTCGCATATCTTTTACAATAATATTCCAAAAGGCTGTCCAGAGTTTCATTGGCCATTGCCTCCTTTTTTTTCTTTTTCTTTCCGCATGGCATCGGCTTCGATACCGGTAATTTTAACAAAAACATCCTCAAGGGAAGGCCTGATCCGGCGGGCTTCCATCACCTCGGCCCCACGATCCTCCAGAAACCGGATCAGGGGACCTACGCGAATAGGTTGGTCGGATTCCACGCGAAGTCCTTCCTGCCCCTTTGATAGAAAGTCCAGATCGGGAAAAGCTTCCCGCAATTGATCTTCCATGTCTTCGAGTATTTTCATGCCGGTGATCTGTACCCCGTGTTTGTCTAAAATCGGCTGAACCAGGTTCTCCACCGTGTCTGTTCCCACAATCCCGCCGGAAACGATGAAAGCGATGCGGCGGCAGAGCCGCTCAGCTTCTTCAATATAGTGAGTGGTGAGAAAAATAGTGGTTCCCTTAGTGTGAAGGTCTGCGATGAGCTTTCGAACCTGCCGGGCGCTGGCCACGTCGATGCCTGTTGTGGGTTCGTCCAGAAACAGAATCTCCGGCCTATGAATTATCCCAGCTGCAATAGTGAGCTTTCTTTTCATGCCTTTTGAATATCCACCGAACTTGCGATCCGCAGCCTGAGCAAGGCCAAAGGCTTCCAGCAACTTCAGTGCTTGTACCCGGCGTTCGGCCTTGCTCATTCCATAGAGGGCGGCGCAGAAACAGAGGTTTTCAAAGCCGCTGAGTTCCGGGTACAGGTTGCTTTCGTCAGGAACCACCCCGATAAGGTGCTGGGCGGCCCGTGGTTTTTTCGTGCAGTCAATGCCGCCAATTTCAATCGACCCGCTGTCCAGCCGGGCCAAACCGGTGAGCATGTTGATGGTGGTAGTTTTACCGGCGCCGTTGGGACCGAGAAAACCAAAGAGCTCTCCTTTTTCAACATCAAAGGAAATGCCGGCAACCGCCTGGACATTTTCAAACCTCTTGGCCAAGTTTTTAACACAAATGGCTTTGGTCATGGACTTCTCCTTGACAACTCAATTCTAAAAATAATACCTGATCCATACTTCCGTACGAAAGGCATCGGGTTTTTCACATCCGCAATATGGGAGATCATTTGTCGTGGGAAGAGCAGTTGTCCTTGCAATCATTGGTTATGCAGGGGTGGGCTTGCTGCTCGTCCCCATGGCATTTCCGGATTTGTTCCGGGGCGCAGTTTTCGAGTTTATCCTTTAAATTTGCGGGTTACCGGCAGCAATTCTCACACATATTGACCTCCATTTTATGATTTTTATCAGATAGTTCAATGATTCTACGGCAGGAAATTGCAGCGTGTTCTTCCAAGGCCGCGAGGCGGTTTAATCCTTCGGCTAGGTTTATAACGGCCTGTTTGTTTACCGAGTAATGGGTCCAGTAGCCAAGTTTTTCACCTTTGATCAGGCCTGCTTTCCGAAGGATCTGAATATGCTGGGAGACCGCAGGTTTGGAAATGCCCAGATGTCCGGCCAATGCCCCCACGCATAGGTTGCCGCTTAACAGCATTTCAATGATTTTCAGGCGCTTTTCATCAGCCAGCGCTTTTAATGCGTTTATCATTGCCAAGGTTCAATCCAAATAAGTGTATTATGAAATGGATTAGCAGGCGGTTAATTCGATTGTCAAGTAGAAAAATGCATTTTTAGGGTTTCATCCCGGTATTGCGCATTTTCAGAATCCTATTGACAGCTGCCATATCATCATATAAATGTTCATTTATATGATGATATGACTTATGATACCAACTTTTGTAAGAGCCATAAAAACTTAGACTTTGTCCAGAATGGAAAGGACGGCATATTGAACAATAAGATATACGATTTAATCATTGCAGGCGGTAGGCTGGCTGGCTTAACAGCGGGGATCTATGCTATGCGTGTGGCGCTTTAGACCGTCTGTGCCACTTGCGATAGTTTCTTTCTTCGCGAAAAAACTGTCGTTGGCGGCGGCGCATTATATCGAAACCCGTAAAGGCGGTCAGGCCTGTTATGGTGTTGACGCTGGTCAGATTAACGTCAACAGATAGGAATTTGTAATATATCGAATTATGGATAAAACAGAAAAGCAATCATTGCAGAACGGTCCGAAACGGATTTCACGAACTTCGGCAGGGCAGGATAATGAATTCCCGGTTCGATACCATTTGAATAATGATCGTCTTCAAAGCACTGCCTTTCTGGCCAAGAGCCTGTCCGACGGCAATCGTCTGAAGATACTGCTTCTGATCAGCAGCGGGAGGAAATCAGTTTCCGCTATCGTCGAGGAATCGGATTTATCGCAACCGCTGGTATCGCATCATTTGAAGGAGTTAAAACGCTCGCTGTTGGTCAAGGTGGAACGCGAGGGACCATTTATTTACTATGAATTGGCGGATGTAAGAATTCTTGATGTGTTACAAACTTTGAGTAATGTGGCAACGGATCTATTGTCAGATAGAAAGACGTTTTAATTTAACGGAGGCAGACCAGTCATATGGATGATCTTTTTGAGACCATTTCCCGCATGGCCCCGGAAGAGGCTTTGTCGAAAATCACAGCGTTTGCGCAAAGGCTAATGGCTGACCTGGATAATGACGCCCGCGAGCGTTTTCTGACGAATCTGATCGGACAGTCTGAAGGCGACAAGGTATCCGGCCTTGTGCATTTGTGACTGGCCGAATGCATGGGCGAAGGTGTCGACCCAACGCAGATGTGCCGGAGCCTGGTGGACAAAGTCGCACAGTCCGAGCAACTGCTGGCGATTGCCGATCCGGAACTGCTGGTGCTGTTTGAGGACTGGTTGGAGGAACTGGAAACAGAGGTGCTGGCGCTATTAAAAACGCATGGACCTTTGGATAATAAAATGCTGGCCGACAAGCTCGGGCTTTCCCGCAGGGGAGCGACTTTTCTGCTTTCAAAACTGGAAAGAGAAGGTAAACGATCTGTTTAAAGATGAGTAAATATAAGGAAATTACGGCTGCAAGACAATTGCTTGAACTTCCGGAAACTGCGACTATCGCATCGATTAAATCAAGCTATAGGAAGCTGATGGCCAGGTGGCATCCGGACAAATGTCAGGAGAATCAGATAACGCGTACTGAAATGACACGCAATATCATTGTTGCATATCAGACAATTATGGATTATTGCCGGCATTATCAATACTCTTTTTCTGAAGAGGCGGTAAAAAGGCATCGCTTGCCTGAAGATTGGTGGTTTGAACGTTTTGGCGACGATCCTTTGTGGGGCAACAGCATGAAGCCGAAATAACGCTTCACAATCAGCGCTGATTATCAACTAAATGGAATATAAGAAGGAGTCTAACATGCCAGAACTGGTCGTCTTTCACAGTGGCAATCCCGGCTGAGTCTCATGCAGAAAGGCTATAGGTGTAGCCAATGACATGAAGGAAATATTCGGTGCAAAATTGAATGTAAAGATTTTTACTTTAGACTCGGAAGAGGCAACAGGATATACATTCAAGGGTTCGACCAACGCTTTTTTTCAAAAAGATTAGGTTCCTCTGGATGTGGCGACGGATAAGAGTAAAATGGAAACCTTTCTGTCTCAAAAACTGTGATTGGGGATAACAATGAAAGTGTTGTTTATAATAAACACGGACGATGGTGAAACAATCTTCAATGCGATGCGGCTTGCAAATGTAGGCGTGAAAAAAGACGATGAGGTCAGTGTCTTCATGCTCGGAAAGGGTGTCCTTTTTGAACAGGCAGGAAACGAGCAGTATGATGTGATGGGGCAAATCAATCAGTTCAAGGGCGATTTTTATGTCTGAGGGGTCTGCATGAAATCCCACGGTCTGGTGGGATCCGGCACATGCCCGATTGGCTGGATGGATGATTTGTACGAAATTGCAATGGACGCCGATAAGATTTTTACCTTTTAAATAAAATTGCGTCGCTTTCAGACTGACTCGGTAAGGAGTGGCAGCCCATAACTGTGTCGCTTCATTCAGCTGATCTGTTTGCTAAAAGAGACAGCCGTTGTGCACGTTCGCAACACTTCTCTATCGCATGCCATTACTAGACTTCGTAATTATACAACGGGCACTGAGATCCAAAATAGTCAATCCACATGCAATACCACTGAAAAGCACCCAGATTTCATCTCCCTCGTTCAGCTTACTGTGTAGGCTTCCAGTGGTGGAAACAACGGCGCACACTTCAGTTGCATCCGAAATTCGGACAACGCACTCAGTATTGATCTTTCCATTTATTATTCTCACAATGACCCCTTTAAATCGATTTTCAGCGCTGCATGCTGGCTCTGTGTTGCCACTTTGCAGGATAACCCATGGTGATTTGACCTCGGCTGTAATGATCCTGCCTTGCCTTAAACCAAGTCTCTCAACGCTATCGTTCGTAATCGCTGTGGTAATTGAATGACCATCGATGGTGATCAATTCTATACGTGTCTGTATGTCGCCTCGACGGATGTTCTTAATCTTACCAAAGAAAGAGTTTCGTGCACTGGTCTTATGCATGGATTCTTTTTCCATGAAAATCCTTGCTGTCTGCTGAATTTCATCATCGGAAAACGAAACGTAAGACGACGTCAGATTAGGCGTCGAATGCCCCAACATCATTTGAACTGCCGGTAGTGGCATGTTGCCCTGCATCAGCTCCATGGCCCGCGCCTTGCGAATAATCTCCGGACCTTGTAACCGCTTGGAAAAGCCGCAGTTCTGGGCACGTTCGTAAAACTTGCGATGCACAAAACCGGGCTCGGCATTGAGCATGTTCTGCAGAGAGTTTTAAATGAAGTTCTTCTCCCAATTAGTTGGGAGAAAGGGTTCCAGGATTCGAGGGGTCAAGAATTCAAGTGTTTGTTTTCCAATGATTTTATTAAAGCTTTCATCATCCTCTCAACATCCCTGATATCCCTTAAAAGTCCTGAAATACTTTCAGTATCAAGATAATCCATGTCTCCGGATAATAGCATCTGAATCTCAAATAAACACGTTGATCCATAGGCAATATATAATGAACGTAAATATTCAGGGGTTGTTTTCCTGCCATACCCTTCCGCAATATTATCGGGAATCGATAAAGCCGATCTTCTCATTTGTGAAGTCAAAGAAAAATCCTCAATTTCAGGGAACATTTTCGTAGTCTTATAAATTGCCGGGCAAAGTTGATATGGCTTTATGCCAAAACTTAAATTCTTTATAGTTCGTCATCCTTTCACTCGAATCCTTGCACCCTTGACCACTTGAACCCTCTCCAGATTACCAACTAATCTGTAGATGATCCATAAATGAAGACTCTGCCGGCATATCACGGATTTCTCAGGATAGTGTTTCCGAAAATTGTACTTCCCTTGAACCTGATTTTGTGCCTGTGGCGTCGCTTCGAAAGAACACCGTCCGGCGAACAGGATCAATGTCCTCATACGGGTTCAATTACAAGACCTCGTTAAGCTTGGCGCCGGTATAACGGATCAAGAGAAAAATGATCAAAACGCGCTGCCTGGAAAAGCGGTTATCGGCGCGAGGCGAGCTGCCCGCCCATTCACGAAATGATTGCTCCATCCTGTTGAGTTGGGTGGTCTCCAGATATTGATCTTT
This sequence comes from Desulfobacteraceae bacterium, assembly GCA_003818505.1. Classification (GTDB taxonomy): domain Bacteria; phylum Desulfobacterota; class Desulfobacteria; order Desulfobacterales; family RPRI01; genus RPRI01. The sequence continues at coordinate 10,464 of RPRI01000089.1, read as the reverse complement.
ATCCGGAACGGAAACGATGAGCCCGTGGTTGATGCTTTTCATAATGCTATCCGTGATACTGGTCGAATTTGTTCGGTTTTTGTATTTGATTTCATAGAATTTGGTCACCGGTTATTGCCGTGATAGCGCGGACCGCTCGCTTCCGCTCACGATCCGCGCTATCGCCGGTGTTGAGCCGTGGACGGCTCCAAAGCCATTTCCTGCCGTCGCTCGCGCTCCGGCTATCAATGGCATTGGAGCCGAATGCGCTTCACGATCAATAAATGCTTCGCATTTCTTGATCTGCGATGCTCGCGGCTCAACACCGGCGTTACAGTTGAAGATTTTCCATCATGGAAACCAATACCGGAACTGTTGAAAGCGCCGTGCCAAAAAAGATAAAGAATCTTTACAACAGTATGTAATGGGCAGGGGCGTTCGGGGACGTCGGCACTCTGATCCCTTTTGTAGTTGCCTATATCACCATAGTGAAGGTACCTCCTCTCGGGCTTCCAATCATGTTCGGCATAATGCTGACAGCATCCGGACTCTATTACAGGCTGCTGTTCCGATCCAGCCGATGAAAGCCATCGGAACAGCAGCCACAGCCGGAGGCATAAGCCCGGCAGCCCTTTATGGATCGGGCTTCACCACAGGGCTTTTCTGTTTACTTGCCGGCACTACAGGGATTATCAAGCCAATAGCCAAACTTGCAACCAAACCGGTGGTTTGCGGTATCATGCTGGAGCTATGCCTCAGTTTTATGGTCGATGGAATCAACCGGATGAAGACAGCTCCAGTCTTTGCCGGCTTCGCCCTGGTTGTTACATACCTTCTTCTCGCAAACCCCAGGATTCCGTCCATGTTCGTGCTCCTGATCATCGGTGTTGGCTCCGCTGTTATCATGAATCCCGAAACCCTGTCGGAACTGGCCAAAATCCATATCGGCTTCAAGCTGCCGTTTTTCAGCCTTCCCATGATTACGTGGGACGATCTTGTCACAGGCACATTGCTTTTTACAATTCCACAGATACCACTCACTCTTGGCAACGCGGTAATCGCAAGCACTGCCGGAAAAACGAACTCCTTCCCGACAGGCAGGTAAAGGAGAAAAAAATCGCCATTTCACAAGGTATCATTAAGATTACCAAATATATTCAAAAACATTGCAGAAAGATCTCGCAAAAACAACATGTGGTTGATTGGTCAAATGGTTAATATGCCGGATGATAATATTTATGATTATATATGTCATCATGGAGCAATATATAGCAGTATAATATTTATATATCTGTTATAATATGTAATATTATAACAGATATAAGAAGTATTAATTGGAAATATACAAATTAATTATATTGACAGGCGGAAAACAGCGCGATATTAGATTGGTCAAACGGTTAAACACTCAATATTGAGAAGGTATCTTCATGTCCACCAGGGGAAAAATCATTCAGGCCGCTGACAGGCTGTTCGGCGAAGTCGGATTTGACGCTTCCACGGTTCAGAAAATCGCCGAGTTGTCCAAAACAAACAAGGCGCTAATCCATTACTACTTCAAGAGCAAGGAAGGCTTATTCGTCTGCGTGATTGATCATTATTTTGAAGAATTGACGAATACCCTGCAGAAATCTCTTCTGGGAGAAGGTCTTCTGGAAAATCGAATTACAAAAACGGTTGAGCGATACATCCAGTTTTTAGAGCAAAACCGGAACTTCGTTCGTATCATTCAGCGCGAAATCAATGGGGGGAAGCAGAGAGACTGTGTCATCGGTCACATGGCGCCGCTTTTTAAGATGGTCATCAATGCGATACGCGAAGCTTATCCGCAGACACTTTCCGGCAATCTTGCTGCGGAGCAGCTGGTGGTCAGTTGTTATGGAATGATCATCACCTATTTTACCTGCCATGGAATCATCGAGAAAGTACTGGCAGATAATCCCTTGACAAGGGAAAATCTTCAGGTTCGGAGGAAACATCTGAGGCATATGTTCGCCATCATCACAAGGGTCATCAAAGAAAGCGGCAAGGCGCGTAAATCCTGAGTAATAAGGCGTATTTTTTTGTACGCGGCAGTGACGAAGGACGCAGTATAATATTATTTATCGGAAGAAGATCACTGGAGCGATGTTTGACGGTATTGTGGCCGGAGATCCTTAATTAAGGTGTCATAAAAGAGGTAAAAGTCTATGCGTGAAGTTGTTGTTGTCAGTGCCGCCAGAATCCCTTTCGGAAAATTTGGCGGATTTCTGAAGGATTATTCGGCGGTCGATCTCGGAACCAGGGCGGTTCAGGCCGTTATGGAAAAGATCCATATTGCTCCGGAAACCGTGGAGGAACTCATCATGGGGGTAGCTGTATTGGCAGGCACAGCAGCGGTAGCCGCCAGGCAAATACTCTTTACCTCCGGCTTGCCGGCCAATGTTCCTTCGCTCACGCTGGATAGGGCCTGCTGTTCTTCCATGACTGCTGCTGGATTGGCCGTGCGGGACATCGCCATGGGAGAGGTTGAAACGGTGATCGCCGGCGGCATGGAGGCCATGAGCCAGGTGCCGCTGGTGGCACGGGGCGTAAGATGGGGTACCCGCCTGGGAGGAATTATGCTGGAGGAGCCCCTGATGATGCGCAATCCCATTGTCGATACTCCTCTTGCCGTTGGTACCGGAGATGTCTCTTTGCAGTACGGCATTGACAGAGAACAGCAAGACCAGTGGGCACTGGACAGTCATCGCAAATATTTTGCGGCCCTTGCGGATGGAAAATTCCAGGATGAAATCTACCCATGGTATAGAACCGATAAAGACGGAAATTCAACAGAGGTCATGCATGATGAGCCTCCCCGTGCCGATGCATCCCTGGAAAAACTCAGGCAACTGAAACCGGTCTATGGGGGAAAAACGGTAACGGCCGGAAATGCGCCGGGTCTGAATGACGGGGCTTCCGCACTCATTCTGATGTCACGGGAAAGACAAAAAGAACTTGGATATAAACGGTTGGCGACGATTCTTTCCTATGTGAACACGGCCGGTGATCCCCTTTCCTCTCCCTATATGCCTGCCCTTTCCATCAGAAAAGCTCTGGAAAAGGCGGGGCTCACTCTGAAGGATTTAAAACGGATTGAGATCAATGAAGCCTTTGCTGCCGTTCCTCTGGTCAGCACAAAGGTTTTAAGCGACGGAGATGCAAAATTACTCGCGCATCTACGCTCCATTACCAATGTGAATGGTGGCGCTGTTGCCATCGGACATCCAACCGGAGCAAGCGGAGCCAGATTGGTCATGACGCTGATCTATGAGCTCCGCCGACTGGGAGGTGGCTTGGGAGCAGCCGCGATCTGCGGCGGCTTTGGACAGAGTGATGCCGTTATTGTTCGGGTCGATGATTAACCACTTTTAGATATAATAAGGAGATCCTATGGATGCCATGAACAATGGAGTGACCTATGAACTCACCTATAAGGATGTCGTTGATATCATGAAGATCATTGATGAATCTGTATGTCAGGAGTTGCACCTGGAAATCGGAGATTTCAAACTGGATCTTGTTAAAGGACATTCCGGTGCTGGTCCGGCAGCAAATTTGTTTGGGAAAACAGGTGCGGCAGGCGAGAAAGTCCGAAATGCAGCAGACCAGATATCTGGTCCTAAGGAAGCTGGTATTGTCGGGGGAGAGAAAAAGGAACTGCCTGAAACGGCGGTAAAGCAGCGGAATATATCGCGAGACGCTTCATCAATTGATATTGTCACGCCCCTAGCGGGTGTTTTTTATCGTGCACCATCGCCGGGCGCCGCTCCCTTCGTAGAAGCAGGAGGGGCCGTGGAAGCAGGGGATCAGGTTGCAATTGTTGAAGTGATGAAATTAATGAACTCAATAAAGGCGCCCCGGAAGGGAATAATCAGAGAGATCCTGGTCCAGAATGAAACAGTCGTCAAAATGGGTCAGGTTCTGATGATCCTGGACCCGGGTCCGGTAACAGTGGAAAAAAATAAAGATTAATTCTCTAAGCAAATATCAACAGAATTAAAGCATAATTCCGAGGTGCTCGATGAAACAACTGCAAATCAACGAAGAAACATTGCGCGATGGACAACAGTCTCTATGGGCAAACCGGATGAAGACGGAATCCATGCTGTCCATCTGCTCTTCTCTGGATCAGGCTGGATTCAGCAGCATCAACGTGATGAGCGGCTCCGCCTTTGAAGCCTGTGTCCTGTATCTCCATGAGGATCCCTGGGAGCGTCTCAGCTTGCTGAGAAAATTCATGCCCAACACTGATCTCCAGATCCTGATCCGTGGTCGCAGCGCATTCGGATGGCGCCGGTTTTCCGATGATGCCATTGAACTCCTGATTCAGTGCCTGCAGAATTGCGGTATTCAGGGAATAGTCGTATTTGATGGTCTGAATGACCTGAACAACATCAAATGGCATATCCAGGTTTCGAAGAAACTCGGTCTCCAGATACATCCGGCCCTGGTCTTTGCGGAAAGTCCGGTGCATACGGATGCTTATTATGCGCAGAAGGCCAGAGAATGTGTCATCCTGGGAACCGATAGTGTCAATCTGGCAGATGCCAGCGGACTTCTGACACCGGAGCGGATCCGTACTCTGATTCCCGCAATCAGACAAGCCATTGGCGAGAGCGTTAAATTCGGGCTTGTCAGTCACTGCGGAACTGGATTGGGCTCGGAATGCTATGCGGAAGCTATGCGCCAGGGAGTCGACAATCTCTCTACGGCAAGTTTGGCTCTCTCCCAGGGTAATTCAATTCCTGCGACGGTGGAAGTTCTTGGCCAAGCGAGACAGATGGGGCTTAAGCTTGAACTGGATGATATGCTGCTCAAGAAGATTGATGATCATTTCCTCTGGGTGGCTTACAGTGAAAATAAGCCTGTCGGCCAGAGGGTGCCTTTTGATAAAAATCGCTACACAAAGTATGCGGCGCATCAAATTCCCGGCGGCATGATGTCACATCTGGCCAGTCAGTTGAAGAACCTTGGGCTTGAGCACCGGCTGCCGGAAGTCCTGGAAGAGGCCGGAAGAGTCCGGCAGGAGATCGGGTATCCCGTCATGGTGACTCCTTTTTCACAAATCGTGGGAGTACAGGCCGTCTTCAACGTCATTCAAAAGGAGCGCTACCGTACGACTCCTTCGGATCTCAGCCTCTATGCCCGCGGCTACTATGGAGAAATGGCCGCTCCGATCGACGCCAATGTCTTAGACCGCATTTTGGAAGGGGCTGATGTGAAACCGATCGATGCCTCCGAGGTCTTTTCCGAACCTTTGGTCAAGAAGGCCAGGAAAGAGTTCGGGCCGGCTAATTCGGACGAAAAGCTCCTGCTGGCGCTGTTCTTCAGCAAACCGACCCTGGAAAAATTTTTTCAGAATAAGAAACCGATTAATTTATCGGCGACCAGGACCCCGGTCATTGCTCTTATTCAGGAGCTGCTGAAACGTAAAGATATCAGGAAAGTCAACATTCGTAAAGGTACGGTTAAACTGCAACAGGCATTTTAAACTTTGTTTGCAAGAAATATTGACGCTCCCATCGCAACAGTACGTTTTCTATTTGTTCTTTTATTAACGACGGCCGGCGGGGTTTACTCAAAATCTCAAAGCGCTCCTAAGATGTCAATGGAGGAAAAGTAATGGAACAGAAGAAGATCCCGGAAGGGTATATGATGTCAAAAGGCTATTCCTGGTATATTTTCGGCCTGCTGTTTCTTCTCTATATGTTTGACTATGTCGACAGAATGGTCGTTGTGTCCCTGTTCCCCTATCTCATTCATGATTGGGGATTATCGGATACCCAGTGCGGTCTCCTTGTTTCCACGGTTTACTGGTCAATCGTGATTATGTCATTCCCCGTCTCAGTCGTCATTGACCGGTGGAGCAGGAAAAAATCTATTGGTTTCATGGCCGTGTTATGGAGCATGGCCACGGTTGCCTGTGCCTTTACCGGAAATTACGCGCAACTGTTTTTTGCCAGGACGATCATCGGCGTGGGTGAGGCCGGCTATGCTCCGGGCGGCACAGCCCTGATTTCCGCTCTCTTTCCGGAGAAAATGAGGTCCATGATTGTGGGTTTATGGACGGCAGCCCTGCCTCTGGGGAGCGCCCTGGGCATTGTCGTGGGCGGCTGGGTCGCGGTCCGTTACGGATGGCGGCATGCATTCGGCCTTGTAGCGCTGCCCGGTTTTCTAATTGCGGTCCTCTTCTTTTTTGTCCGTGACTATAAGACCATTCGTCTTGAGAAAAAGGCAGATCAGGAACGCGAGACCAAACAAAAAATGAAACACAGGGATATTGTCCGCGAATTTATCCATAAACCATCGCTGTTGTTTACCTACATCGGTTTTGCCGGCAACATGTTTCTCACGGCGGCATATTTAAGCTGGTTACCCACCTATTTTCACCGTATCGACAACCTTCCTATGGAAAAGGCCGCTTTTAAAGGAAGTCTGGTAATGCTGCTGGCGATTTTCGGTTTTCCGATAGGCGGTTTTCTGGTGGATCAGTGGCGGAAGAGGCGCATGAATGCGCGGTTGATTTTTCCCGCACTGTCATCCCTGGTTACGGCATCTCTTTTTTTCATCGCCTTTTATTTCTTAGAAGGGCCGGTGCAATACTACGTTATTCTTATGGGCGGCGTCACTGCCAGCGCCTTCTCACCGGCGGCGATCGCCGTAACGCAGGATGTTGTTCACCCCGGATTACGGGCGACATCCTACAGTTTCTGCGTCATTGTCCAGAATCTTCTGGGAAGTTCACTGGGGCCTCTCTTTGTGGGGATGATTTCCGATCGATACGGAATCCGGACTGCCATGACAATCGTTCCCTTCTTTGCCCTGTTTGCGGCAGCATTATTCTTTGCTGGTTCCTTTTTTTATGAGAAGGACTTTTCCCGAGTTGAAAAAATCGATCTGAGCATGGAATGAGGATATATTCATGGAATCGCGTGATTTATCTGATGCTATATCCCTGATCAAATGGATGAAGCAGTCCAATCTGGATGTGCTGTATCTCCGTATGGGAGAAATGACATTAGACTTGAAAAGGTATGCGGAAGAGGAAAGAAAAACCGATACAGGTTCTGCTGAAAACATCAAACAGCAGTCGGAAAAACCCATCCTGTCTCCAAGGTTGGGGATATTCTTCCGGTCGGCAAAACCTCAAGATCGTCCGTTTGCAGAGATCGGCCAACGGGTTCAGGCAGACGATTGCGTATGTCTTATCAGCGTTCTGGATCAGAGGTGTTGCGTCACTGCAGGAGTACAGGGTCGGATCACGGAATTTTTTGCTCAAGAGGGTCAGTTGGTAGAATTCAAACAGCCGATCTTTGCTATCAAAGGAGAAGAATCGGATGAAATCAAACAGCCATGAATAAAATTAAAAGTGTTCTTGTGGCAAACCGCGGTGAAATTGCCGTTCGCGTGATCCGTGCTTGCCAGGAGCTTGGGATTGAAGCCATTGCTGTTGTGTCGGATGCAGACAAGGTCAGCCTGCCAGCAAGAATGGCTGACCGGGTCTTGTGTATCGGCCCGGCTCAGGCAAACAAAAGTTACCTGGATATTTCAACTATTGTTACAGCGGCCCTGGGAGCCGGGGTCGATGCCATTCATCCGGGGTATGGCTTTTTAGCAGAGCGCCCGGATTTTGCAGAAACCTGCGTGAAGCATGGATTGATCTTTATCGGTCCGAACGCGTTGCACATCCGGCAGATGGGCGACAAACTTTTAGCCAGAGAAATAGCCGAGGGCTTAAATATCCCGGTTATACCCGGATCATGTCTGGTCAGGGATTTTAGTGAAGCGGTAAAATTCGGGGAAAAAACAGGGTACCCATTACTCTTGAAGGCTGCTGCCGGCGGCGGTGGCAGAGGGATGAAAATTTTACAGGGTCCTGAAGGGCTGAAATTCCTGTTCGGCGAGGCATCCGCTGAGGCAGGTGCGGCATTTGGAGATAATCGTTTATATGTCGAGCGTTATGTGCCCAATGCGCGACACATAGAAGTGCAGATTCTGGGCGATTGCCATGGGAACATCATCCATCTGTTCGAACGCGATTGTTCTCTGCAAAGACGTTATCAGAAGATTCTGGAAGAAGCTCCTTCTGCAGCCCTGACCTCCAGGCAGCGGTCGGAGGTTTGTGAAGCGGCCCTTTTTATTGCCCGGCAGATACGCTATGAAAACGCCGGCACAGTGGAATTCATCTTCGATCAGGATGAAGCCCGGTTCTACTTTCTGGAGATGAATACCCGTATCCAGGTTGAGCATCCGGTGACCGAGATGATCACCGGTCTGGATTTGATCAAGGAGCAGATCCTGATTGCCGGAGGGAGCCCGCTCCGTTATTCGCAGGCGGATATAACCACACGGGGACATTCTCTCGAATGCAGGATTAACGCCGAGTCTCCGGAACGTAAGTTTTGTCCTTCGCCCGGCAGGATTACGCAATGGCAAACACCTGGGGATCCGATAGTTCGCGTGGACAGCCATTGTTATGAGGGTTATGTTGTGCCTCCCTTCTATGATTCGCTGCTGGCGAAAATAATCGTTCACGGAGAAGATCGCCGGGAGGCTATTGAAAGGATGCAAAAAGCTCTTGCCCGTTTTCTGATCTCAGGTGTGGAAACCACGATACCTCTCCATCGCCGGATCTTGATGGACGATGCGTATCGAGCAGCAAGGATCAACACCTGTTGGCTGGAAAATGTGTTTCTTGGAGACGAAAAGATCTGAAAAAAGAAAAATCGATATGGTTAAGGCAGTTCTCGTGTCTTTGCCATGGGAAAAAGGATGAAAGCGTGAAAGGCAGGATCATTATAGTGCCGGCACTGTACTGCGAGCGCTTTTTACCGATTGTACCATTAAGGAGGTCTTATGAATTTAGGAAGATACATATCCCGGAGCGCCGGCCATTTTCGTACAAGCACAGCTCTGATATTTGAAGACAGAAAATACACCTATGAGGAACTGGATCGGCGAACGAATCGCCTGGCGCAGGGTTTTTTCGCCCTCGGGTTGAAAAAAGGCGATCGTGTCGCTATTCAATCCATGAATTGTCCTGAAATTGTGGAAACGGAAGTTGCCTGCTATAAGGCCGGCATGGTGCGCATACCGATCAACGCAAGGCTTTCTGCAGCGGAAGCCGTAGATATTTTAAATGATGCCGAAGCCAAGGCATTCATTACCGACAAGAACCACGGGGAGTCGATCCTTTCTCATGGCGTGGCCCTGGATACCGTGAAGCAGTTTATATGTCTGGATACGTTCCTGGAAGAGAAAATCAATTATGAAGATCTGCTGACCGGAAACAGAGAAGATCTGCCGGATGTTGATGTCGAACCGGATGATTTGGCGGTTCTGACGTACAGCTCGGGAACAACCGGTAAACTTAAGGGAATTATGCAAAGTTACGGAAATCGACTGGCCATGATACGCAAGGCATTGATGTTTCCTGAAGTCCGCTTGCAAAGAGGTGACATCTTTGTCCATGTCGGTCCTATCACGCACGCCAGCGGTATGCTTCTGATGCCCGTTATGTTCACTGGCGCCTGCAACGTCATTATCAGGCGTTTTGATATACAAATGCTCCTGGAAACCATTCAGCGTGAAAGGGCGAATTATACGATGCTGGTACCGGCGATGATACATATGATTCTTGCCCATCCCGGCGTTCGCCAATATGATCTAAGCAGTTTGAAAGGTATTTTTTACGGTGCGGCCCCCATATCTCCGTCAGTTGTCGGGCAGGCTATTGAGCTGTTCGGACCAATTCTCTTCCAGGGCTATGGCATGAGTGAAACAACCTCCTTTGTTTCTATCTTGACGGCCAGTGAACATCTGGATGCCCTGAAACATTGCCCGGGCAGATTATCATCCTGCGGCCGGCCGGTTTTTGATACGGAAGTCAGGGTAGTCAATGAGGAAGGCCGGGATGTGAAGACGGGAGAGATGGGGGAGATTATCGCCCGGGGTCCCGATATCATGCAGGGTTATTACAAGGATCCGGAGTTGACTGCAGAAACGATCAAAAATGGCTGGATACATTCAAGCGATATGGCCAAAATGGACAATGAAGGATACATTTATATTGTCGATCGCAAAAAGGATATGATCATCTCGGGCGGATTCAATGTGTATCCGTCAGAGGTTGAAAATGTTCTTTACACACATCCTGCCGTTTTTGAGGCCTGTGTTTTGGCGGTTCCCGATGAGAAATGGGGAGAAGCGATCAAGGCAGTTGTGGTTCTGAAGCAGGAGGCTCAAGTAACGGCGGAAACATTGATCGAGCATTGCGGACAGTACCTGTCCGGTTTTAAAAAGCCGCGATCTATAGACTTTGTAAAGGAACTGCCTAAGAACCCAAACGGCAAGATAGTTAAACGTCTCATAAAAGATTTTTATTGGGCCGGAAAGGAACGACGGGTAAATTAAATGAGAGCTTTGCATAACATCTGATTAAAGGGTTTGGCAGGGGTAATG
>RPRI01000088.1 GCA_003818505.1 Desulfobacteraceae bacterium | reverse complement strand
GGCCGCTTTTCAGGTGCCACCAGCGGACTGAGCGTTGGCCACGTTGAAATGGAGGCTTACAACGGCGGGGCCATTGCCGCCATCCGCGACTGTGATATCATCGCTATCGACGTTACGGCCCGTAAAATGGATGTCCGGCTTTCACCGGCGCAGATCCGAGACCGACTCTCCGCCGTGAAGGTCCCGGAACGAAAACTGCCCCGCATTCTCGCTTCTTTCCGCAAAGCCTATACGGGAATCAACTGCTATGGCAAGCGGGCATGAGAATCTTCAACCAATAATATTGAAAAAGAGTAAAACACAATTTAATTTTTGAACTAAATGGGGAGCACCAGCTTAATCACAAAAAAGAGGAATAAAAGAATATGGACGCGTTCACCTCCCGGCACATAGCCGATCTGTCAGCAATAGTTCCTCCGGACCGTTTTTCCACGGGGCAATCCAACCGTGAGCTTCACCGGCACGATATATCTTTTCACCAGGGAACTCTTCCCGCCGGAATCATCTGGCCGCTTACAACCGATGAAGTTTCCCGCATTTTATCCTGGACATACGCAAACGATGTCCCTGTCACACCCTGGGGGGCCGGCACCAGCACCGAGGGAAACCCGGTTCCCACAAGGGGCGGACTGGTGGTTGATCTGACCCTAATGAACCGCATTCTGGATATACGTCCCCAGGATCTTCAGGCCGATGTGGAACCCGGCGTCCTGCGCAAAGAACTTAACAGGCAGGCCGGAGCGCACGGGCTCTTTTTTCCGCCGGACCCGGGAGCCGATGCAACCATCGGCGGGATGATCGCCAATAACGCATCCGGAGTCCAGACCGTAAAATACGGAGCTACCAAGAATTACGTAATGCGCCTGACGGTGGTGCTGCCTCATGGCGCTGTCATACACACCGGCTGCAAGGCGCCAAAATCCTCATCGGGCTATGACCTCACACAACTTTTCGTGGGATCAGAGGGAACCCTGGGAATTGTCACCGAAGCTACTCTTCGTTTAACAGGCATTCCCAGTCATTTTCTGGCTGCAACCATTCGCTTCAAAGATCTTGAAAGCGCATCCAGGGCTGTTGCGCTCATGATTGGATCGGGCCTTGGACCTGCCGCCCTTGAACTTTTACCACCCGGGTTGATCCGTTTGATGAACCGGGAAAAAAATCTCGGCCTTGCCGAAGAGCCGTCTCTTTTTTGCGAGTTTCACGGAATAAGCAAAAACGTTCTCAACGAAACAGCTGATCTTGCAAAGGAGGTATGCGAGGACTGCGGCGCTGTCGGCTTTAATTTCGCAACCGAAGAGAGCGCCCGCAAACACCTGTGGCGAGCCCGCCATGAAGCATGGGAAACCATCCATCGCGCCCACCCGAAGAAACAAACCCTTATTGTCGATGCTGCGGTTCCGATCTCCCGCTATCCCGAGATCGTGGTGTTTGCGCAGAAAATTACGCATGAATACAGTGCCGTAGGATATGTTTTCGGGCACGCAGGCGACGGAAATCTGCATGTTGTTCTTGTTGGGGATCCGGAAGATAAGGAGGAATGGTCGAAGCTTGAAGCTGTTAATCATGCCATCGTGGAAAAAGCCGTTCAAGCGGGTGGTACCTGCACGGGTGAACACGGGGTGGGTATCGGCAAGCGCAAGTTCATGCAGCTCGAACATGGCGAAAGCTATCATCTCATGCGCCGGATCAAGGAGACGATTGACCCTAAGTGGCTGATGAACCCGGACAAGATTTTTTAGTCATTTATAATCCGTATAGTTAGAAAATATTTCGGCTCTGTTTATTCCCCGTGCGACACTTTGGAGGCTTATCGTATAGCATTGAAAAGAATTCCATAGCGGAGTATGATACCGGCAAGCATCTCTTCTTTCTGGATATTTTTTCACAAGTATGAAATTTAATCACTGTGGAACGCTTGGTTGCAACATACCTTTTCGATCCGGAAATGACCGCAGATAAGATGATCTTTCTGTCCGGTCCCCGGCAGGTGGGCAAGACGATTTTTGCACTCGACTGGCTTGACTCCGCCGGATACAGCGACACATATTTCAACTGGGATGATCCCGCTATCATTCTTGAATACCGTAGAAATCCTCTCTTTTTCAAGAATATCGTCGAAGAAAGGTTCAAGGGCAAGCATGTTCCGGTGGTTTTTTTTGGAAGGTTTGGTCCGTTTCGGTGGATTCCCTGAACCGTTCCTGAAGGCGTCGCCGAAGTTTCACCGCCGCTGGCAGACCGATTACAAGGCCCTTCTTACCAGAAAGGCTGTCCGCGATCTGTATCGCATAGCCGATATCCGGGGGATCGAGCACCTGGTTGAGATCCTCCCGTTAAAGGTCGGATCACCCCTGAGTATCAATTCCCTCCGGGAGGACCTGAATTGTCACCACAGCACGATCACCAAGTGGATCGATGTTCTGAAGGAAGTCTATCTGGCATTCACGATCCGGCCCTGGCACAGGCAAATCCAGCGCTCCCTGAAAAAGGGACCCAAGCTTTACTTTTACGACTGGTCACTGCTATCGGAGACGGGGCTCCGTTTCGAGAACCTCCTTGCGGTAGTCCTTACGAGGATGGCAGCACGATTCACGGAAACCGGTCTTGGGTTATTCGAGGTCATGTACATCCGTGATACGGCTAAACGGGAAGTTGATTTCGTCCTGGTTAAGGATGGCAAGCCCTTCGCTCTTTTCGAAGTGAAGGAAAGCGGACTGGAGATCGCCCCCGCTCTCCGGCATTTTGACCGGATGCTCATGATTCCAGGCTATCAGATCGTTCGCGATATCGAAAAAGCGGAAGCCTTCCCAGACAATTGCTTCCTCATTCCCGCCGCTGCTTTTTTGATGCTGACTGGGTAGAAAAACTAATCCTGGATTTTCGCGGCATATTTTATGTCAACCAGCCTTTAATTCCGCTGCCAACTTATGTGTCAATAAACATTCTCCTTACACTACTAACGATCTGACCATTATGTAAATTCTTTAACAGAATACGTTCGGAAATATTCAGGGCACCGGCAAGGTCCGGTTGCAGAAATTTTTCAGATAGTATCTACAACAACACGAAATGGATGAGAGAAAAGAATTGAAGATTACCAATTGTACAGGTGAACTTTAGTTCTCCCGTGTTCATGTAGCTCAGTCAAGCTCTTTCCTCATGGCAAGACCCAGTTTTTCGATGACATAGGTTCTTTTCACATAGGCGCCTGCACTATCAATATATAATATGCACCGGCTTTTTGAGATAATGGACGGGAACTAATAGCCAGATTCTTTAATTTTTGATAATATGTATAAGAAAAGCAACTGCCTGAGTTCGGAAACCGCAAAGTGCTGACCCGCATGTTATCTGTGGTATGAGGGGCTGACCAGGCTACCCGATTGGCAACTAGTTCTCGGTTATTTGTTATTACTGTTTGACCAATTCCACACGCCGGTTCCTCGCCTTTCCATCTTCTGTGGCGTTCGATGTGATAGGTGCAAGGGAGGCCACACCATAGGGCTTCAGGCGCGCTGCGTCTATTCCGTGTTTGCCGGAGAGGACCTTCGCCACTGCTTCCGCTCGGTCTTTTGATAGCTTCATATTGGAATCAAATGAGCCGGCATTGTCTGTATGTCCGACGACATACAGCTTCAGTGCGCCATCATTCTTGATGAGTTTTGCGATCTCCGATATAGCGGCATCGGATTCGGGTTTTATTTCCGACTTCCCGGTGTCGAAATATATACCGTATATCGAAACGTGACCGGTTGCATTGATGTCGTTGCCCATTACCTCGGCATTGGCCACGACCTCCTGTTTCATGATCCTTCTTTCCACTATTGATAGTTTGTACATGTTATTGTAGCTTCTGACCTCAACCCAAGTTTCTTTGCTCTCCTTCTGGAGAACGATTGTGGAGGTTTTGTTGAAGTTATCGTCGAAGATGACATTTCCGCCGATCTTCTTCAGGGCGTCCTGGATGTTCCTGCGTATTTTTAATTCTCCCGGCTCCTCCACGCCCTTGTTCAGGCGGTATATAAAATAATACTTATGGCCTTCAATGCTGACCGGTTTTTTATCCTGGCCGATGAATTTATAGCTGTCGAACTCAGAGACCTTATAATCCGATATAAAAAAATTTGGCATCCTCGAAAGCAGGGCGTGGTCCGTACTCCCTTTTACATCCTGGTCAGCGGCTATTGATAAACCAAAACTTGCCAGAACAAAAAACAGACTGAAGATCATTGCTATTACACTTTTCATATTATTGCCTCCTGGTTTGTATTATCGATTAAAATCAAAGAGTAGAATATAACAATAAAATCAGTAATCACTTAAATTTCATGAGGTACGCATGCGTACCCGTATCCCAAGATTACGAACTTGAGTTATGCAAAGGTTCTCATATATATGATGCATCCGACGAGACGCACGATAATTTTGATGGGAATGCCAAAATGCGGGCTAAATAATCATATTGCATCTGATGTGTCAATGAATATTCAACGGTGGTCGGGATTGTCTGAACAGCAAAAGAGGTTTTTTATGTGATAAGCTGCTCTTGTTCAAGCTTCTGGGCAGTGTTGTCCAGTAAACTACATATAGTGTTCTTTTGTTAAAATTTTAGATCTGGAAAGACCCGTTACATAATGAGGATTCCAACTTAATATCAGCACTGTTTTAGGGGTTTGTCTTATTTTTGCTTTCAGGAAGCAAGTGATCGCCTTGCATCACTTGATAAGTTTTTTAAACATAGCCTGTATTATCGCTCTTATTATATTCCCGGATTCCCGTCACAATTGCTATCAGGATCTGGTTTATCCTTCCTGTTTTTGTCGGGCCGGCAGTTGTCCTTCAAACCACTCCTTGATACGTTTTGCGTCTGCAAAACGGGTCAGCCTGCCTTGAGCATCAAGCAGCACAATCAAAAGTGGCCGTTGGGCTACAGAAGCCTGCATTACAAGGCATCGGCCTGCTTCATTAGTGAAGCCTGTTTTGGAGAGACCAATCTGCCAGCGCGGGTTCTGAATCAGCCGATTGGTATTGCGGAATTCCAGTGTGCGGCGCCCCAAATGGATCGTAGCCTCTTCCCTGGTGGTGAATTCCCTGACAAGATTATAATGATATGCCGCGTCCACCATCAAAGCCAGGTCCTGAGCTGAGGAAGTGTTGCCGCTGGAAAGCCCGGAGGCATCTTCAAAACGTGTCCTGGAAAGTCCCAAAGATCTGGCCTTGGTGTTCATTGCGGTAACAAAGGCTTCCGGACCGCCCGGGTAAGTCCGCCCGAGAGCATGGGCAGCACGGTTTTCAGAAGCCATCAAAGCCAGCAGCAAGGCGTCTTCGCGTGAAATGCGTGTTCCCACAGGTAGGCGGGAAGGGCTGTGGCAGAGAGTGTCCACGTCTGTGGGTTCAATGGTAATTGCTTCCTTGAGGTCGGTTTGGGTATCCAGCACCACCATGGCAGTCATCAGTTTGGTGATGGAGGCAATTGGCAAGACAGCCTTTGCTTGTTTCTGAACCAGCAACTCACCTGTCTGCTGGTCCTTCACCAACGCGGAAGCTGAGCGTATAACTAAATCCCGCGGAGCCCGCATTACTTTGGCGGAAGAATGTCTCTTATGGACAGCGGAGGATTTTGATGATTTAGAAAATCCTGTTGCTCCTTGGACATCGAGCAAAATCATACTTAAAAAGATCCACAGGATCGTTGTTACATATCTTCGTGCCATGCTCCTCCCATTGTATTGAAAATGCCGAAGCCTCGTCGATCCGCCAGCTGTGACTGCTCTAACTGCTCCGGTTCAACTATTATCGGTTGTGTTTTTACATAGTTTTCTGAATCTGTCAATAAATGCTTCCCGTTAATGTGTTATCAGGAAGGCTGGAATCCTGATTATCAGTTTATTGGAAAGCACTCCGGCTTGGTATTGAAGCGCCCCCAAGGAAGCTACGGGGTTAGTGCTCGCTGTTTCGGTTCAGTTCGACTGTTATCCCGTCCGCCTCGGATCCCGGTTCGAGTATCATCAACCGGACACGGCCTGTGGCGACCAGCCGGTCCCGGTCATCCTTTACCTGTGCTTCCCACACGTGTGAGCGTCTTCCTGTCAGGATCGGCCTTGCGGTGCAGCGAAGGGTTCCCGATCGCACGGCCCGCAGGAAAGAGGTGGTATTCTCGAGCCCCACAGCGCTTTTCCCTTCGGAATAAACATTCAACGCAGCCCCGGTGCTGCATAAGGTTTCGATCATACCGGAGTAAACGCCTCCATGTACTATCCCGTAAGGTTGAAGGTGTTTCTCATCGATTTTTATTTCGGCAACGTACTCGTCCCGGGTAGCCTTTATGAAATGAAGGCCCATTGACTTGTTAAAGCCGCCTATAAGTTCGTTGATCATATCCACAGCATTTTCAGGAAAATCGTTCATTCTTTATTGCTCCTTTGGTACTTTTATCGGCATGGTCATTTGTAATTTCTCAGAAGTCAGAATCCAGGAGTCGGAATCAAGAATAGAAGCAATGTAATTCCCCGCTCCTTCAAACCGAACATTGGCAAAGGATCACCTGACCAAATCAGGTTTATTATTCCGGCTCCTGAATAGCTGCTTTATTTACATCTATCTTCGTTAATCTGCGTAAATCTGTGGCTGTATAGTCCCCGTCATTTTTAAACAATTCCAGCATCTGAGGCGGGATTGACGGGGTTTCGATGGTTTCCGGATATTCTCCGCCCGGCAGCAGCAGTGTCAGCGCACGCGCATGGAGCGCAATACGTTCAAACGCAAAATTACGTTTAAGATAATTTGCGGCCCGGGTTGAGCCGTAGCGCGTGTCACCGACTACCGGGTGACCGGACAGTTTCGCATGTCGCCTGATCTGATGTGTCCGGCCGGAGAGAAGCTCAATTTCCACCATCGTATAATGAGCGCTATGGTCAAGAACACGGTAACGTGTCTCGCTGTCTTGACGGCGCCCTGAGCCTTCAGGATTAACGCGTCC
The DNA here is from genome assembly GCA_003818505.1 of Desulfobacteraceae bacterium. GTDB lineage: Bacteria > Desulfobacterota > Desulfobacteria > Desulfobacterales > RPRI01 > RPRI01. The sequence continues at coordinate 13,611 of RPRI01000088.1, read as the reverse complement.
GCCGGCAGTATCAGCAAGAGGCCATAGCCATGTCCCCGGCAAATTATTTCCTTCAGGGTTATCGAGCAGGCCATGCAAAACAGCGATATACTTTTTTATTACCTTGCGGGACTGAAACTGGTCTGAAAAAAATCGGAACATCTCCCGGGAGGCTGACAGGATAATGATGCCGCTTGCCTCCTTGTCGAGACGATGCACAGGATTGACGCCAAAATCCGGATCAATATCTATTTGCTCCTTTTCGTCTGCTGCATTTTGAAGATGGGTTAATGTAAAAGAGCAGAGATCCATCCCCGGTTTGTTGTGAACAGTAATGCCGGCAGGTTTATCCACAACCAGCCAGCCTTTTCCGGCGGCAAGTACCGGTATCTGTGTGGATCCACAATTAATAGATTTCAACTAATCTCGTCATTTCATTTCATTATTAAATTTCGTCAATGGTCAGGGGGAAAACAGAAAGCGGTTCGCACCTGTCCGGGTGTATGACGACAGGATTTTCATACCGGAACCCTATTCCTTCTTCGGGACAGGCATACTGCATGGCGCAGATAAGAAGTTCTCCGGCCTGGTAAACATGTTCCGGGTTGGTCCAGTACGGAAACGGCCCGTCGTTTAATCCAATGAGCCATTCATCCCCCATCATTCCGATTCCGTGTTCGAAGCCAGGCACCATGTAGTCTGAAAAACCCCGTTCATCGGCAAAGCCCATCATCTTTTCGGCAAGGTCCGACGGGGTGATTCCGGCTTTGTAAGTCTTGAGTGTCAGCCTGACAATGTCCAAGAAATTATTTGCATGCCACCACTGCCGGTGAGTAACCGGCGAAATCAGGTAGTTGTGCGAGTGGTCGCCGAGGCCTAATTTGAACATGGCATGGATGTCAACCATAAGTGGTTCTCCTGCACTGATTTCTCTCCTGGAAGCCGGGGTGCATGCTCCTCCGGTCAGCCCGGTGCGGTAACCACTGGCAATTTCATTGCCGCCGGTAAATGACCACTCCCATTCGCTCCCAGCCTTGCGCATGGCAAAGGCTGCGAGACCGGCGATCCCGGTTTCGGTCATCCCGCGGTATCCTCCATCTTTCAGCGCGTCGAAGACCGCCTGGTGCCCGATATCAACGATGCGGGATGCTTCCCGGAACCGGTTGATGGTCCCTGCGTCTTTGATAAGAGAGAGTTTGTCGATTATAGTGTGCGCATTGACAAGTTCACATCCCGGCAGGGCTGCTGAAAACCGCTCGTACTCGTAATGCGTGAGGTTTCCTTCGGGCAGATAATTTGACATTCCGCTTTCGATGCCTATCCTGCCACGTCTACCGGGCAGCAGGTCCTTAATGAAATCTGAAATCAGCTCGATCTGATCCTGTCCGCCCATCGGGGCAAAACCGAATACATGCGATTCATCGAGCCAGCTGTCGTCGGCTACACGGGCAGCATCGATGACGAATGTGAATGCCGTGGGAATGCCTTCAGGCGGTATTACTACAAAGCTTCGCCACGGACAGAAGGCGTCAAGAGTCCACGACAGAGTGCGCAGACGGGAGCCGAGATAGACATCTATTTTCGCTTCAGCCATTTCTGCCTGGATCCTGCTGATGCGTCCTGGAAAATCAATAAAAAAAGGATCGTTTTGTGTCATGGCATCTCCTCGATATTAAAGAACGTTTGAGTCAATACACTGCCGGGATAGTGGAAAGCACCTTATTAAGACGGTCGGCAATGGATGCCAGCTTAAGGGCTTTGATCATGTTTCCCTTAAGCTTGAGTTTTCCGGTCATCAGGGCCCTCTGGGAACCGAGTTCAGCCTTTGAGATTCTGGCGAAGGTTTCATATTGCCCTGTAATCCTGAATTCTGCATCCGGCGGTTCTCCTTCGCCGAGTATAAGATCGGCGAACAGCCCCTTTTCGAACCGAAAAAAAAGATACTTATCCTTTCCGTCCGGGCAGTCAAGGTAGATATTGGACATGGATGACGTGATAAAATTCATTCGTTCCGGGCTGAGTTCCGATTTAAGCCGCATCTCCGCTTCATCGCGCCAGCCTGGAGTCAGATACCGGATCTGTTCTGTCATATAAACCTCCAAGTTACAGCAAAAAAAGTGTTTAAGAAATCAGGTTCTTTATCTTCTGTCAAAATAGCGTAATTAACCCGGAATAGCAAGCGCATTCCCCATAGAGAGCCACATATGTTCCCTGGTTTATGAAGGAGATTAAAAGATCAGCAGCAGGCATGAATAAAATTCAATTTTATTCGGTTAATGAATAAATATATCTTGACTTCATTAAATGAACTAATTAATAAATAGTCATACTATCGACAAAATCGGCTTCAAAAAAACAAATCCGTCCGATAAGAATACAAGGTTGCTGGAAAACATCATGCATGCGATTGAATCCAAGGTAAATATTCATTCGGAAGATTATAAAAAAAATTATACGGCAATGGAAGCCCTGGTTTTTGATCTTCGGCGCGAAATGAAACGGGCCCGGGACGAAAGATCCAGGAAAGCGCTGGACCGACTGGTAGAATCAGGCAAACTTCCGGCGCAAAAAAAGCTCGACCTGCTTCTCGACAAAAACACACCTTTTTTGGAAATCGCACCTCTGGCCGCAAAGGACATGTATGACGGGAAGGTCCACGGCGCCGGACTGCGAGCCGGAATAGGCGTGGTCGCGGGAAAAGAGGTATTGGTCAGTATCAACGACGCCACCATAAAGGGCGGCTCAGCATATCCAATTTCCGCCAAAAAAACTTTGCGTCTGCAGACTATTTCAATGGAGAACAACTTGCCCAGCGTCAGCCTCGTAGATTCGGCCGGAGCTTATCTCCCCTTGCAGTCTCAGATTTTTCCGGACATCGACGGCGGAGGCAGGGTTTTTTACAATCAGGCACTGATGTCCAAGATGGGTATTCCCCAGATTGTCGCCGTGATGGGTCTTTGTACTGCCGGCGGCGCTTACGGTGTAGCTATGAGCGATGAAATCGTTCACGTTAAAGGGCATGGCGCCATTTTCCTCGGAGGGCCTCCGCTGGTCAGGGCTGCTACCGGAGAAGAAGTGACGGCGGATCAGCTGGGCGGACCCTTATTGCATTGCATGGAATCCGGCGTGTCGGACTATATCGCCGAAGATGATGCCCATGCCATTGCCATTGTCAGGGATATAGTCAGTAACCTTCCTAAAAATGAAAAGACGCGACTTTCCATGATTGATCCCAAACCTCCTCTTTATGATCCCGGGGAATTATACGGAATAGTCAGCCGTGATTTGGCGACATTCTTTGACATCCGGGAGGTTATCGCCCGCATAGTTGACGGCAGCGAGTTCCTGGAGTTTAAGGAGCTTTACGGCCCAACGCTGGTGTGCGGGTATGCATACATTCACGGCTATCCGGTTGGAATACTTGCCAACAACGGGGCGCTTTTCAACGAGAGCGCTGAAAAGGCCACCCAGTTCATTCAGATCTGCGACAAGAGAAAGATCCCGCTTGTTTTTTTGCAGAACATTACCGGTTTTATAATCGGGTTGGACTATGAACGCAAGGGTATAACCAAAAATGGACACAAGATGGTCAACGCTGTATCCACCTGCACGGTTCCCAAATTTACGGTCATTATAGGTGCTTCATACGGGGCAGGCAACTATGCCATGTGCGGTCGCGCTTATTCGCCGCGTTTTCTTTACATGTGGCCAAACGGGAAGATAGGAGTGATGGGCGGCTCGGAAGCAGCCGGAGTGCTGATTTCAATTACAAATGATCAGAATCAGCGCCTGGGGAAACCTCCTTTGACCATTGAAGAGGAAAAAGCATTGAAGGAACCCATAATTGCTGCGGCTGAAAAAGAGGGAAATGCCTATTACAGTACTGCGCGCCTTTGGGATGACGGGATCATTGATCCTGTCAAAACAAGGGATGTTCTCGGCCTCTCCATTTCCGCAGCGTTGAACGCGCCTATTCGTGATGATGTCTTCGGATATGGTATTTTCAGGATGTGAGCAGGAAGGGAAAGGCCATGTTTAAAAAAATCCTTGTGGCTAACCGGGGAGAAATCGCCCTGCGGGTCATTCGAACCTGCCAGGAGATGGGCATTGCCAGCGCAGCTGTTTATTCAGACGCTGACCGGAAAGCGCTTCATGTCCTGCGCGCGGATCAGGCAATTTATATAGGTGCGTCGGAACCTGCCTCCAGCTATCTTGACATTGAGAAAATTATTGCCGCGGCAAAAGGCACCGGCGCACAGGCGATCCATCCGGGCTATGGTTTTCTATCGGAAAACGCCGGCTTAGCCAGGCGCTGCGAAGAGGAAGGCCTGGTTTTTATCGGACCTCCTTTCCGGGTGATTCAGGATCTTGGAGACAAGACCGTTGCCCGTAAAATCATGAGCAGGGGCGGGATTCCGATTATCCCGGGCATGGCGCATGCCGAATCTGTTATTCAAATTCTCGCTGAAGAAGCCGGCCGCATCGGATACCCTGTACTGATCAAGGCTGCCGCAGGCGGAGGAGGCAAAGGCATGCGTATCGTTTTCACAGAAGATGAAATAGCCGATGCCTGCCGCCAGGCCGCAAGCGAAGCACAGGCGGCGTTCGGAAATGGCGCAATCTATCTGGAAAAATTCTTAAAAAGGCCCCGGCACATAGAGTTTCAGATCCTTGCCGATAGCCACGGAAACATAGTTCATCTTCTTGAAAGGGAGTGTTCCATTCAAAGACGGCACCAGAAGGTAATCGAAGAGACACCTTCTCCTGTTATGACACCGGATCTTAGAGCGGCAATGGGGCAATCAGCCGTGGACGCGGCCAGGGCATCCGGATATGTCAATGCCGGAACAGTTGAATTTCTGCTTGATGAGAACGGAAAGTACTATTTCCTGGAGGTCAACACACGATTGCAGGTGGAGCATCCCATCACGGAAATGATTACCGGCATTGATATTGTGCGGCAACAGATCCGCATTGCTGCGGGAGAGCCGCTTGGATTTACACAGGCGGACGTTAAGGGCAGGGGTCATGCCATCGAGTGCCGGATTTACGGCGAGGACCCTGAAAACGACTTTATGCCTTCTCCCGGGAAAATCGCTTACCTGCAGGAGCCTTCAGGGCCCGGAATCAGGAATGACTGCGGCATTTATTCAGGGTTTGTTGTGCCGGTAGAATATGACCCTATCCTGTCAAAACTGATCGTGTGGGCTGCTGACAGAAATCAGGCTGTTGCGCGCATGAAAAACGCTCTCTCCCAGTATGTTATTCTGGGAATTAAAACTCCAATTGCCTTTCTCATGGATGTTTTGGCCTCTGAACCGTTCCGGGATGGTGAAACCTGTACGGACTTCATTGCCACTCATTTTGAGGGTTGGAAGCAAAGGACCGATGAAGTCCATCTTGCGGTACTTGCTTATGTCGCTGATGAGATTGCCGGAGCGAGAAAAACGCAGGCGCGTATCAGCGGGACAACAGAACCTTTTACGCCATGGCAGACTATCGGAAACTGGCGATTGTAACATCCGCATTTCGAAATTTGATGTTCGAAATTCGATATTCTGTATTTTTAAAAGTAAGTTACTCAGCAAGGGTCAATTTTAAGATACTTAAAAGTCTCATAAGGAAAAATAATTAAATGGATTACAGACTCAGGATCGCACAGACGGATTTTCCGGTTGAAGTCAAAATTAACGAAGAACAGAAACTCGACATCATGCTGGGCGATAATAATTATAATGTCGATTATGCGGCCGTTTCAGATTTCTGTATACATATGAAGGTGGATGACGGCATTCGGGCGGGCAATGTCAGTGCATTTGTGGCTGATGGCCCCGACGGCAAAAACATAGTCATCAACGGGCGATCCTATGTTGTTCAGGAGCATGAATCGCTTGCCCGGGCAGTCAAAAGAGGGCGGCCAAATCTTCCGGATAAGATTACGCCGCCAACGCCGGCCGTTGTGGTGGCAATACCGGTAAACATGGGTGACCGGGTGAAAAAGGGTCAGGCTGTCATTGTGGTAAGCGCCATGAAAATGGAAACCACTTTATGCGCCCCATTTGACGGCACGGTGATCAGGATCAATGCAGCCGTCAATGACAAAGTCGCCCCGGGGCAGATACTGGTAGATATAGAGAAAGATGGATAATTATCAGGTAGACAGACTGAAGGCTGAAGGTAGCAGGTAGAAGAAAGAACATAAAGGAGATAATCGATAATGAATGACCCCCATTTGCTCTACCAGGTAAAAGATGGTGTCGCCTGTTTTACCATCAATCGTGAAAATCAGCGTAACGCCATCAGCATGGAGGCGCTTGACCTGTTTCTCGCCCATATTGATGAGGCTGTGAAAAATGATGCGGTGCGGGCTGTTTGTGTGACCGGCGCCGGCAGCCGGACCTTTTGCGCCGGAGCTGATCTGGGCGCCGGCATTGGCGGGAGCGAAGGAGTGGCGGCTTTCATGAAATATGCTAAGCTATTAAAAAAACTGACCGGTTTTCCCAAGCCAACCGTGGCGAAGGTTAACGGTTCATGTGTCGCCGGAGGCACAGGTTTTATGCTGGCATGTGATATTGTGATTGCCAGCAGCAAAGCGACTTTCGGCACTCCGGAAGTGAATGTCGGACTTTTTCCCATGATGATCGGCGCGTTGATTTTCCGGAATGTTTTAAGAAAAAAAGCTATGGAAATGGTGCTACTGGGAGAAAAACTGAGCGCCAGGCAGGCCCTGGAAATGGGAATGATAACGCGCATGGTTGATCCGGATGATCTGGACGCGGAAGCGGAAAAGGTGCTGAACGTGCTTGTGAAAAAAAGTCCCATAGGCATGAAGATCGGCAAGGAGGCCTTCTATGCCGTGGCAGACATGCCCTTCGAGCAGGCTCTTGATCTTCTGGCGGGAAAACTGTCGGATGTGGTCGTGACTCAGGATGCCCGCGAGGGAATCATGGCTTTTCTCGAAAAACGGGAACCGGTCTTTACGGGAAAATGATAATGCGGGGAGAAAAAGCTGTGTGACTACTCAGGAGTCAGAATTCAGGAGCCAGAATCCGGAATAGAAGCAATTCAGTCTCCCTCAACTTACTAACTTCTTAAAATTGAGCACTGGCAAAGTTTCACCATAGCCAAAGCAGGTTTCATTTTTTATTCTGGCTTCTGAATTCTGGCTCCTTGCTCCTGAATAGTTACCGTTTATTCATAATCATATTTTACACAACAGAGAAGGAGAAGATAAATGGCCTATCAGGATAAAGTGGTTGTCACATGCGCTATTACAGGAGTTTTAACTGATCCGGGACGTTTCAACGTGCCTGTGACTCCGGAACAGATGGCCGCGGCAGCTCAGCAGGCTTTCGATGCAGGCGCCACGATCGTGCATGCCCACTTCAGATCACAACAGCCGGGAGCGGGCGCATGGCCCACCTGGGAACTGAAGGAGGTAGGTGATATTCTGGCCGCGATTAAAGGGAGGGTCCCCGGGATGATAATAAACATGAGTACCGGGACTGTAGGCGCCGATATATCGGGGCCGCTTGCCTGTCTTAAGACGTTCAAGCCTGATATGGCGGCCTGCAACGCCGGCTCGCTGAATTATCTGAAGATCCGCCAGGACGGTGTCTGGGCCTGGCCACCACTCCTTTTCGACAACCCGGTTGAAAAGATCAAGGCGTTTCTGGATGTTATGACAGCCAATCATATTATCCCGGAATTTGAATGTTTCGATACCGGAATTGTACGCAGCGTAGGCATGTACCAGGCCTGCGGCATGTTTAAGGGTGATCCTCATCTTTCGTTCGTCATGGGTGTGGATTCAGGAATGCCAGCAAGGGGGGATCTGCTGCCCATTCTTAAAGAGGAGCTTCCCCCGAACGCTCACTGGCAGGTCATAGCTACCGGACCCGGGCGTGAAAAAATCTGGGATCTTCACCGGAAATGTATCGAACTCGGCGGAAATGTCCGGACCGGACTCGAGGATACCTTCTATCTTCCCAATGGCGAAAAGGCGTCTGACAACGGACAACTTGTTGATGCTCTTGTAAAAATCATCCGCGATATGGGCCGGGAAGTTGCATCGGCCGCAGAGGCCCGGGTTATTCTGGGAATAAATCAATAGTATTTAGTTTCCATCCGGAAATGGCCCTTTTGAGCGATCTCTATGTCAATCTGTGGGATTTCTTGTGCGATAAACTATGCGTATGTCTCCGCGCAATCCCTTGATTTCCTTGAGCTTGCCCAAAATTGCCTATTTCCGAATTGGAAACTTAACTGTGTCCGAGCTTGGTTTCCGGATGGACACTATTTAAGAATATTGGAAAGGAAAATTAATAATGGCCAAGGATCTGTATTTCAATAAGGAAGCGGTAATGGTTCGCAATGCGGTAAGAGATTTTGTAAACAGGGAAATCAATCCTTACGTGGATGAATGGGAAGAAAAGGGTCTCATTCCGCTTCATGATCTGTTCAAGAAAATGGGAAACCTCGGGTTTCTGGGAATCCGCTACGATGCTAAATACGGAGGCCAGGAGATGGATTTCTGGGCGGAGACGGCCTTTATCGAGGAATTGGGCGCCATTAACTGCGGCGGTGTTCCCATGGCTGTCACGGTTCAAACCAATATGGCTACCCCGGCAATCGCCGAGTTCGGCAGCGAATATCTGAAGGAAACCTATCTCAAGCCGGCAATAGCCGGGGAGATGGTCGGCGCAATTGCCGTTACGGAACCGGGAGCAGGTTCAGACGTGGCTGCCATAGCCACTTTTGCTAAGCGTGATGGAGAGCATTATATTCTAAACGGATCCAAAACTTATATCACCAACGGGACCCAGGCCGATTTTCTGACTTTACTGGCCAGAACCAGCGAAGCAAAAGGCCATCATTCTTTTTCGCTGTTTGTAGTGCCAACCAACCTTCCCGGCTTTGTGGTAAGTAAAAAACTCGACAAGATGGGCATGCGCTCTTCCGACACGGCTGAATTATTTTTCGACGAAATGAAAATCCCGGTTGAAAACCTGATTGGCACAGAGGGCCAGGGTTTTATCCATCAGATGATGCAGTTTCAGCATGAGCGGTTTGCCGTATTGCCAATGGCTTATGTTTCGTGTAAAAATTTCATCGACAGGACCGCGGAACACCTGAAGAGGCGGGTGGTTTTCGGGAAACCCCTGATAAGCAAACAGGTATTGAGACACCGAATGGCGGAGTGGCTGGCGGAAACCGAAGCCTTGCGGCAGCTGACATACCACATCGTACGCATGAAAGAAAACAGGATGGATGTAACCAAGGAGATATCAATGGGGAAACTCCTGGCCGGAAACCTGATAAACAAGGTTACTGACGGATGCCTGCAGATGCATGGCGGCATGGGCTTCATGAACGAAACATGGATTTCCCGCGCCTATCGGGATTCGCGCCTTCTTGCAATCGGCGGTGGAGCAAGCGAGGTGATGAGTGAGATAATTTTCAAGATGGCCGGATATTGAGGAAAAGGCCCGGGGATATGAAAAATCAACCGAAAACAAAGAAGCTTTCAGCAAGCGCCCTGCGAAGGGAGCGGGAAAAACAGATGCGGCGAAAATCGATTCTGAGCGCCGCTGAAATCCTGTTTGCTCAAAACGGCTACCGCAGGACAAAGATTGAAGATATTGCCGAAAAAGCGGAGGTTTCAGTCGGAACGGTCTACGGTTATTTCCGTAACAAGGAAGAACTTCTCGCGGCTGTGCTCGATGATATAGGTTTATACATCCGTAAGATTGCGGGAAAAGCCTTCGGAGAAGCCGATTCAGTTATAGAAGGTATCGAACGGGCGGGCATGGCCTTTTTTGAAGAACTTTGCCGCCCCTATCCGGAAAAGGCGCTGCTGCTGTACGATGAATCCATCGGCGCCGGCGATCAGTTCGTAAATGCCCGCAGGAATTTCATGCTCAAAATGACGGAGGATGTTCGGGTCGCGCTCATGAAAGGCAAGGACGGCCTGGGCCTTAAATTCGCCTCCGGAATCTCCGCTGAAGTGATAGCGGTATGTACCACGGCTATTTTTGTCTGGCTTGGCATGTATTATAAAATCTGGCAAAAACGGCCGGGCGATATCAATACCATCGGAAGAGCTGCCGTTACTTATATTGTTGGCGGTATTAAAAGCCTGATGGTATCATAAAAAGCTGATTTATGCCGTTTTGCGGCAATCTATATTCGACGAACTCGTTGGAAGTCTGAATATGCTCTCTTAATGAGCTTTTTGGGGATTTTTAAATCACTTCGCTAAATCACAAGAAGGTTTGGGCTGACGCCCTCAAAGGGTTGTGATTTTTAACGCTCAAGTTCTTTAAAAATCTGTTTCCCAAAAATCTCAAATCCGTTCGCATATGACTTCCAACTGGTTTATTAAAATTGACGAGTTCGTTGGAAGTCATGATAATTATCGATAAATGAAATGGTGATATGATGAAAGAGATTTGCCGGGATTTACAGGATGAGTACCAGGTTCTTGACAATATGGTGGCGGAACTCGATGCGGGCGGATGGGCTCTTATTACCCATTGCGCCGGATGGAGCGTGAAAGATGCGATCTGCCATATCGCCTTTTTCGATGCTGCTGCAAGAGAGGCGGTTACGGATGCGGCTTCGTTTGCGCGGAGCGCGGAAGAGCTGTTCAAAAATCTGGACAGCTTTGAAAGCTTTAACCAAAAAACTCTGACTCGCGGGCGGGAGATGACTGTTGCCGGGCTGCTGGCCTGGTGGCGCACCGAACGCTCTCTTCTCATCAAGGCCCTATCTCCGCTTGATCCGAAAGATCGTTTGCCCTGGTACGGTCCGTCCATGAGCGCAAAATCCTTTGCCACCGCGCGTCTCATGGAAACATGGGCCCACGGCCAGGATGTGGCCGATGTTCTTAAAATACGGCGTACACCTGGTGACAGGCTGCGCCATATCGCCCACCTCGGATTTAAAACCTTTGGCTGGAGTTTCGCCAACCGCAACCTGCCTGTTCCGGAAAAGCCTGTGCGGGTGGAGCTGACCGCGCCTTCCGGAAGCAGGTGGAGCTGGGGTCCTGAAAATGCCGCTGATTTTGTGCGTGGTTCGGCGGAAGATTTTTGTCTGGTTGTAACCCAGCGCCGGCATGTAGATGATACCGGGTTAGAAGTCCGCGGAGAGGTGGCCGCTGAATGGATGAAGCTGGCCCAGGCCTTTGCCGGTCCGCCGGACAACGGCCCACCTCCGGGAATGTTTAAGTGAAGGAGTAATCATGTATAGTTATCTGTTCAGCCCGATCAGGATCAATAAGCTTGAAATCAAGAACCGCATAGCCTATCCGGCCCTCGGTCTTCTCTATTCCCATGACCGGAAATTAAACGATCGATATTTCCATTACTTTCGGGAAAAAGCCGCAGGTGGTGCCGGAGTAGTTACCGTGGGCCCGGTGGGGGTTGATTTTATCGGTTCCGGCCTGCTGGTTCTGTCTCTTGCCGAAGACGAGGCGATTGCCGATTTCCGGAAACTGGCCGACACCATCCGAAACGAAGGGGCCAGCCCGTGGGTTCAGCTTTTTCATGCCGGCGCTTATTCCCACCCCATTATAATTGATGGCCAGACGCCAATGGCACCCTCTCCTGTGTATTCCATTTATTCCAAAATTACACCGCGTGAAATGACGCTGCATGATATCCGGGAGGTACAGAGCGCTTTTGTCAGGGCATCCTTGCGCGCCAGGGCCGCCGGGTTTGACGGAGTGGAAATTATTGCATCCGGCGGCTATCTGATCACACAATTTGTCTCTCCCCTCAGAAATCAACGCACCGATGATTACGGAGGCAGCTTTGAAAACCGCCTGCGCTTTCCGCGCGAACTGATTGAAGATGTCCGGGCGGCACTCGGCAGAGACTATCCTGTAACAGTCCGGATGGCGGGCAACGATTTTGTGCCGGGCAGCAACACTGATTCGGAAACACCCTTGATCGCGCAGGTTTATGAGAAGGCTGGAGCAGATGCAATCAACGTAACCGGCGGCTGGCATGAAACCCGGGTGCCTCAGCTTCCCATGGAGCTGCCCCGCTCAGCCTATGCTTATCTGGCCCTGAATATTAAAAAAGCAGTATCGGTTCCTGTTATGGCCTCCAACCGTATCGCAGATCCTGAAACGGCTGAAAAAATCATCAAAGACGGATATGCCGACATGGTCAACCTGGGCCGCGTTCTCATTGCCGATCCCCAATGGCCGAAAAAAGCCATGGAAGGGCGCGCCAGTGAAATACGTCCCTGTGTGGCATGTTCTCAGGGCTGCACGGATCAGGTTTTCAGCGGCATGCCCATATTTTGTGCAGGCAACCCCAGGGCCGGGTTTGAAGGAGAGCGGAATATCATAAGAACCGATTCACCCAAAAACGTCATGGTGGTGGGCGCAGGGGCAGGCGGCCTGGAAGCGGCAGTGACCGCCGCTATGGCTGGACACCGGGTGGAAATCTACGAAAAGGCCGGGGAGATCGGCGGTCAGCTCCGGCTGGCCGGCGCGCCGCCCCATAAGCAGGAGCTGCTGGAATTTATCCGCTATTACCGGGCCATGATCAATAAATATAACATTCCTCTTCATCTGAACGCGGAAGTGGATGTTCTCCTGTTAAAGCAATTAAAACCCGACCATGTCATAGTTGCCGAAGGCGCCGAAGCTGTCATGCCTCCCATCGACGGCGTTGACGACCCTTGTGTGCTGTCAGCCTGGGATGTCCTCGGCAAAAATCCGCTGCTGGGCCGATCTGTCGCCATTATCGGCGGCGGTGCCGTAGGACTTGAAACCGCCCTTTTTGTTGCCGCCAAGGGAACCATTAATCCTGAAACCCTGCATTTCCTTTTCGCATACGAGGCGGAAAGCGTGGAGCGCTTGCGGGAACTGATGTTTCGTGGTACATCCCGGGTTACGGTATTTGAAATGCTTCCCAAAGCCGGCGTCGATGTCGGGCGGTCAACCCGCTGGGTAGTGTTTGATAACCTGAAACGTTTCGGTATAAATATCCTTACCAGCTCAAAAGTTAGCTCCATCCGCCAGGGAAAGGTTCTTTTTGAAAGGGACGGAAAGAAAGATGAAATGCATTTTGATCAGGTGATTCTGGCGGCAGGTTCGCGACCGGTTAAGAAACTTTCGGTTGAAATGCAGACTCTGCGGATTCCTTTTAATGTGGTCGGAGACTGCATTCGTCCCGGGAAAATCAACGATGCAATCCACGGAGGTTTTTTGGCGGCCCTGAAAATATGATGGGATTTTTACGAGTCCATCAGAATTACTCCGATAACTTTTTTAAAAAAGTAAAACAGGAGGAGATTTTATCATGGAAAGGGAACAATTCTGGAAAAAGTCGTATGATGCCGGTCTTAAAGATCTTGATCCAAGTAAATGGGAAACCTCTTATGTTGACATTATAAAACCCGCATTTGATAAATTTTCGGGAAAGGCTGCATTCACTTTTTTCGGGATTGAGGTCTCATTTGCCGATCTGGACAAGTATTCAAACAGGTTCGCCGATATGCTCACTCAAAACGGGCTGAAAAAAGGTGACGTTGTAGGGATCAATCTTCCGAATATTCCTGAATATGTGATAGCATGGCTGGGAACATTAAAAGCCGGATGTGTTGTTTCGGGTGTTT
>RPRI01000087.1 GCA_003818505.1 Desulfobacteraceae bacterium | reverse complement strand
TTTACCCATCACGATAATGTCGCAATTCCGGTTTTCCGCCACTTCAAGAATTACCTGAACCGGATTTCCGATTTCAACCATAATTTCATCGAAACTGATTTTAGATGATTCGTCCGCGCTCCTGACCTTTTCGGCAAACTGTTCCAGCACGTCCTTAATCGCTAAATGCTCCGTCCTTTTACCGATCAGGGCCTGACGGGCATCGTCCAAATGGCGTTTCTTGATCTGTTCCCACCTGTCGGCATCAATATAGTTGGCCACGCTCATATCCGCAAATCCGGGAATTTCGTGTATCACATGCAGCATTGTTATACTTGCAGAGTATTTTACAGCAAGGCTTACCGCATAAGCAAATACATGGCGTGCATTGTCCGATAAATCAGTTGCATACAGTATTTTTTTGATATTGATATCTTGCGCCTGAAGCATCATTTCAACTCCTCTTTTTTTGTGGTTACTTAACAGCATGAAGGATTCTGACAATATCATCCCCAACCTCGGATGATCTGGCATCCCCACCCAAATCTTTGGTTCGTATCTTTTTTTCCGCCAACTGCTTTTTAACAGCCTGATTCAGTAAGCCTGCCATTTGAAATTCACCCAGAAAATCGAGCATCATTTTAGCTGTCAGAATCGCCGCAATCGGATTGGCAAGGCCTTTTCCCGCTATGTCGGGAGCAGAGCCGTGAACCGGATCAAAAAGGCCGGGAACAGTCTTATCTTTCGGATTGAAACTGCCTCCCGGCGCCAGTCCCATGCCGCCGGTAATCCCTGCCGCCAGATCGGATAAAATATCGGCAAACAGGTTTGATGCCACAATGATATCATAATTTCCGGGATTTCTGACCGCATCCATGCATGCCGCATCAATAAGTTTCGACTCGTGCCGGATATCCGTATATTGGGATGAGATTTCCCTGAAAATCTGGTCCCACAAGACCATGCCATATCGCTGCGCATTTGATTTTGTCAATGATGTAACTTTTTTCCGTCCGTGCTTTCGGGCATATTCAAAAGCATACTCCATAATACGTTTAATTCCCTTCCGGGTAAAGACGCTGCTTTGAACTGCCAGTTCCTGATCCGTATGACCCACGATACCGCCTACGTTTGAATACTCTCCTTCCGTATTCTCCCTTATCACGACAATATCAATATCGCCGGGACGCTTGCCGGCCAGAACCGATGACACGCCGTCATGAAGGTAAACCGGCCTTAAGCCCGCATACAGGTCAAAGCCCATTTTGATGGGAAGAAGCAGTCCATGCAGGGTAACATCATCCGGAACCCGCGGGTCACCCACCGCACCCAGATAAACTGCCTGAAAATCTTTGAGAATCTTCAGGCCATCAGCCGGCATCATAACGCCATTTTTGAGAAAATAATCACTTCCCCAGGGAAACATCGTGAATTCAAACTTTAATTTCCCGCGCAGATCGGAGAGGGCGTTAAGACATTTAATGCCCTCTGTTATCACCTCTCCGCCGATTCCGTCCCCGGGAATAACAGCAATCCGATAAACTGTTTTCATATCAAACCCTTCATTACGCCGATACCGTTTTTTTCTTCCTGATCAGCTGTATGGATAATATGGTTCCCAAAAGCCCCAGACCTACAGCATCCGTAATCCAGCCCGGCTTTATCAATAAAAGCGCCGCTATTAATAATACGCCTCTTTCCGCCATAGATGCATGCCATAACAAATACCCCTGAACAGCGCCGGCAAGCGCCATACATCCAATAGAGCCGGTTACTATAGCTAAAGCTATTTCACCGGGAGATCCTATCAACACCATGGCCGGACCGAACACAAACATGTAGGGGATCAAAAAGCCGGCTATTGCAAACCGCATTCCCTGCCAGCCCACGTCCCATGCCTTGGCATTTGCAATGGCGGCTGCGGCAAATGATGCCAGCGCGACCGGTGGGGTCAGGGCGGATAAACAGGCAAAGTAAAAAATAAAAAGGTGTGCCGCAATAGGCACTACTTGAAGCTGGATCAGCGCGGGCGCAAGGACCGACGCACAAATGGCATAGGCGGCGGTAGTGGGCATGCCCATTCCAAGAAGCATCGCAATCAGCATGGTAAAGATCAATGCAATCAGAAGATTGCCGCCGGAATAACTGATAATGATCATCGCAAGTTTCATGCCCAGACCTGTCTGTGTCAACACACCGACAATAATACCGGCTGCCGCACAGGTTGCAGCAATTTCAATAGAACCTCTTGCACCCTGGGCAAGGGTTTTTAATATTTTGACAAACCCCATGCGGGTTGATTTTTTTGCCCAGCTTACGATGATCAGTGAAATGATGGCGTAGATGGCGGACCGGTAAGGTGATAACATCAGGATCATAAGAGAAAAAAGGAGCACTACTATTGGAATCAGCAAATAGCCTTGTTCTTTCATAAGTGTAGAGAAAACCGGCAAATCTTTTCTCGCCACACCTTTTAAATTCTTTGAAGCCGAATAGAAATCGATCATAAAATAAGCCGCGACATAGTAAAGAACTGCCGGAATAATGGCGGCTAAAGCCACGACAGAATAGGGCACTGCCAGAATTTCAGCCATTAAAAATGCGCCTGCCCCCATGACCGGCGGCACAAGCTGACCTCCCGTGGAATTCATGGCCTCAACAGCGCCAGCCACAGTCGGTCGGAATCCAGTGGCCTTCATTAATGGAATATTAAATACCCCGTCCACCACAACGTTGGCCACCGATGATCCTGACGCTGTTCCGATCAGGGCGCTTGATATAATTGAGACCTTGGCCGGCCCTCCGCGGTATCCGCCTGCAATGGAGCGGGCAAAATCAACAAAAAATTTCCCGGCCCCGGATGATTCCACGAAAGCCCCGAACAGGACGAAGAGAAATATGTAATGCGCAGAAGCAAGAATGGGAAGACTTAAAATACCTTCCAGACTGAATAAAAAAGTAATCAGACGATAAAGTGAATATCCCCTGTGATAAAACAACCCGGGCATGTAATTTCCAAAAAGACCGTACAGAATAAATATTCCTGATAATATGGCAAGAGGCAGACCGGTAGTTCGCCGGGTCATTTCAAAGATGGCAATCACAAACAGCGTGGAAAATATAAAATCCAAGTCTGTAGGCACAACACCCACACGATTGATCCAGTCATCAAAATCCGAAAAGATATAGACGGCAGGAGCTATTATTAGAAGCATAAACAAGTAGTCGAGCCACTCAATCCGCTCCAGCGACGCTTTTTTCCATCCCGGCAGCCACGCAAAAATCAGTACTCCTGCAAAAACAACATGCATGGTTCTGAAATACCATGGATCAATAGCGTATACTGTAAGTACAATAATATGGAACAAGCTCATGGCGAGACTTACGACAAAAAAGGCGTTTTTCAAAACCCCCTTCAGCTCTCTGCCTCCTGAAATCTCGATATCTTTTATCTTCATTTCAGCAAGCTTTTTTTCGACTTCTTTTATATCGACAACTTGCACATCTTCCATTTTGGTCTCTCCGGATTAAAAAAAATGGCGCGGATTTCAATCTCTGAAAAGCCGCGCCAATGGTTCTTTCTGTATTATTTCGCTATCAGCTTGTCAGGGATCTTTATTCCGATTTCCTTGTAATACTTTGCTGCCCCTGGGTGGATCGGAATGGGGCTATTTACGATATTTGCAGCCTTTACCTCTTTTGCTGAGGCGTGAGCTGCAATCAGGATATTCACATTTTCAAAGGTCTTTTTAACCACTTCATACACAAAGTCATCCGGTGCATCTTTGTGAACAGTCATGAAATTCCCTATGGTAATGGTTAGAACATCGGAATCCTTATTGCTTTTGTAAAATCCTTTTGGAATGGAATCTACTGCAAACAGCGGATAATTTGCGATAAATTTATCTGCGGTAGCTTTATCGATGGGAATCAGCCTGACGTCATGAGTTGTTTCAACCTCGGTAACTGTTACCCAGGGAAGCCCTACTGCCTGGCTGTTCGCATCTAGCATACCGTCCTTTAACTGTGAGTTCAGATCGGCAGAGCCGGCATTGACAATACGGCCCGCTTTAACGCCTGCTGCTTCCAGGATTTTCGGCCAGTATGTCGCAGGGGTCCCGCCGGTAGGCCCAACGCCCACGCTTTTGCCTTCAAGATCCTTCAGAGTTTTTATACCTTTTTTGGTTTCAGCATACATTTGAAACCATGTGGCATACATCGGAAAAATAACCCTTACATTCTGGTGTTTCTTGCCCTTTGCCCATCCTTCGCCGGTCCATCCTTCATAAACCGGAGCCGAAGTCACCATGCCAAAATCGAGGTTCTTTGCGTCAACCAACTGGGTATTGTGAACCGGGCCGCCTGTGACTTCCACATTGGCCTGCACCCCGACTTTTTCATGAAGCAGTTTGGCAAAGCCGCCGCCCCAGATGAAATAGGTGCCGCCAACCGGCGCCGCCCCGATAGTAACACCTTTCGGCCAACCCGCTTTATCCGCCGCCATACCGGTGTTAACTGCAAAAACAATCATTCCTAATATCGCAACAACAACTGCAATTTTCCGCATGATCCTTTCCTCCTTGTTTTATTAATGTTAATAAACGCCAGGTAGTTTTTTTTAATGACTTATGCGGCCAAAAAAACAAAAAAATCCTTCCTGTTTACTTACCGGCAACACACTACGAGAAGCTGAACTGTTGCCGACATATGAATCGTATTTAGATGATGTTTATCATTTATGAAATGCCGTGTCAATCCGATGAATTCTGATTTTACTGTAAGACTTTTTCTTACAAATTTAAATTTTGGGGTCATCTCCAAAAGAGCCGGTGATACTGTCAGGGTTCAAAATATCAAGGATTACGCTTGCCCCCTTGAATCCTCGAACCTTTTTACCCAGCTGCCCCCTCATGCCGGCGCAGGAACGACGAAGCATGAGAACACAGGAGCCAGGAGTCAGGAGCCAGAATAACCATGGTCTTGTTTTTCTTCTGTATTCTGAATTCTGACTCCTGTATTCTCTTATAAAATGTTATGGTTCAACGAGGCGGTTCTGGATGGCAAATCTTGAGAGTTCGGCATTATTTCTCAGGTTCAGTTTTTTCAAAAGCCTGAACCTGTAAGTATCGACCGTTTTTATGCTTATTCCGTATGCTGAGGCTATCTCACGGTTCGTGTGTCCCATGGCAAGGCGTCTTAGGACCTGAAGCTCTCTTGTTGAAAGTGAATCGAGCGGAGATTGTCCCTGAGACCCCCTTGCGACACGCAGGGCAAGAAGATCTGTGGCTTCAGCCGAAAGATACCGGCTTCCGGCATGCACCTTGCGTATCGCATTTACAAGTTGTTCGGGCGCCGATCTTTTCGTTATGTATCCCATTGCGCCCGCCTCGATAGCTCTTATTACATATTGCTCCTCCTCGTGCATTGTCAGTATTATAACAGGCAGCTTCGGATAACCGGCATGAAGCTGGGCTGTGACTTCCAGGCCGTCGAGCCCAGGCATGGATATATCGATCACGGCAACATCAGGCTGCTCTTTCTGAACCTGCAGCAAAGCGCCTTTACCGTCCGATGCTTCCGCTATAACTTCCATGTCGCCGCTCTCTTCGACGATACGGCGCAGTCCCGCTCTTACTATGCTGTGATCGTCTGCAATAAGAACTTTTATCATCATAGACTCCTGATCTGATCGTCGATCTGTACTGTAAAAGAGACTTTTGTTCCCTTCTCCGGAAAGGATTGAACTTCCACCACCCCCCCGGCAAGCACAGCCCTTTCGCGCATTCCCGCTACCCCGAGCCCCTCAGACTCTCCCAGTTCAGATATGTTGAAACCTTTACCATTATCAGAAACAACAAGCGTCAGGATTCCGCTCTCAAACCGTAAAATCACGTCAACCCTGTTCGCCCCGGCATGTCTTGCCATGTTAGTCAGAGATTCCTGGGTGATACGGTAAGAAGCCGTAGCGATGGTTTCGCTTAATGCCGGCACATTATAATGCTCAAATATGCAGGTAATTCCTGTGCGCCTTTCAAAATCGGAGGTATACCATTCCAGCGCGTCAACCAGACCGAGATCGTCCAGAACTCCGGGTCGGAGACGTATGGCCATGTTTCTTACATCCTGGATATTCTTGTCAACCAGGTCACACATTGAAAGAGCCCTCAAAGCCGCCTTTTTATCACTCTCTTTCAGCCTTTCGTACATCCAGACCGAATCCATTCTTAAGGCAGTCAGAACCTGCCCTAGTTCATCATGGAGTTCGCGAGCGATCGCGAAACGTTCTTTTTCCTGGCTTTCAATAATGCTTCCGGAAAGGCGCCTAAGCTGATCCTGGGCTTTTTTCAGAGCTGTAATATCGGTTAAAATCGCACAAATCCCGTTTATGGACCCTGCCTCATCAAACAGAGGAAATTTGACCGAAATATATGTATGAATTCCTTCTTCATGTTTTATATTCTCGGTAAACTGGCAGCCCAGTTTTCTTTCCAGAACTATAATGTCCGAATTTCTGAAAAGATCAGCGGTCTCTTCAGGAAGAATCTCGTAATCCGTTTTGCCGCGTATCTCTTCGATTTTAACCTTGAACAATTCTTCATATCTTGAATTTACGAGAATATAACAGCCTTTAAGATCCTTGGTGTAAACAACAGCGGGTATATTTTCCAGAATACCGGTAATCTCTCTGGTCCGCTTTTTTACCTGCAATTCAAGGTCTTTGGAATAACGACTGAGTTCCTCCTTTGCTATCTTAAGAGCCTCTTCCGCCCTGTTTCGTTCGGTCACATCGATAGATACTGCCAGAGATCTGATTATTTTTCCGCCAGAATCCCTGTCCCCAATCGCGGAGAGAATCATGTCCATCTCTTCGCCGTTTTTTTTGACAAACCTGTACTGCGCGTCCTTATAATAACCTTTTTTGAAAAATTCCGGGATAACGACCTCTCTGGCAAACTTTCTGGATTCTTCAGAAAAGAAATCGGTTATCATTTTCCCGATTACTTCGTGCCTTTCATATCCCATTACATCCAGCCAGTGTTCGCTGACGCTTACAAGGCGTCCGTCAGGGTCAACGGAATGTAGCATTGCAGGCGTATTATTGTACAAAGACCGGTATCTCTCCTCGCTTTCCCGAAGGGCGTTCTCCACCGATCTTCTGAGTGAAATCTCTTCCGTTGCCTTTCCGTAAAGAAAAAAAACCGAAATACCGATAAGAACGGTCAGGGCAAGGACTATCGGGCCTGTAATACGCAACAGAGGGTCGGATACAACCTTCGAGATTGCTGCAAGACTTCGAAGATGAACCACTCTCCATCCGGGATAATCCTCTATCTCCGTCCGGTTCATAAGATATCCGTTTCCATGGCTGTCTTTTGCGAATTTATCATTTACTATTGTCAGGCCGTTCCAGTGCCACGGACCTTCTCCGAATTGCCGCGATGCAGCAACAAAATCTATCTCATCTGCAGACAGATTTGTTATCGAATTGTAAATCCAGTCGTTTCTGTTTGAAATAAAAATTATGCCGTGCGGATCGGTTACCAGCAGAATCTCATCCGGTGAAAGAGAAAGCTCTTTTTCAATCATCTGGATGGATACTTTTATCACTGTGACACCTGCCGGCTTATCTCCCTCCCTGCCGTAAACCGGATAGCTGTAATAGGCGCCCCTTTTTTTCGATGTAGTCCCGAGGGCAAGATAGGTTGCCGGTTTGTTTTGAATAGCCTCTGTGAAATATGGTCGGAATGAGAAATTGTGTCCCACAAAACTGTCCGCGTCATTCCGGTTGCTGGATGCTGTCGTATTTCCCTTGCTGTCGATAAGGTAACAGACTTCAATATCCAGTGAATCCTTAAAATGATCGAGTATGTCGTTTGCATCTATTATATTAACAGGATCGGGATTGAGCAGGTACCTTGAAACCTCCTTCATGCCGGCAAGTGTTCTTACAGATTTTCTGTGTTCGGAAAGCAGGGAAGAGAGGTTTGTTTTTATCATTTCAAGACGGGCAACCGCCTGGCGTTCAGCCTCCTTGAACGCGGATTCCTTAAGTGATGAATAATAAAGATAACCCCCGGCAGTGGCCGACAGAAAGGCCAGCAGAGAGAGAACCATAAGTATTATTCTAAGTTTCAAAGGCTGATATCTCCTGCAAGCAATCTCCCGGGCACAGCCTTAAGCGCCCTATGCCAACTGGTGGACTTTCAACGAAGTCATCTTTAGGGTTTGTCTGGGACGGACTGCCGCATAGCGACTCAAAATTGGTTTTCAAACGTGTTAATATTATTGAAACGTCTACGTTAAATCAAACACAAAGTTAGAACCGGTCATATAAATACTCTCTTATATTTTTTTGAACCGAAACAGCGGGCGCAACACAGAATAATGATTTTTTACCGGGATTACCTGTTTTTATTTATAACGAATCCGTCAGGCGGCAGGTTTGGATCTGGCGCAACACGCACGGTTTTGATGCCAAACATGTTTTTTATTTTATCTATATTTCCGTTTTTCAATCCACGTAGTTTTGAAACACTATTCGGATGAACCCTTATGCTTATCTCTTCAGAGATGGATGATTCGGATTGAAGAGCACCGATTATATTATCAAGAAAGATCTCAGAATAAACAAGCTGGCCGAAGGCGGGATGATATGGCCCTGCAAGAATTGAGGTTCCTTCCCGAAGATCCTCTGTTGCCTGCAGACCCATGCGGATAACCCTTATGTTCTTTTCCCTGAAAACAAGATACACCTTTTTTGTAATAGACACTCCTTCTTCAAGGGTAAGAGGCAGGAATTTTCCTTTCTTATGCAATACGGCAAGAGCGCTTCCTGCCAGTACAACGGTCGGATATATTCTTACAAAATCAGGAGAAAGTTCCGATATTCGTCGCGCAGTATCAATCGACGTTTTTTCGTCGTCGCCAGGCAGACCTATCATCATCTGAAGACCTGTCGTGAAATTCCTTTTTTTGATAAGCGAAACAGCCTTTATTGTATCTGAAGATGTGTGGCCGCGTTTTGACGCAGCCAGCACGCCATCATCCATCGACTGCACCCCCAGTTCTATCGTCGAAACAGGGAAGCTCTCCGCAATATCAAGCCTGTTGTCATCAATAGTATCCGGACGTGTTGAAAAACGAATGCTATCAACAAGACCGTTTGTTATATATCCTGTCGCCACAGACAAAAGGTGTTTTATTATATCGCTTTTGAGGCCCAAAAAATTACCGCCGTAGAATCCGATCTGAACCCTGTCTCTTTTTTCTCCCTTATAATTTAAAAATCTATCTATATTGTTATGGATCTCTTCCGGCGAAGGTATGTCTCTTTTTTCTCCTGTAACGGTATTCTGGTTGCAGAAAACGCACTGATTGGGGCATCCCGCGTGGGGTATAAAGACAGGTATTATAAAATATTTTCCTGTATCAGGCATCGGATGGTAATCTCTTGCAGTTTGCGTTTCGACTTCCAACATGTTTGTCGAATACAGATTGCCTTAAAGCGGCATTAAATTGCTTTTTATGAGTCCATAATTGCGGCGATTTTACAAAAAGCTGTCATTCATTATTAGATAACAGATCAAGCGCTTTTCTGGCAGCATCCTGTTCGGCAAGTTTTTTGCTTTTCCCGCATCCTTCAGTATAGATCTCTTTAAAAGACAGCGCCACCCTGAACACCTTGTCATGGTCAGGTCCTGTTTCATCAATAACAGTATAAACAGCTTTAACCCCCTTACCATTCTGTATTAATTCCTGTATCCTGGTTTTATAATCATAATTTACAGAAGGTTTTCCATCTGATTCAAAATGTGGCAAAAAGTTTTTTTCTATTATTCCAAAGGCTGCATCATAGCCGCCATCAATATATATCGCTGCAATAAGAGCCTCAAATGTGTTGGCAAGAATTGAGTTTTTTTCCCGCCCGTTGGTTAAAAACTCTCCCCTGCCAAGCAGGACAAAGGATCCGAGATCCAAAGACCGCGCAATAGACGCAACCTGTGATTCATTAACAAGATTTGAGCGCATTCTGGAAAGATCACCTTCTTTAAGTTTCGGAAAGCGATGTATAAGAAGATGGCCAATTACCAGATTCAGAACAGCATCACCTAAAAACTCGAATCTTTCATTGTCACGCAATTGCGTGCCGGCCTGCTCGTTCACGAACGAACTGTGCCGCAGAGCTTCTTCAAGCAGGTCCTGATTATTAAATTCATATGAAAGTTTTTCAGTTAAATCTGAAAGCTCCGGACGCGCCATAAAAAATTTCCTGTTGTGCTCTTGGTTTTATCTGCAAAAAAGGAAAACCCGACCACCGGGTCTTGCCTGAACAGCAACAGATAGTGACTCCTCTTCTGCTTAAGACAGGGTCAGCGGGCGAATTTGTAAAACAGACTAAATGCCTTGCAGCCCTCGCTTACCATCGATCCCGGGGAGTTTTAATTTTATAAGATTTTCGTATAAATTATAAGGCACATGAAAGTTTCCTCTCCCGGATCCCATGCTGATATCGGGTTTCAGCGAACCATGAAAGTCGGTACCACCCGTGATAAGCAGCTTATGCTTTTTCGCCAGTTTCATGTAGCAGGAAACCTGTGCTTTTGAATGCTCCGGGTAGTAAACTTCCATACCCTTAATTCCCATTTCTTTCAAAGCGGCGACCAGATCCTCTAAACCCTTGTCATTATAAATATTGATAAGTGACGGATGGGCCAGAACGGGGATACCGCCTGCACCGGTTATGATTTTGATCGCCTCATCGCATTCGATCCTGTATTTATCAACGTATGCTGGTTTTCCTTTGCCCAGGTATTTATCGAATGCCTCGTTGATAGATCCTGCAAAGCCTTTTTCCGTCATAAGCCGCGCAATGTGCGGTCTTCCTGTCTGCCCGCTGCCTGCAAGCTCTGTAACCTCTTCGATTGAAATATCAAAACCTATATTTTTCAGGCGTTCAATAATACCGGGATTGCGGTTTTTCCGGGCCATTTGGAGGGTGTATAGAGTCTGATTCAGAACAGGATCATTCAAACGTAAAGAATAGCCCAGGATATGTATACTTCCGGAACAGGAAAAAGATAAAGGGGGAGCAGCACTGATTTCAACTCCTGTTAAAAATTTTATTTCCGATGGAATGCCTTTATCTATAGCGTCTTTGGAACCGTCAATTGTATCGTGATCTGTGATTGCAATCGCAGCAAGATTGAGCTTTGTTGCCAGGGCAAGAATTTCGCAGGGAGAAAATGTTCCGTCTGATGCGGTTGAATGAATATGAAGGTCTATACTCCTGTTATTACTATAAACCAAGAGCTTTTTCCAAGGCCTCCTCTTTGGATTTGCATTCTATGCACTGGGAAGTGACCGGGCGTGCCTTCAGCCGCTTAACTGAAATCTCACCGCCGCAGGTTTCACATATGCCAAAAGTGCCGTTTTCTATGCGCTCAAGCGCCGCTTTGATTTTACGTATAAGCTTGCTCTCCCTGTCCCTGATCCTTAACATAAAATTACGGTCAGCCTCGAGGGCGGCCCGGTCTGTTGGATCCGGAAAATTTTCTTTGGGATCAGTCATGCCTGAAACGGTATCATCAGCCTGATTCAAAAGTTCTTCCAAGCGTTTTGTCAAAAACTCTCTGAAATATTCTACGTCTTTTTTATTCATAGCAAGTCCCTTTTCATTAAGAGATTTCTATTTTGAACCGTTGCAAATACCATAAAGAATAGATTAAGTAAAGATTTTTTTATACAAAAACTGTATCCGAATATTAAAGCGCATTTTATATATTGTATCGCGGTAAATTATGTAATATAGATTAATTAAACTAAGGTATATGCGAATATTTTAATTTTTTCCAATTAGTGCCCATACCGAAACAGAGTTTGGGCATATTTATAGTTTCCAGAAAAGACTCTTCTACGCGGTGAGGCTGAATGCGCCGAAGTCTTTATGGCTGGGAGCGTAAATTGTATATAAAAATAAGGGGTGAATAATTGGAACAAAATAAGCAGGATATATGCACTGAAACGCATTACAGGAAAATCACCGTCAAAACCTCGGACGGATCGACCATTCAGGGAAAGATAAATGTTGCCGCGAATCAGAGGGTCTCAGATATTTTTACAAAATCCGAAGCCTCTTTTATTGTAATGGTTGATGTTGCTTACAGAGATGGAGTCGGTAAAATTCTTTTTGTCAACAAAAGGCATATATTGTGGGTTGAACCGGAAGACAGTGAAGATCCCCAGCAGGATATATGTTAAGAGTCGTTGCCAAATAACCCTTTCATTAAAGCTCCTTATAACGGCCAGCGAGTTTCAATGTTTCGGTTATGTTTGAACGACGCATAGCTTAAGCCTATTTGATTTCTTTTATAAAATTCTCAAAGCTTTTTATCGAGTTGACGGTATAAATTTTGCGAGGGTAATCCTTCGGAAGTATTTTACCCAAAAGACCGGCAAGCACCCTTCCAGGACCTATTTCTGCAAATATTTCAATCTCTTCATCCATAAGTCTTTTGATTGAATCAAACCATTTTACAGGACTGCACAACTGCTTTCCCATCAGGACTCTGATTTCAGAAGGATCGACAGAATGATCTGCGGTAACATTATGAATAACAGGAATCGCAGGCTTGCTGAAAGTTATGTTTTCAAGGTATTTCCCAAAATCATCTTCAGCGCCCTTTATCAATCTGCTGTGCCACGCGCCGCTGACATTTAATGGAACCGATTTTGCTCCTTTTTCTGAAGCAAGGGACGAAACCCTGGTGACCGCTTCCGGTTCGCCGGTGATGACAATCTGGGTCTTTGTGTTGTGATTTGCTACCGATATAATACCCCCGTTTTTTACTCCGGCTAATATAAGCTCAATATCTTCTACAGGAAGCCCGATTATCGCATGCATTGCGCCTTTATGCTTAACCGATTCCCTGTGCATTAGTTCCCCGCGTTTATAGACAAGCCTGAAAGCATCTTCACGGGAAATCACACCAGCGGCACACAGGGCGCTGTATTCTCCAAGGCTGTGTCCAGCAAGAAAAGCCGGAATCATTCCCTCTTTTTCAACAGCGCCAAGACATGCGAGATTAACTGCTGTCACTGAAGGCTGCAGATTAATAGTCTTTGTCAGCTCTTCCATGGGTCCTTCGAAGCAAAGCCGTGATATGTTTATTTTGCATATTTCCGAAGCCATTTCAAAGAGTTCTTTGATAAAAACAAACTCCTGATAAAAATCAAACCCCATACCGACATGTTGTGATCCCTGGCCGGGAAACAGAAAAGCTGCTTTTTTCAAATCGGTCCTCCATCATTAATTTTTTTACGAATCCGTCACTCGTCAAGATTGAAGAGCTTTCGAGTAATATCAATATAAACAGAATTGTTTCCGTGGCACCCGTTCCGTTTCAGCAAAAGGGTAGGGTTATGCATTATCTTGTTTATAAGAGCATTTTTCATCCTGTAAAAGGCTTCCCGATCGCTTTCCGGAAGATTCATTGACTGTAAAGTCTTCTGAATTTCAGCTGTAACAATCGAGTCTATTTTATTCCTTAATTCAATTATGGTGGGAACAACATCAAGACTGTAATACCATCGCATGAAGCTTATAACGGCTTCTTCAATAATTCTTTCACCCTTTACAGCCTCTTTGTTTCTATCCTCAATATTTTCATCTATGACACCATTTAAATCATCTATATCATAGACATAAACGTTGTTCAGCTTGTTTATTTCAGGATCAACATCCCTCGGAACAGCAATATCAATAAAAAAAAGCGGGCGATTCCTCCTCCCCGGCATTATTTGCTTGACCTGCTCTTTTGTAATAATTATGTCAGGAGAGCCGGTTGAACTGATAATAATATCAACCTGCAGAATAAAACCGGGGATCTCTTCAAACCGTATGGCATTCCCGCCGAATTTTCTGGCTAGTTCCACACCGTTTTTAAAGGTCCTGTTTGCAACAAAAATCTCTTTAACCCTGTTTTTCAGCAGATGCTCGACGGCAAGTTCGGCCATCTCCCCTGCGCCTATCAGCAGTACTTTTTTACCCTCAAGCTGTCCGAATATTTTCCTGGCCAGCTCTATTGCTGCATAACTGATTGAAACAGCATGATCTCCGATTCCGGTTTCTGTTCGTATTTTTTTTGCCGTAAAAAAAGTTCTGTGAAGAAGCCTGTTTAGTATTACTCCTGACGTTTTTCTTTTTGTTGCATTAAAATACGCCTCTTTTATCTGCCCAAGAATCTGAGGTTCTCCAACCATCATTGAATCAAGACTCGATGCGACTCTGAATATATGCCGGACAGCTTTATCGCCCTCATAAACATAAATTGAATCTTTAAACTGAGCGAGAGGTACTTTTTTAAATCCTGAAAGATGTCTCTTGGCTGTTTCAATAGCATCCGCTTTATCGCCTGCCGCCATCAGTATTTCAACACGGTTGCATGTCGAGAATAAAACGACTTCATTTACGGAAGATGATTCTTTAATTGCATCAAGCATCGCTGCGGCTTCTTCTTTCGAAACTGCCAGGCGCTCTCTTATCTCAACCGGTGCCGTTTTATGATTTAATCCAATAAGTATTATTTCTGACATATCTTTATTTTTAATAAACCATCATATGTGATTAACTTGTAAAAAGTCATATATGAACGTATTTGAGATTTTTGGGAAATAGATTTTTAAAGAACAGAGCGTTAAAATCACAAGCTGTTTGATCCCGCGCTGGGCGGGAGAGTTCTTGTAATTTAACGAAGTGACTTTAAAATCCCCCAAAAGCTCATTAAGTAGGCATATTTCGACTTTTTACGAGGGCATCATTATTTATTACCGTGTAAATACTCCATGATGCCCTTTTAAAAGAAAATTCACGCCAAAAAAAGTAAATAATACAACAGCAAATCCTATTATGGCCATCACGGCTGCTTTTTTACCTCTCCATCCGACAGTAAGGCGCCCGTGAAGAATAGCAGCATACAGCAGCCATGTGATGCCGGACCATACCTCTTTCGGATCCCAGCTCCAGAATCTTCCCCAGGCTGACTTGGCATATATGAACCCTGTAATAAGTCCAACAGTTAGAAGAGCAAAACCGGTTGCAATAGAGGCATAACCTGTGCCGTCAAGAAGATCGAGAGAAGGAAGACGTTTATAGAAAAAACCATGCCTTTTTCTCTTGATCGCATTTTCCTGAGCAATGTAAAGAATCCCGGCTCCGCAGGCGAGGGCAAAAGACGCATGTCCCACAAAAATCGAAACCACATGCGCCACAAGCCAAATACTGTTGAAAATGCTCTGGGTTTCGACAACTTTAACGGGGACAAGAAAAGATGCGACAACGCATGCGGCAGCAAGAAGGGCGGCATATCCGCCTAATACTTTTACCTGAAACCTGTATTGAAAAGCAAAAAAAACCCCTGCAACAGCCCAGCCTGCTACTATTAGTGTTTCGTGCAGATTTCTGACAGGTATCTGCCCTGTTTGCGCATAGTAATAGCCTATAATGATCGAATTGCACAGAAAGCCTGTTGCCAGAAAAACCTGACCCAGCCTGTGAAGGTAATTTTTCTGGAAGAAAAGAAATAGAATGTATCCAACCGAACTCAGGACATACAGCAAACTGGCTACAATAATCAGGTTATCCATCTGTCACACCGTTTTATCTGTTAATCCGGTTTTAATTAGTGTCCATCCGGAAACTCATTATTCTTCCTGCCGCATTAAATCCATATAACCGTAACCTTCACCAAGCACCTCAAAAAGAACGGAATCAATTTTTTCTTCATCATTGTTCTTTATCAATTGTACTATATCTTTACTTATGAGTTTTTCAAAAAGATGCTTGTGCTCTTCAGGCTCATGGTTGTTGCTTAAAAGTCGCTTTCTGATTACTCCCATGAGTTTCAAAAAATCAGCGTATTCAACACCATATTGTCTTTCGAGATCTTTTCTGATCTTTTTTGCAAATGCAGGGCTTTTGCCCGAAGTAGATACTGCTATTACAAGAGATCCCCGTTTCACAAGTGCCGGAAGAATAAAGTTACAGGCCTCCGGGCGGTCTGCAATATTGCAAAGGATATTAATTTTTCCCGCATCACGGCTTACCTGCAGGTTAAGCTCTTCATTATCTGTCGCGCATATGACAAGAAAAGTACCGTCAAGGTCTGTTCCGGTATAGGGGCGTCTCTTTAACTCAATAATGCCCGATTCCGCAAGTTTTAAAAGTTTCTCGCTCGCCATAATGCTCACAACAGTCACAGAGGCCCCACATTCGATAAGCGTTAAGACTTTACGGGTTCCTACCTCCCCGCCCCCGACTACAAGGCACTTTCTGTTTTGTATATCAAGATTAACCGGATAATATCTCACGACCTCCGCTCCTCTTCGTGTGTTTAGCGCTACGAAATAAATAGTGCCTTTCAGGCTGTTTCGTTGCGATGCCTTAAGCCGTTTTTGATATTCAGGTGGTTACTTTTATTTTTTACAGCGGCTTCGTACTCTTTGCCCCAATACACACCTTCATTAAATCTCTGCCCAGAATAAGCGGGCCCTGATAAGTCCTCCTGCATTGTTTCTCAACATCAAAATTATCACATTCGGGATAGAAATGAGTCAGCAGAAGTTTTTTAACCTTTGCCCTGGCCGCAATCTCTCCTGCGGCAGAAGGTGTTAGGTGCCCTTTGATCTTAAATTCATCAGGAAAAGCGGATTCACAGACGAAAAGGTCTGCATGGCGCGCAATATCGATCAGGCTGTCACAAAAATCCGTATCTCCCGAATAAACAAACGAGCCGCCTGCATTTCCTGTTATTCTGAAGGCAAGGCTTTCTTCATTGTGCTCGACATGAACAGATTCCAGTATAATGTCATCTGTTTTTATAACACTATTATTCCCTTCAAGTTCTATTATATTTATCCGGTTCGGCTCAAGATCTATCCAGCGGCCGAAAACTGTCTTCAGCCCGGCATAAAAATCGGGGATACCCTTACCTGCTATTATCGAAAGCGGTATTTTGCGCCTGTTTCCATCCGGATATTTATTGGCAAAAAGAAAGGGCACTAATTCTCCCGTATGGTCAGGATGGAAATGACTTAACAGAATGTGGGAAATGTCGAATATCTCTGTTCCGTTTTCAAGCAGCCTTCTCATTGTACCCGGACCGCAATCTATAAGAATTTTATCTCTCCCGGTTTCAGCCAGCACAGAACAGGAGCTTCTTGCAAGCGATGGAACACAGGTTCCGGAGCCGAGTATGGTTAACGTTATCTCTGTATTTGCTGTTTCCATAATTTGATAATGTATTAAAAAGGCAAATGCTGATGGTTTCCCAAAAATCTCAAATCCGTTCGCATATGACTTCCAACGGGTTCATTATAATCGATGAGTTTGTTGGAAGTTCAAAAAAGCATACGGATCTGATGTTTTTTACTTCTTTCCGGCTCTTTTTTCTATCTGGGCTATTATCCATTTTAATACCATCTCATCGCTTTTCAAATCCGGATGCCCATTTAAAGCGGAGATAGGAATTTCAGCCCTTGCCATGCTCTTGTGCCCTCCTGCGGAACCGATATGGCCGAAACTCTCTTTTGCCACACGGCCTGCATTTTTGCGCAAACCGTCATTTCTGAAAATGACCACAAGATGATTTCCGCATACACCCGAGACAATGCTCCATTTTATGCTGTTGATCCTCATAAAGAAATCGGCCAGCAGAACGCAGACATCCGGATTGATTACCTGTCCCGTATGAACGAATATTCTGTCTTTCCGCTTTCGCATGTTTTCAAAGGCGTATTTGAAATATTTCAAAAAATCGAAACTTAATTCCGCCTGCTCAATCTTTCTCGCTATATGGATATTGGCATGACGAAAAAGAAACTGAAAAGCCCTGACATCCTCAACCAGCGCCTTTCGCTCGAAATCGCTGGTATCTGTCTTAATGGCATAATATAAAGCTGTTGCAAGTTTATATGAAGGTTTTATCCTTGCAGCTCTCAAATATTCGGTCATTATGCTTGCAGTTGCGCCATATCCGGGACGAATATCTTTAAAACCGGCATCCGTATCCGTTTCAGGATGATGATCAATAACAATATCGTATTTGAACGCGGTAAAAGCTTCGTTATGCCCAGGCTGTGAATCAACAATCACAAAACGCGAATATTTGTTTTTATCTATTTCTTCTATATGTACAAGATTAGCCCCAAGAAGCCTAATCATCGCAAGATTATCCGGTCGTTTTATAACATTTATCCTTGAAATGGTCACTCCGGCTACACGGTGCCATAAAAGTCTTTTTACAGCCATTGCGCTTGCAATGGCATCAGGGTCGGCGTTGATTAAGATCAGAACATTATCGTCGCCTGAAAAATGGCTGTAAAATTTGTTAAGTTTTTCCAATGCCGGAAAAAGCATTTCTGATTACATCCCTATTAACAGCACAGAAAGTCATTGAAATTATTTTAAACCAAACTAACATAAGGCAAGCATGATTGTAAATATACCAATTAAATATTTCGGTTTGCTCTCCTCATGGCTTATCTTCTACGCCAGTTGCTTCATAAAGATCTCACAGGATTATATTGCTGTTTATGTTCCACTTTATTATATTTATAAAATCTGCTCGAGTTGATAAGATAGCGGGACATCTTATCCTTGAACAGGAAAACACAAAGGATTTATAATGGAAGTAGATTCTCTCGTTACGTGGGTCAATTTTCTTATTGTTGTTTTAATAGTTGCTAAATTTGCCGCAAAACCTGTTATGGATTTATTAAAAAACCGAAAAAAAGACAAATTCAGCGAGCTTTCCCGACTTGAAGCTGAAAAAGAAAAAGTCTCAGACGAGATCGGGAAAACTCTTAAGATTATAAACGAGAAAAAAAACCTTCTCTCCGATACTGAAAAGAATATCATAAAACAGGGAGAAAGTATCAAAGCAGGCATCATTAAGGAGGCCGGGATTCAAAGCGAGCTGATTCTTGCAAAAGCAAAACAGGAAGCAGAAAAAGAGCTTGAACAGGCAACTGAAAAACTCCGGAATGAAGCCATGAAGGAAGTCCTTGATAAGCTGCCGGGCGCAAAACAGGATTAAAAATAATTGTAACTACTCAGCCACCGATCTACGCTGATCACCACTGATATTTTTTCTTTTATTACCATAACTGCTCAGGAGCCAGAATTCTGACTTCCGGCTCCTGAAGAGCTGCTGTATTTAAATATATCCGCGTTCATCTGTGTGAATCTGTGGCCGGATAGTTAAAAACAATCTTATCCCCCTTTGCTTCAGCTTTTACCGTGCTTCCCTCAGCAATTTCACCTTTGAGTATTTCTATTGAAAGAGGGTTCTCAAGATATTTCTGGATTGCGCGCTTTAAGGGACGGGCGCCGTAAACCGGGTCGTATCCCTTATCCACTATCAATTTTTTTGCTTCATCCGAAAGCACAAGCCTGATGTTTCTTTCCAAAAGCCTTGCTTCGAGTCTTTTTATCTGAATCCCGACAATTTCACCTATCTGC
The DNA here is from genome assembly GCA_003818505.1 of Desulfobacteraceae bacterium. Lineage (GTDB taxonomy): Bacteria > Desulfobacterota > Desulfobacteria > Desulfobacterales > RPRI01 > RPRI01. The sequence goes on along the minus strand of RPRI01000087.1, from coordinate 1,181 downwards.
CCCGGAGTAAGATTGTGGAAAATAATAATTTCATCTATCCTGTTTAAAAACTCCGGCTTAAAACTTGCCCTTAAGGCTTCCATAACACGGGATTCCATCTCTTCGCGCTTTGAAGCACCGAGTTCCTGTATCCACTGGCTTCCTACATTGGAAGTCATTATAATTATTGTATTTTTAAAATCAACCGTTCTTCCGTGACCATCCGTCATTCTGCCATCATCGAGTATCTGCAGGAGGACATTGAAAACTTCGGGATGTGCTTTTTCTATCTCGTCAAAGAGGACAACTGAATAAGGTCTTCTCCTTACGGCTTCCGTGAGGTAACCCCCCTCATCGTACCCGACGTAACCGGGCGGGGCTCCTATAAGCCTCGATACGGAGTGTTTCTCCATATATTCGGACATATCAATCCGCACTATAGCCTGCTCACTGTCAAAAATAAACTCGGCAAGAGCTTTCGCCAACTCGGTTTTTCCGACTCCTGTAGGTCCCATGAAGATAAAGGAGCCTATAGGCCTGTTTGGATCCTGCAAACCGGACCGGGCTCTTCTAACCGCATTTGAAACAGCCGTTATAGCTTCATCCTGACCGATTACCCTGTTTCCAAGCCGCTCCTCCATCCTGACAAGTTTTTCTCTTTCTCCCTCCATCATTTTCCTGACCGGGATTCCTGTCCACTTTGACACAACTTCTGCAATATCTTCATCATCGACCTCTTCCTTGAGCATTTTTTTGTCCTGCTGCAATTGAGAAAGCTTTTCATTGGCATCATCAAGCCTTTTTCTCAAATCAGAAGCTTTTCCGTATCTTATCTCAGCAACCCTGGCAAGGTTGCCGTCCCTTTCAGCCTGCTGCTCTTCAATGCCAAGCTGCTCAATCTCTTCCTTTATCTTTCTTATTACCTGAATCAGGCCTTTTTCTTTCTGCCAGTGGGATTTCATTTCGTTTATTTCATCGTTCATAGCGGAAAGCTCCGCTTCAAGCTTTAAAAGCCGGTCTTTTGAAGCAGGGTCTGTCTCCTTCTTCATGGCTTCCCTTTCAATTTCAGCCTGGACCATCCTGCGCTGAATCTCGTCAATTTCAGCGGGCATGCTGTCAATTTCAATTCTCAGTTTCGAAGCGCATTCATCAATTAAATCAATTGCCTTATCCGGAAGAAACCTGTCCGAAATGTAGCGGCT
>RPRI01000086.1 GCA_003818505.1 Desulfobacteraceae bacterium | reverse complement strand
GGATGTTTCGAAACGATTTTCAGATTCTCCATGGTTATGGCCCGAACTCTGGAAAGAAAATCGTCATATTGCAAATCCCCATATTATTAATCCGGGTGAACAGCTTCGTCTTTTCTACAATAAAGAAACGGATCTGATCGTCGAGGAAAAGCAAAAACCGGAAGAGAATAAAGTTATTGCACGGGCAAAAGAAACCGATAACAGAAATTTAATATATTACAATTATCCTGCTATTGACAGCATCGGATTTATAAGAAAGGAGCCGGTCGCGTCTGATGGTTCAATATTTAAGGTTAAAGATGATAAAATTTTGATCAGCGTTGGGGATCTTTTATACATAAAGCCTGAAAGCAATTCAAATTTTACACCGGGAACAAAATACATAGTATACAGAACGCTTGAGCCCCTGGTTAATAAAGAAAAGGAAGCATTAATCGGCTATCAGCATTACCTGACAGGCATGGTTGAAATAAAAAAAATTGAACCTCTCTATGTTATTGCTGAAGTCATAAAATCCTTTAAGGAAATTTCACTAAATGATCTTCTGATGCCGTATAAGCCAAAATCTTTGCAGATACCCATTATTGAAAGTGTAAAGGGAATTGAAGGAACCATTATAGCTTCAGAAGAAAAGAGGGTAATAATAGGTGATAACACAATCGCTTTTATAGACAAAGGTGAAGCAGACGGTCTAAAACCGGGACAGTTCTACAGCATATTTTATCAGGATAAGAAAAATATCTCTCCGGGTATCAAAGAAGAAACATATCTTGACCCGGTTGATTTCGGTAAAGTTTTTGTGCTTTACACAGAACAGACAACGTCATCCGTTCTTATAACAAAATCTGATAAAAGCATAAATATAGGAGCAAAAATAAGAGGCCCTGTCAAATGATATATTTTAAATTACAGTTTAAGAAGTAATATTCCCGTGTTGGTTTATCGGCAATCACAGACTGCGTTAGCTAAAAGTCATCTTTGAGTGGCGCAAATGGGAATTAAGCATTATTTAAAGTCACTTTTTACATATGCTTTATAATAAATCTGTTTCGGCAAATTTCACACCTGCTCCCAGGTTACCCTCAACACTTCCTGATATGTGGTTATCCCTTTGAGGAGTTTTTTAACTGCATTTTCCCTGAGCGTTACCATTCCCTCTTCTTTCGCTTTTACTCTGATCTTGTGCAAATCTGTATCGGCAGAAGTTAATCCCTTTATCGATTCTGTATAAGGCAAAACTTCGAACACGGATGTTCTTCCAAAATATCCCGTCCCCCGACAATTGATACAGCCCTTTCCCCTGTAAAGTTTGACTCGGCTTTTTCCTCCAACCTCAAGCCCCATTGAACTTAACTCGGCGCTTTCCATTTCAAACGATTCTATGCAATGCGAACATATTTTGCGGACCAGCCGTTGAGCTAAAATCCCTACCATTGTGGCCTGAATCAAAAAAGGAGGTATTCCCAGATCCAGAAGGCGAGTAATGGATGAAGGAGCGTCATTTGTATGAAGCGTTGAAAGAACAAGGTGCCCCGTCATTGCAGCCTGAACTGCATTCTGGGCGGTCTCAATGTCTCTCATCTCTCCTATCATTATGATATCCGGGTCCTGACGCAGAATATTTCTTAATATTGTCGCAAATGTTATATCCACGGCAGGCTGAACAGCGATCTGGTTGAAATCCTCGTGAACCATCTCGATGGGATCTTCTATGGTTGTAATATTTATTCCGGGTGTTGAAAGATGTCTTAAAGTGGAATAAAGCGTTGTCGACTTGCCACTTCCGGTTGGACCGCATACAAGCACGATTCCGTGAGGCATATTAATAAATTGATTGTAACGAATCAGATCCGTCGGAGTAAAACCAAGCTGTTCAAGTTCCTGGAACAGAATATCCGGATCCATGATCCTCATCACGACTTTCTCTCCAAATGCCACCGGAAGCGTTGAAACCCTTATCTCTACTCCAGTATCGCCTTTATCCGTCTTTATACGCCCGTCCTGAGGTCTTCGTTTTTCGGACATATCGAGTCGTGACATGTTCTTAATTCTGCTCACAACCGCAGAATGAACTTTTTTTGGAAGTTCATAAACAGAGTGTAAAACACCGTCAATCCTCATCCTTACAAGGCTTATATTTCTTTTGGGCTCAATATGTATATCGCTTGCTCTCTGATCAAAGGCGTAGGAAAAAAGATGATTTACTGCGTTAACAATATGTCTGTCATTTGAAGGAAGCTCGTCCGGAGAAGACAAACGGAAGTATTGCTCAAGATTGCCGAGATCCACCGAAGGGCCTTCAAACTGATGTTCGGCAGCAGCTATAGACCGTTTGAAACCAAAAAATTCGTCAATAAGCTTGACAATATCTGATTTTGAGCTGACTACAACTTTGACTTTAGCCTGTATTGCCCGAGCGATGTCATCAAAGACCTCTGAATTGAATGGATTCGAAGTTGCAACCGTCAGGTATCCGCCATCAAGGGATACGGGCAGAATTTTATGTTTCATTGCAAAGGAGCGTGGAATTGTTGTGGTAACAAGATTGAGATTCAATTTCAAAGGATCTATCTTTTTAAACTCCATTCCCCATTCCTCTGCAAGAATCTGATAGATTGCATCCTCATCAACCGTTTTTGAAGAGCCGTCAGCTTTTTCAAGTTTCTGGGAGACAACAATATCAATAATCGAAATATCTGCCGCAGGTTTTGCCGCTCCCGGATTCAGTTTAACCTTTGATTTCTCTATTTTCCTTTTATAGGCTTCTTTTTTTTCAAGTATTTCCCTTGCCTGTTCCCTGCTGATAATATTCCTTTTAACAAGAACACGGCATATCTTATCTGCTGAAAACGGATTCTGCTGATCTGTGTAAGTTGTCCTTGAATTGATCATGCTTTAATCTATCACGTCGAAGAAAGGAGTTTATTTTTTGATTTTTCAACCCACAACATTACACGCCCGACCTGATCTTCATGCTGCTTGCCGGCACCAAGGTTTAAAAAATTCTGCTCCATGCTTTTAACTTTTTCAAGAACTGCGGCATCGCCTTGTACCCCCAGCCGTGCGAGTATACGAACCGTCACTTTCAATTGCTGCAGGAAAGCAGGAATATTACGGCTTGATTCTGAAAGCATAAATATTTTTGCTTCGGGGTTGCCATATTCTCCCAAAGCATCCCGTATAACCGAACGTGATGTTCTTCCACCAACAAGAGACAAAAACATGAACATTTCCCTTTGAAGTGAAAAAAGATATTTCAGTGTCATCGGATGATTATTGGAAGACCCCTCATTATCGAGAAGCTCTAATATGTTGTTGTGTATTGTCCTGCTTTTTTTAAATGTTCTTTCAAATCCACCTTCAAGGATATCCGATGCCGCTTTTACCACATCTCTATCAAGCCCGTCTTTCACCAGGATAACCTCTTCAGGAGTCATTTCAATATCGATGTCACGCTCTTTATTGTATTTACGAAGAAAAAGGTTGGAGAGGACAAAAGCATTTCTGTCTGAAATGGATACGGTAGATGTTGAATTGTATATATCGGACAGAAGAACTGCCATGGCTTTCTGTGGCTGGCCCATTTTACTAACCAGCATTTGTAGCGAATTTAAAAATACGACGCGATCATTACGATTCAGGGTGTTCTTGAGATTATGCCAGAGAATCTCGAATATTTTTTTTTCAAATCGCGCCAATTCAGGAATATTTCTTTCAAAGGCATTCTTTATAAAACGTCCCTGAATATCAAAACAGTCATTCAGAATTTCCACTATTCTCTTTGCATCACGTACTTCAATTCCGTAATTGGATGCAACCGCCAGATAGTTTTGGGCCTTTAAATCTGTAAATGTTTTCATAGTGCCATCTTCCTTTTAAAAGAGAATAACAATCATAAAAACGTTCTGTAAGCCCTGCGGTTTTTACAATTATCAAATAGTTCTTTAAATATCAACTGGTTCTTTTGATTAGACGTCATTATAAAAAAACAGTCCCCTGCCTGCACAAAATTCTCTTTCCCATGCCTTCAGAGGACTGTTTCCTGTCAATAGAGATCTTTCTGTTTATTTCTTTTTATATTTACAATCAGCTTTTTATCTCCGGGCTTTTTATATAATATTCCGTATCCCTCTTGAAACGCTTTACCTTTATGTTTCTGCCCTCAGGCACAATCACATCTGGCATATCCGGGCCATATGGGGTGAACATTACCCAATATTATTCTATAGGGCTTAACGGGGGAGCGCTTTTTGAAGGAAGCAAGCTTATTTATTGCGTTTACCCTTTCCAGAAGCGGATACTTCCTGAATGATCTCGCCCACGGTAACTCCACCGGGAAGCCCAAACCCTTTCACCAGCACCTGTTGTCCTTTCTTAAACGCGTTCAGTAGAACGGCATTGCCTTGTTTATCCAGCAAAGAGGTCTTGCAAACCTTATCCCCCATTTTGAACTCGGAAATATCAATTTTCTTCTCTGCAACAATCATATAGGATTTTAATATATTCACCTCCATAACCAATGCATTGATTTCAATTTCTTCCACAGCATCGGGATCGATTATCAGGCCTGAAACCGCGAACGAATGATTCGGATGAAAAAATCCCAGCATCACCGCCATCAACATTCCCAACAAAAAAACTTTTTTAACAGTCTTCGTATAATAATCCATGAAATCCTCCCTAGTTTGTAATCTGGCGCCAGTAATACAGGTTTAAATCGGCCACCGGATCGGGGTCTTGTTGGGCTACTCCTCCTTCGACTCCGACGAACAGCACTGCCTTGCCAGGAAGCACGGCGATAACCGGTGCGGAGGGCATGGAGGTCCCGATAAGACTACTACGATCCATTTTCCCCCGTTCGACAACATTTCCATCCCCATCCGTCTCCGAAACAGCGCTGAAATCATATACAGCGCCTCCGGTAAGATAGTCAACCGCATAGAGCCGTGCCTGCCCCCTTCCGGATGCGGCTTCGCATGGATCGCCAGTAACAACGCCGGCTTCGGGCGTATATGTGGTAAAATAGGCAACACCCGCATAAACGGTCACCGAAGAAGTTATTTGCTCACCCAAATTTTCTAATCGAAAATACCAGCCTTTTGAACTCTCGAGCCCTTCCCGAGCCGCTTCCTGCTCTCCTGCGGTACCCATTTGAATCAGGTCGGCTGTAACATCCATCAAATTGGATTCGGTTAACATGGCAGGCGCCGGATCTGTCCATTCGTTTTTGATGGCATATATCCGATTCACGACAGTGTTATCATTTGGATGCTCCCGGTCGCCGGTGCCGAAAAAAATCATCTCTCCATAGGATTCTGCAACCGCATCCGGCGAGTAGAAGCACTTTCTTTGAACGCCATCTGCTGATGCCGAGAAAAAGGTTCTTCCGGACCAGACACCGTCCCCGTTGTCATCCTCAAAGGCAAACATCTTTCCGCCAAGATCGCCTGCATACACTCTGTTGACATACCCGTTCCCATCTGTATCAAATCCTGCCAAATCCACAATACTGCGGGTCATACCCGCAAAGTTTGCGCCATTCATGTTCAGGCTGCTGACGGTTCCGTCGGCAACCTTTACGGCGAATACAGCCCTGCCCTGCGAGTCTAAAGACAAAGGGATGGCTGCATCCTGATTGATATCATAGCCTCCTGCCATTAAGAACACCTTATCAGATCCCGTGGCGGTCTTGATGGTGGCAATGGTGGGAGTGCACCAGGATTGGCCAAGCTGCGCGGCGCCACCCCCCAAAATGCCGGGCTCTATCTTGTAAAGCCAGCTCGGAGAAGCGGGAGTAGTGACATTCAACGCATAGTAGTTATATCCCCCCCGGCGCTCGCCAAAAAAGAGAGTCTTCTGTCCCCCATCCTGCTGGTAAACCACCGACGAACCATCCACAAAATAGTCGTGAGTGGTCGTGGCATCAGAAAGCAATTGCAAGCGGTCAAGCTGATCGGGCGGTATGAATCCCCACTGTTCTTCTCCTGTACTGTCTTTAAAACAGTGCATCATTCCGTCGTTGCTTCCTGAAAAGATAAACGCGTCATCTAAAGTTCCATCGCCGTTGGTGTCGTAATGAATGACTGCCGGCTGGGAGTGGAGAATGTCTCCCAATACCCAGGCTTTATCTGCGCCGTGTATGTCATCGATTACTCTGTCTCTTTCCGTATTGTTTGCCACATCCAAAACACCGTATGTGATTACGGAATTGGCTTTAGAAAAGGCATTATCAACATGGGTAAGCGCCGTCTGAGTTCCCATGTAGGTATAAAGATTCCGGCTTGTCTGTTCCAAAACCACACCCCCCGTGCCTCCCATAAGGACATTTGGGCCATCTTGCGAGTCAGACCAGAAGGACGTGGCATTATTTTTGATGGCGCCGTCGGACAATGTCGCTTCAACTCCGAATTTATCGAGTATCTCTCCGTCTGAGCTCAGGCCGTATTTTTTGATGTTGCCAAGCCATCGGCCGCTAGTGTCCGGTTTAAAAAACCCCACGTAGAGCGAGTTTCCCGCGTACGTCCGGTTCATCCGGCTTACCGGGACCACCGGTGAAACAAACACGGCATTTACATCTGCGATTGACGCCATAATCTCCTCAAAGGCAGCCGAAAGACCGGAGGCGCTGTTGGTGGTGTAGTACTGGCCCCCGCCGTTGGTAGCCGCATTCTGCAACAGAGTCTGGTCGGACGCAAAGCCAATGGTGTAGGTAATGATATTCTGGCGTTCAAACGATTCGCCGGGTATGCCCAAATCCGACCGGATGTCGTTATCATACAGATACTTGGTAACATCGTCCAGCTTGCCCGAGCTACCGTCACCATCATAGTCGGCGATGTGATCGCCGTTGATATAAGCGCCGGTTATGAGTCTGGAATCGCTATCTTCTGTGGGTTCACCGTCAGTCATCAGAATAATGTAGTTTTTCTGGCATCGATTCTCGATGGGGCTGGTATAGGTAACGCCGCTGTTAAACCAGCTCGTCTTGCCCGCATAGTAAAGTCCGGCCTCAGACGTAGTCTCGGCCAGAGGTGTCCAACCATCGGCCGTAAGACCGTCAACGGCGGAGACCAGTTCCGCTTTGGTTGATCCGATATTCTTGACGATCCGTCCACCCTGATTGGTGTTGAACCGCATGAGCCCGAAGCGCACGTTATCGGTGGTGTTGATAAGATTCTTTATCGCCTCCTTGGCCACTGAAATGCGTGAACTCATGTCTCCATATCCTAATGCGTCATAATTGACCCAGTTTCCCATACGCAGCTTTCTGGATTTACTCCCGCAAGCAAAGGTGCTGGTATTGATATTGTCTATCCCGCCAGTACCGGTTTGCACATAACCTTTTGTAATCAACGCGTTTTTTATGGACGGGCATGTTATATTCTCGACGTCTCCGGTAAACAATGTATAACTACCGGAAGCATATCGATAAACAGCATTTCTTATCTTCGACCCGGAATAGGTTTGAGCCGGATCATACGGCTCTCCGGGAACATCCACGGTAGACATACTCCCCGACGTGTCGAAAATAATGAGAATATTGGGCTCCACCGAAATTGCCGTTGTTCCATAAATATCGGTGTCATCTGCCCGCACGCCAAAGGCGCCTGCCTGACACAGGGCCAGAACAAGTATTATTATCGGAATTATTTTTTTCATGATGCACCTTCCTCCGCAATGAATTTCATTTAAGAAAGCGATAGACCGCTTAACACGATCAGAGGTTAAACTTGTTGAAAACCTTCCATACCCCTGCCTGCACCTGGGTATTTCCGGTTGATGAAGTCGCCGTAACACCATACCTTCGTACCTCAAAATATTTTAAACTGTAGCCTGATCCTGCCGGAGGCGGAGTGATATGCGGACTCACGGGAAGATCATTGGCAGCGTTACTCAGGCCGGCAACTGCCGTTCCAGTCTCTTCGATACAGCGGACCTCCACAGTGGCATCAACCGCACCCCCATCATAATTAATAGGGACAGAAGCCGCGGCTGTAGTCTCACCAGCCGTCAGAAAGTCGTCGGTCAGCCACGTTGCAGGTATTTCCAGTGTATTGATGAGTCCTCCTTCAGCCTTGCAAAAATCATCCACAAGCTGCCTTTCATTGGACGCCATCTGTATCTCCGTAACTGCCGTTCGAGAGGCGGATAAGCCCAGGAGAGTTATAATGACAAGGATTACCAGAACTACCACCATTATGATGCCGTTTTCATTATTTAATGTATTATTAATTGTCGTTTTCATAAAAGACCTCTTAAAAACTCAATTTCTGAGGTTAACCCTGGTGTTCAAAGTTCGGGTAAGAAGTTGCCCACGCGCACCCATACCCTGACATGTAATCGAAATCGTGACCGCTCGTATATCGGGAAGATTGGCGGTTACGGCGTCATTGGCATCCAGATAGGCAAATGTCATGGCACTCACCATGTCAATCAAGGTTTGCGGGCTTTCGCTGGCAGTACCTTCGTAACGAATTTGACTTAGTGTCTGATTAGCGCCATTGTAAGTATAGGTCAATCTCTCATCATTGGCTTCATCAATAGTCCCGTTCATATCCATATCTGCGGTAAACCGGATTATTGCGGGCGTTGCCTGCTTAATGCCTACAGTTCCTCCTTCGATTGGATCGATTCCATTGCCACTAGGATCCAGCCCGGCCATGCGGATGTTTCTGACCATAAAATCAAGGCCTACGCGCGCTCGCTGCTGGGCATCGGCAACACCTTCCTGTGTGCGATGCGACTGGCTGGAAGAGATAAAAATGCCGTAAATGGCGCCCATGACAATACCAGAGATGGCAAGGGTTATCATGACTTCAATAAGGGTAAATCCGTTCGGATTAACTCTTAATAACCGGCGTACTTTATTGCTCATCAGAATCCACCTCCTCTTGTGAGGGTGCTCATCACCACGCTGCGGTTGCCTCCACCGGGACCTACCGCCCCCATAGTAGTCCACCCGACCGTAACTGTCACCAGTCGGGAAAAGGTCGTATTGTTCGCAATGGTCCACGTGCGAATGAATCTCCCGCCGGCTGCGCCTGTTTCATCAATGGGATTATTCACATCAATATAATTTCCAGGCGCTAAATTGGCGCTATTAAAATCCAGACCTTTCAATGCTTCGACCTGCATCTGGGCCAGCATCGTCGCCTTCGTTAACTCATCTCCAACTCGATTGCCGCGAAATGAGGTGATCTGCAAGGCTGCCACAGCGAGAAGACCTACGGCAAATATAGAAACGGCAATAAGAATTTCCAAAATGGAAAAACCGTTTTCATCTGACATTTCTCTTTCACCTGCAAAAATATGAATTTTCTTATTAATGCACATCAGCCCAACTCCCCCCTCCATCATTACTGGTTACGGTTTGAACGTTTCCAACCAGGGAAAGCACTATTCCCCAAAAGTCGTTCCCTGTACTACTCATATAAACATGCCCTCCTCCATTTGGGAGTCCGCGGCCGTTGAAACTGCATCGCGGATTACCAAAAGCATAACTTGCTTCGTACATGGCAACTCCATTGGGTACGACTACCTGAGGTTTTACAAGGACCTCGCCGCCGTCCTGTACCCAGTTGCCGGCAACACCTCCCCCTGCTCCGTTGTCCACAAAAATTGTGTAGCTGTTGCCTCCGGTATTGAAGACCATGGCTACGTTGGCATTTTCCCGGACTGCTCTGAGCCTTGCCAGTACCATATCGGACTTCAAATCTCGAACAGCGGCCCTCACCCGATAACCAGGTAGCCAGTTAAATAAAGCCGGTACGGCAACAGCAGATATTATAGCAATAATTCCTATCACAATCATCAATTCGAGCATCGAGAAACCTGATTTGTTACGCATGCTTTAATCTCCCTGGCATTAGATATTCCAGTGCATCTTACGGCAACCCGTACAGATACTATACAAATCCCATGCCATGCCGATTTTCACCAATAATCATAGCATAGAATAGCTTGCTGAAAATTAATTATAAGAATAACTATTTAAAAATCATATAAATATTATATGAAAAGATTTTGAATCAGTACAGCTTAATGTAAAGAGGTGGAGTTAGTATTTGCCGAAAATTATTAAATTATTTTATAGAACTATTAAATTATTTTATGCTTTAATAGCATAGGAATTTGCATTTGAGACACAAGATTAATGTAGAATTGACAGTATTATAAATATAGACTGAAGGCTGATAAGCTTAAGTCTGTTTTTCAGCCCTCACTCGAACCCTTAACTCTTTGAAACCTTAAATCTTTTTACTTAACATCTGCGGTTATCGGCGCAAATCTGCATCCTAATTGAATCGAAACGCGAGCGCATTCCCCGACCGCTCTGCGGCGGGGAGCTTCAATAGAAACGTCTAAATACGGGAGGCCATGTATTCCACACCGTTTTTAAAGATGCGTATTCCCTCCGGGACTTCTTCGTGTTCTTTATTTCCGGTTCGTTTAATAACCTCTTTTCGCCTCGTCCAACCGGGATGGTTTGTGAAATGGTTATATGCTTCAGGATGGGGCATAAGGCCGAATATGCGTCCGCTTGGATCACATATTCCTGCAATATCATTTACGGAACCGTTTGGGTTATGGGGGAATCTTCCTTCGGCAGGAGTGCCTCCCTGCTTTGCATATTGAAGAACAACCTGGTTATTTTCGATAAGCCTTTTGATTGTCGGTTCATCCGAATAAAATTTTCCCTCCCCATGTCTTACAGGAAGCTCGATTTTGTCCAGTTCTTTGGTAAATACACAGGAAGATGCGGTATTGACCTTAAGCTTAACCCAGTCATTTCTGAAATTTCCGCTGTCATTGAAAGTAAGCGCGACTGATCGTTTTGTGTAGTTACAATCAAATCCGGGCAAAAGTCCCATATTCACAATTGCCTGAAATCCATTGCAAATACCTATAACAAGATTTCCTTTTTCGACAAACTCCAGCATTTTATCGCCGATTCTTGTCTTTAATTTAACGGCCTGGATCACACCTGCTCCATGGTCATCTCCCCACCCGAAGCCTCCGACAAAAGCCATTATATGAAACATATCCAATCGGACATTGCCGTCGATAAGTGAATTTATATGCACTCTTTCAGCTTTTGCTCCGGCAAGCTCAAAAGCATATGCAGTCTCATGATCGCAGTTTAAGCCATAGCCGGCAAGCACAAGTACTTTAACGTCACTCATATCAGGTCTCCAAAAGGCCTTTTCCATGCTTTTTTCAAATCGTCGACAGACAAGGAAATAAGTTTTCTGCTGTTTGATCGGGTTACAACAAGCTCCTGGCTGTCAGTTACTTCTCCTATGCGCGCAAAAGAGAGCCCGTTTAACATCATTTCAAAATCTTTTCTGTTATCGGGCGATACGGTAACAATAAAACGACCGGGGGATTCGGAAAAAATAATTATGTCTCCGCGGTCCGCTCCATCTGACGGCACAAGCCCGATATCCACTTTCAGGCCGAGATTTCCGCCCATTGCAACCATCGCAAGGTGCACTCCCAGTCCCCCGCGATATATGCCGTGTGCGGAAGCAACAAGGCCTTTATCAACGGCATTCTCAAGAGCTTTGTAGAGCTTCATGAAATTTCCGGGAGATACCACCGGAACATTTAAGCCCGTATAGCCGAGATGTTCATAATACTCCGAAGCGCCAAGCTCATTACGTGTTGTCCCAAGCACATAGAGAAGATCCCCCGGAATCTTACTGTCCATTGTAACACATTTATTTATATTCTCTATAACTGATACCGCTGAAAACTGTAGTGTCTCAAGCGCTGAAACCTTGTGGGTTTCTCCGTATTTTCCGGGAAGATACCCGTCAACATACATGCTGTCTTTCCCGGACAGCAGTGGTATTTCATAAGCAAGGCAGATTTCAGCCAATGCCCTGCAGGAACGGACAAGCTGGGCCGCCTTGAATTTACCGTCAGGATTTTTGACCGGGTGATACTGGATATTGGGCCAGCAGAAATTATCCACTCCTCCTATATGGTCCATCTTTCCGCCCACACAGATAAGCCGCCTGACTGCTTCATCAATGGTGCAGCTTGTCATATGGAAAGCATCTATCGAAGAATATGCCGGCAAAAGAGCCTGGGAAAAAGCAAGCCCTTTCTCTGAATCAAGAATCGGTCTGATTACAACCGCATCGCTGTTTACATCCCGGTCTGCTCCCACAAGAGGCTTTATAACGCTTCCGCCCTGAACTTCATGATCATACTGCCTGCAGATCCATTCCTTTGAACAAATATTGTGCCGCGATAAAATATCAAGCAATAGACTGTGATATTCCCGCGGTTCCTTTATAACAGGTTCAAACAGGCCGCGCCTTTCGGGCGGCAGCCAAGCAGCATCAAACTCCCACTGAGGGAAACCCGCCGCAAGCAGATCCATATCAACATAAGCACAGGTTTTGTCATTGTATTTGATATGTATTTTTCCGGAATCGGTATATCTGCCAATGGCTGTACTTTCAACAGCATGTTTTGCTGAAAGTTCCATAAATCTGTTCAGATTCTCAGGTTTCACCGCGACTGTCATACGCTCCTGGGATTCTGAAATCCAGATCTCCCACTGATCAAGGCCTTCGTATTTTAAAGGAACTTTTTCAAGCTCTATTTCGCATCCGTTTGAATAGCGGGCAGATTCGCCTATTGAAGATGAAAGACCTCCTCCTCCGTTATCGGTAATAAATGTTATAAGTCCTTCATCACGTGCCTCAAGGAGAAAATCGTGCATCTTTTTCTGGGTGTAGGGGTCGCCTATCTGAACATGGCCTGCGGGCGTACTCTCTGAAAAAACCTCGGAAGAAGCTGTAACACCGTGTATTCCGTCTTTTCCCACCCTGCCGCCGCACATGATGACAAGGTCCCCTGGAGATGTTTTTTTCTGTTCGGCAGGCTCTCCTTTTATTACCGACGGCATTATTCCCAGAGCGGTAACAAAGACAAGACATTTCCCCATATACCCGTGATGAAAAAGAACCTGGCCGAACGGCGTGGGAATCCCGCTTTTATTGCCGCCGTCCCTGACTCCTTCAATCACGCCGTCAAGAAGACGCCTCGGATGAAGACGCGGTGTAAGAGAACCGGCATAATCTCTCTCTCCTACACAGAATCCGTAACTTCCCATAATAAGCTTTGAACCTTTTCCGGTGCCCAGAGGATCACGATAGACTCCCACAATTCCCGTTATGGCTCCGCCGTAAGCTTCCATGTTGGAAGGCGAATTGTGTGTTTCTCCTGTTATTACATAATAGTTGTTTTCATCAAAAAGACCGGCCCCGGCATTATCCCACAATACGGATACAACCCACGGTTTCTTATCCTTTAGATAAAGGGTCGGAGCTTCAATACAGGTCTTGAAAAGACTGTCGACTGTTTCGGAATCACCGTTTTCAGAATCCTTGTAACGGAACAAGCCCCTGAATGTGTTATGATTGCAATGATCGCTTCTTGCCTGGGAAATGTATTCAAGCTCAATGTCTGTCGGCTCCGATAACCCCTTCAAAGCGCGTGCAGCCAGAACATCTTTTTTCAAAAAATAGTCCCTTATAGTCGGAATATCCTTAGGATTAAGAGCAAGATTCCGCTCATCGCTTATAGTTTGCAAGGTATCATCACTTTCTATTGAAATTGATGATACCGTCGGAACATGGTTCAGCATAACTTTCGGGATAATATAACCGATTCCATCTGAACTGTTCCAGTCATTCTTTGAAAAGATTTTCGACTGCTGAATAATATCGTTCGCCAGGAGTTCACAGGCAATTCTTTCAATATCTTTCCGGACGAGATTATGGCCGGTAATACAATACCTTTTTGATGTATAAACCGCCTCACCCCGGGCAAATTTTATACCCAGGATATCCTCTATAGCCTCGACAGCGGTGCTTCCCGGATTATCTCTGACACCTGGCCTGTAACCAATCCAGATAATCCAGTCAAATTCAACAGGCAGAGGCCTGTAAGATGAAATCTGTGTAACAGGGTTCGTAAAAATTTCGGATTGGACAATATCAAGCTGGTTATCTGTCAATGGAGCATCAATGGTTACAACAGAAATTGTCCGAATTTTTTTAAGTTCAATCCCGAAATAATCTTTTGCCTTATGGCATATCCCTTCGCCCTCGGCATCAAGCATCTCCGGTTTTAGTGCGATTTCAAGTCTGTGCGGCATAGCTTTTTCTTTCTGAATTAGTAACTACTCAGGCACAAAGGGGCAAAGGCACAGAGACACAAAGCTGAAGGAATATAATCGAAATACAGAACACAACCTGTCCAAATACCGCTTTGTAAAAATCTTATAGGAACTTAAGCAACTCATTCTCTTCAGATCTCTCGGCTTTGTGCCTTTGGTGCTCTGTGCCTTTGTGCCTATCTGGGTAGTTACTTTAATGTCTGCGTTCATCTGTGTGAATCTGTGGCTGAATATTTATACGCTCCTTATATCAACTAAAAAAAATCCGCGTAATGTCGTTATAAAAAACATAAATCATAAGGGCGACCAGAACAAAAATTCCAACCTGCTGGGCTATCTCACGCATCTTCGTATTGACAGGTTTTCCAATAACAGCCTCGATAAAAAAGAAAAGCAGATGGCCGCCGTCAAGAACAGGTATAGGAAGGAAATTGAGCACCGCGAGATTAATGCTCAAGAGAGCGATAAAAAAAGCAAGATTAGCAATTCCTTCTCTTGCCTGCTGTCCTGCCATTTCTGCAATCATTATCGGACCACCCAGCGTTTTTGCTGATAGAGATCCCTGTATGAGCTTTACAATACTCAAAACCGTCAGATGTGTAATCTTATAAGTCTGCCTTATGCTCTCAAATAACGCCTGGAAAGGATTCAGTTCTTTTGTGTAGAAATCTCCTGCTGACCCAATTCCCATTGCATAGCGTTTTATATCTTCCCCGAAAATGTTTTTTACCGTCTTAAGCTCCGGCAAAATATCAATTTTTAATGCAGAACCTTCCCTGATGACTGCAACCGAGAGAAGCTTACCGTTGCTACCGGATATGATTTCGGCCATCTCTTCCCAGCTTTTAATGGGCTTCCCGTCAATCGATTCAATAAGGTCCCCCTTTACCAACCCGGCTTTTGCAGCCGGAGAATCCGGCTCAACAGTACCAACTGCAGGCTTCAGTATGAATGTTCCAGATATCAGAAAAATTACAAAAAATATTATTACCGCAAGAACAAGGTTAAAGAACGGTCCTGCAGCAACAATTACTATTCTTTTAAAAACATGCTTATGGGTAAATGAAACGGGTATATCTTCAGGGGCAACTTCCGAATCGGGTTCTTCACCGACCATTTTAACATATCCGCCTAAAGGAATCGCTGAAACGCGGTAATCTGTAATCCCTGCTTTTTTCCCGAACAGCCTGGGTCCGAAACCAAGAGAGAACTTTTCAACTCCGACCCCAAAGAGCCTGGCCATAATAAAATGACCAAATTCATGGAAAAATACCAGAATGCCGAGGACTATAACGAATGCGAAAATATCTGTGCTCATATATTTTTTCTTTCATTATCATTTACAAATCTTGTAACTGCTCAGGAGTCAGAATAGTTACAACTTTTTATTTCTTAATAACCTTCGTGTTCTTCGTGGTTAAAAAAATACCGGTTAAGCCTGAAAAAAAGCCGATTTTGTTTTACTGTTCAAACGATCTGTTCTTCAGCGATTCTGCGTGCCCAGATATCTGCTTCAAGAATATCAGAAAGCTCCGGATATGCAATAACAAAGTGCTTTATCATCGTTTTTTCAATGACTTCCGGAATATTCCTAAAGGATATTCTTCTGTTTAAAAAAGCATCAACAGCGACTTCGTTTGCCGCATTCAATACTGCCGGGAGAGTACCGCCCGTTTTTCCGGCATTATAAGCAAGACCAAGGCATGGAAATTTTTCATAATCGGGCTTATGAAATGTAAATGATCCGATTGCTTCAAAATCAGGAAGCGGCTGCCCTATGGGAAGACGTTCCGGATAGGACATAGCATATGCGATAGCTCCTTTCATGTCAGGAATACCCATCTGAGCAATAACAGATCCATCCTTATAGGATACCATTGAATGAATCACGCTCTGCGGATGAATAATGACTTCGATATCATCAGTAGAAACTCCAAACAGGTACCCGGCTTCCATCACTTCGAGCCCTTTATTCATTAATGTTGCCGAATCGATGCTGACTTTTCGTCCCATCTGCCATGTGGGATGATTCATCGCATCTTCAGGCCTGATGAGGTCGAATTCATTCAGGGGAAGGTTCAGAAAGGGACCTCCCGAGGCTGTAAGAAGTATTTTTTGCATGTCTTCTTTGCGATGCCCTTCAAGAGACTGAAAAATTGCGCTGTGCTCGCTGTCGATGGGAAGTATTTTTACACCTTTTTCACCGGCCTTTCTTATGACGATTTCACCCGCCATAACAAGAGTCTCCTTGTTGGCCAGGGCAATGCTTTTTCCTGCATCAATTGCCGACAACACAGGTATCAATCCTGCAGAACCTACCATAGCTGCAATTACCATATCTACAGGCGCATGGGAGGATGCCGCTCTGTATCCGTCACTTCCAAACAGGATGTCAACACCGCTGCCTGAAATGGTTTTTTTCAGCATGAGAGCGCTTTTTTCATCGAAAACAACTGCAAAATCGGGTGAAAAAATCCGAATCTGTTCTGCCAGCATGTTAATATTGTTTTTTGCTGCAAGCACTCTGACCCGAAATCTGTCCGGAAACATTTCGACTATCTTCAAAGCGTTGGTGCCGATTGAACCTGTCGAACCCAGTATTGATAGAGATTTCATAATTTAAAAATGATTTTAAATTAAATTGGAACGCCGCTTTTCGCTGATTTTCGCAGGTAATTACATTACCTATTTATATTTATTCACCTCTTGAGGGCTAAAACCTACGTTCACCTGCGTCCAAAAAAGAAATTTTTATACTATCCTCTTATTCCGTTTCCTAAAATAGATATTCTTTGAAATACCATGCAACCGGTGCAGCAAAGAGAAGCGCATCTATACGGTCCAGGATGCCTCCGTGACCCGGCAGAATTCCGCCCGAGTCCTTAATGCCGGCTGACCGTTTCAATTCCGATTCAAAAAGATCACCGATCTGGCCTGCAATTCCCACTGAAATAATGAAAAGAATGCTCAGCTTCCATGGATATTCAGGCAGGAAAAAATATTTAAAAAGAGCCCCTGCCGCAAGGTTTGTAATCAGACCGCCGGCAGAACCTTCGATTGTTTTTCCGGGACTTACTGCAGGGCAAAGCTTATGTTTCCCGAGAAAAGAACCGGCATACAAGGCTCCTACATCTCCGGCAAACACTACTATAAGTAAATAGTATATCCACAATATCCCATCCTGACCGTTTCTGATAAAAACCAGATATGAAAGGAAAAGAGGAATATAGATCAGCCCCATAAGCTGTTTTGCAACCAGCCAGGGAGCATCTTTATCTGCTCTGAATTTAAAAAGCGAAATCATGCCTGAAACAACAAGATTGAATGCAATTAATGCCGTAACGATATCCGTAAATTTACGGTAAACGGCCCATATGATAATTAATCCGATAAGATAAGATAATAAGGGGATGAAAGAGGTTCTTTGCCGGTTTGTGGAATATAGAACGATCTTAAAATATTCCCGCAGGGCAACAACCGACACAATGCTTATAACAGCGGCAAATACAAAACATCCGCCTTTGCTTATAAGCCATATGAGAAAGGGAAGAGCTGCAAGACCGGTAATCCAGCGCTTTAAATGCATGACCTGAATCCTTTAAAAAGAATCCGTAAAGTATAATCAGGTGTTTAGCAAGTAAGAGATTATTTTCTGCGTTTTTCTACCCCTCTAGGGGGTACTGAAAAGAGTGGCAGGAAATAATCTCGTAAACTTACTTACACCCCTCAAGGGGGTACTGAAAAGAGTCCCGTTTATCGGGGTTAGTCTGAAGGCTGAAGTCTTCAAATCATAACATGTAATCTATCCATAATAGCCTTAAGCCTATCTACCTTCAGTCTTCTGTTTATCTACCTGACATTGCCGAATCTGCGTTCGCGGCGTTGAAAATCAATAAGAATTCTGATAAACTCATCTTTTCCGAAATCAGGCCATAATGTATCGGTGATAAAGATTTCAGTGTAAGCTATCTGCCAAAGCAGAAAATTGCTTATCCTCAACTCACCGCTTGTCCGTATCAGCAAATCAGGATCAGGCATGCCTCTGGTATAAAGTTGATCAGCAACAATTTCGGCAGTTATTGAGTCCGGATCAATTTTGCCGTCTCTTGCCTTCCCTGCAATTGCCTTAGTCATGTCAACTATTTCCGCTCTTCCGCCGTAACTTAAAGCAAGATTAAGAAGCATTCCTTTATTTTTCCCGGTCAAATCCATTGTCCGCTTCAAAGATGTCCGGACATCTTCGGGCAGTTTATCGATCTGCCCAATTGCATTCAGGCGTATATTGTTTTCAATCATCTCGTTTCGTTCGGAATCAAGGAATTTTTTCAGAAGGCTCATCAGGGTGGTGACTTCTATTTCAGGCCGCTGCCAGTTTTCAGTGGAAAAGGCATAAAGGGTGAGAATGGGAATTCCAATTTCACGGCAGGTCCTTACTATTCTTCTTACTGCATCGGCTCCGGCCTGATGACCCTTAATCCTGTTCATGAGCCGCTTTTCAGCCCATCGCCCGTTGCCGTCCATTATTATGGCAATATGCCCCGGAAGCTTTGAAACATCAAGCCTATCGTTAACGGCGGGAGATACGCTAGAATTCAAGGATCTCTTTCTCTTTATCTTTATAGATATTGTCGATCTCTTTTATACGCTCATCGGTTATCTTCTGAACACGATCCTGTGCTTTGAAAGCGTCATCCTCAGATATCTCGCCGTCTTTTTTCAGGCCCTTGATAAGTTCATTTGAATCCCGTCTTATGTTACGAACAGCTACTTTGCAATCTTCACAAGTTTTATGCACTACCTTGACCAGCTTTTTTCTTCTATCTTCCGTCAGCGGCGGAATAGATATGCGAATAATTTTGCCGTCACTTGAAGGAGTCAGGCCAAGATCTGATTTCATTATGGCTTTTTCAATCTCTTTGATCACGGACACATCCCAGGGCTGAACTGTTATCAGACGGCTTTCAGGAACTGAAAGAGAAGCTATCTGATTAAGCGGAGTAGGAGTTCCGTAATAATCAACCCTTATCCCGTCAAGAATCGACAGGGAAGCACGTCCGGTCCTTACTCTCTTCAATTCATTCTGAAGGGCATTTATTGACTTGCCCATACTCTCTTTTGCTTCCTGGAATACAGACTCAATCATTGGCTTCACCTCATTCTAATTAAATTAGGACGCAGATTTCCGCCGATATCCGCAGATAATTATTCAGTTCTGTATGTTTATCCTCCTCTGGAGGATTAAAATCTGCTTATATCTGCGTCCAAAAAGGAAATTTTTTAATGCGCCCGCTGCTTCGGTTTCATCAAGCGAAAATACGTGTACCTATATCCTCGCCGCATATGACCTTTCTTATGTTTCCCTTTTTTTTGAGATTGAAAACCGCGAGAGGCAGATTATTATCCATAGCAAGGGAAATGGCCGTCATATCCATAACTTTGAGCTGTTTTTCAAGGACCTCCATGTATGTTACTCTCTTGAGGAATACGGCATCCCTATTCACGACCGGATCAGAATCATAAAGCCCGTCAACCTTGGTGGCTTTAAGCAGAATCTCCGCATGAATCTCCTGCGCCCTCAGCACGGCTGCCGTATCAGTTGTAAAGTATGGATTCCCGGTTCCCGCTGCAAAAATAACGGCACGTCCTTTTTCAAGATGACGCATCGCTCTTCTGAGTATATAAGGTTCAGCGACTTCATGCATGGATATAGCGGTCTGAATACGCGTTGCAATTCCTTTTTTTTCAAGAGAATCCTGCAATGCGAGACTGTTTATTACGGTGGCGAGCATTCCCATATGATCTGCTGAACTCCGGTCCATTCCATAAGAGCTTGCGGCAATCCCGCGGAAAATATTTCCTCCTCCGACAACAATGGCTATCTGTATCCCGAGATCGAATATTGACCGGATCTCCTCGGCAACATACTTGATAACATCCGGACTAATTCCGAAGCCCTGATCACCCATCAGGGCCTCGCCACTTAATTTTAAAAGAACTCTTTTATATTGGGGAGATGTCAATGTTTATGATTCTCCGATCTGGAAGCGCACAAAACGTTTAATGGTGATATTCTCACCAATTTTTGCGATCAGGTTGCTGAGCAAGTCGGCAACGGTAATATTAGGATCACGGACATACGCCTGATTCATAAGACAGCTGTCTTTAAAAAACTTCTCGAGCTTTCCTTCGGCTATTTTTTCGATCATTTTTTCAGGTTTCCCCAATTCCCTGGCCTGGGCACGGTATATTTCCATTTCCCTCTGGATAAGTTCCTGGGATACGTCCTCTCTCCTTATACCGACAGGACTTGTTGCGGCTATATGCATCGCTATATTTTTTGCAAACTCTTTAAAATCGTCATTTTTAGCGACGAAATCGGTTTCACAGTTGATTTCAACAAGCACTCCGAGCTTTCCACCCATATGGATATAAGGCTGGATCGTCCCTTCCGACATAGCTCTTCCGGCCCTTTTGGCGGCTGTAGCAAGACCTTTTTTTCTCAAATGATCCACAGCTTTATCCATATCTCCATCAGATATTGTAAGAGCTTCCTTACAATCCATTATACCTGCACCGGTCTTCTCCCGGAGTTGTTTAACAGTTTCTGCACTGATTGCCATCTTGTAATCTCCCGTTTTTATATTTCTGAGCGAATCAACTATTGACGTTTTCGTAAAAAGCAATTTTATGCCGCTTTGCGGCTATATTCGACGAACTCGTTGGAAGTCTTAAATATGCTCCCTTAATGAGCTTTTTGGGGATTTTTAAATCACTTCGCTAAATCACAAGAAGGTTTGGGCTGACGCCCT
>RPRI01000085.1 GCA_003818505.1 Desulfobacteraceae bacterium | reverse complement strand
TAGCTTATCGAATTCATCTCTGTTCAAATAACACAGGTTCATAGATATTTCCATCTGGGTTTGCAATTCATATAGAGAACCCGTTGCAATTCGCAGGAAATGAATATACTCATTAGTCGAATTTCGACCATAACCTTCCGCCATGTTGCTGGGAATTAAAACTGCGCAACGTCTCATTTGAGAAGTTAATCCGTAAGCTTCATCCTTTGGAAATCCTTTAGAAAGCTTATATACTTCAGTAACTAAAGTCATTGATTTTTGCCAGATTTGCAGATCTCAATATGTTTTCATTTTCCTTTGTGCCTCTGTGCCTTTGCTCCTCTGTGCCTACCTGAATAGTCCTTAAATACCTGCCATAATGTTATCGATATCCGCCTGGTCAAGACCTTGACCCGCCTTCTGAGGGCCTGCCAGCTCAAATATCTTTTCATTTACAACCCGCTCTAATTCCTTTGAGGATATATCAGGATTTTTCCCCTTTTCGGTAAGTTTTACACCGAAACCAACCACCATCTTTTTCAGTTTTTCCTCCATCTGCTGCACAAGAATCATAATCTTCTTGATCCTTTGACCGGTTAGATCCTGAAAACTCATCTGAACAAAGATATCCGATATCAATGCCATGTTGTTATGTTCATTTGTTTCAATATAATCGAGCAGAGGACTTATTTTTTCAAGTATTTTCGCATCAACTCCGGCCTCAATAAAATCCATATTCTGCCCGGGCACTCTCAGCTTCCCGGATTTCATCAAGGCAACAGTTTCTTCCATTTTCTTTGTATGCTCCTGCAGCAAATCCAGGTTATCCATTATCCTGTTGGCGGCATTTTCGGTGGTTTCGATAATACCTTCAAGCTGGTCGGCTGCTTCCGGGATATATTTTGTCGCCAGATCATTAAGTTCTGGATGAACTTTTGTCTTTATATCTCTTCTGAAATCAATCACCAGCAAAGCCAGATCCTTTACCGCTCCGGTCATTTCATAGGCAATCTCCTTGAAAAAATGCTCATCTTCACAAAGATTGCTCGATGTCACGTATTTTATAAAACTGACTATTTCACCTATCTCGGCTTCCGTCAGTTTTCCGTTTACAATATTTATGATTTTTTCTTTCAATCGTCCTGACATTTTATCCTATTCTCCTTTGCCATCCTATCTTTGACGAACTCGGAAAAAGTCGAAATTTAGATGACTTTGTAAAAAGCTTCATATGCAAGGCGCGCAAATCCTGAGGAATGAAGCGTACTTTTCGTACGCTGCAATGACGAAGGATGCAGCGCAACACAGTAGATGGACTTTTTACGAAGTCATCATCGCTCTCCGGCAACCATACCCAGTACAGTCATCCCAATACTATTCAACGGAACCACTTTTTCAGCAGCGCCGATTTTAATGGCTTCTTTCGGCATGCCGAAAACGACACAACTCTTTTCGTCCTGTGCCACGGTCCGCGCACCGGCTTCTCTCATTTTCAACAACCCCTTGGCGCCATCCGCCCCCATTCCCGTCAGAATCACGCCTGCTGCATTGCTTCCGGCATATTCGGCAACGGAAGAGAACATGACATCGGCGGACGGACGCTGATGATGCACCAGCGGGCCGGTTTTAACCTGAACATAATATCTGGCGCCGCTCTTTCTCAGCAACATATGGTAATTACCCGGCGCAATCAGCGCCGTTCCGTTAACCAGAGAATCGCCGTCAGAGGCCTCCTTTATGGTAATTGCGCTCATTTGGTTCAGCCTTTCCGCAAATGCCGTCGTAAAATGCGCCGGCATATGCTGAACTACAAGAATTCCGGGAGCATTCGGCGGCATTTCCGTCAGCACGACTTTCAATGCTTCCGTTCCACCTGTCGAAGCGCCGATAGCAATTATCTTGTTGGTAGTTTCACCCAGGGCTTTAGTCGTCTTCTTCTCCTGCACGCCCCCTTCGGTATTGGCCGCTGCAGTGGCTTTCACATTGATTCCGGCCACTGCCCTTATCTTATCGATAAGTTGCACGCTCATCTCTCCAACCGAATAGGCGCTTGACGGTTTCGACAGCACCTCAAGCGCTCCGATTGATAATGCCTCCATTGCCATTTTCCCGCCCTTTTGCGTCAGCGAGCTTACTATGATCACAGGAAGCGGGTAATAGCGCATTAACTTTCTTAAAAATGTAATTCCGTCCATTCTCGGCATTTCTATATCTAGAGTTATCACGTCGGGATTTAATTTCACAATTTTATCCCTCGCCACATAAGGATCAGGCGCCGTGCCGACTACTTCGATATCCGTTTCCCTGGAAAGCTCTTCCGTGAATACTTTTCTGACCACGGCCGAATCATCGACAATCAATACCCTAATTTTTTTCCCCATCCAGCAACCTGCCTTCCGCTTTATTCGAACTTCGAATATCGGACTTCGTGCTTCGATGTCCGATATACCCGTGTAACGGGCCCGATATTAGCCTTTCATTCTTATGCCCCACTGACCACAGACCCCTGCCCCCTGACTCCTGTTCCTTACGCTTAACGCTTATCCGCCGAATTCATAACTATTCCGGCCGCCATACGGCTATGCTCCGTCTCAATGAAAATGGCTCCTTTATTAAATTGATCAAGCTTACCGGCCGACAGGTCGCTTTCTCCGATCAATTGGGGAATGCCTATCCGGAGGAGACCTTTTTTATCGAATTGTGACAACATATTCCCGGTAACCATGTTAAGGGCCTCTTTAACCGTATCCCCTTCCTGTTGTACGTTGATTTCTTTTTCAGCTACGCCTAAAAAATTTGCAGTCATCTCCTTTACTACTCCCGCCGGTATCAACAGGTATGAAGAACCCTTCAATGTGCCACCTGTTAAACTTACTGTTGCTCCGAACAATCGCAGCTCTGTGGAAAACCACTCCCGCATGGAAAACTCTTTCGCATTTACCTGAACCGGTAGAAAGAACATTTTATTCATCACATCAGAAATCGCCTGATGCATCACTTTCATCATTTCCCCTGACATCACAGACCTCCTCTCCAACCAAGCTGTGCATTGCTTTTTTTATATCCTCCGGGAAAAACGGTTTTTTTATATATTTACTTGCTCCCAGCCGAATCGATTCCTGAATGTTTTTTTCACTTCCTTCGGTTGTTACCATTATGACAGGAATCGAACTGAGCAGCTCATTTTTTTTCATCTCGGCTATAAGTTCCAGGCCGTTCATATTGGGCATATTTATATCTGATAAAACGAGATCGACCCATTTATTTGAAAGAATATCCAAAGCTTCCCTGCCGTCTCCAGCCTCAAAATATTCACCGACATTAAAGCCGGATACTTTAATAGTCTTTTTTATAACCGCCCGCATTGACGAAGAATCGTCAACAATCAGAACATTAAATGCCATTTTTAATTCCCTCCCGACATTTTAATCATTTCCTCTACAGCCTTGTTCTTTTCCCAGAAATCGGCAATGGTGTTCTGCAAATCGATTTCCGTAAAACTCAGCCTGTCCATAACTTCCTGATAATACCTGTATGCTAGCCCGTCCGCCCCTCCTCCGATTCCTACCATCATACATATGGTATCAGCCAGATAGATAATCGGGATTGAAAGATCATCCCCTATCAAAATTTTCATTGGATCATGATGATTCCTGATAATAAAGACCATTTCAGGGCTGAAGCGCCATTTTTCTGCAACCATGGCGCCTAATTCGGCATGATCAATCCCAAGTATCTTCCTTTCAGCCTCAAGAAATGTCAGCCTCTCTTTTTCCACGCTTAAAATAATCTTTTGAAAAGCGTCTTGAATGTGAGTGCCTAATATTACCTTGCCTATATCCTTCAGCAGTGCAGATGTGAATAAACATGGAATATTCCCAAGCTGTCGTTTTTCAGCCAGACTCTGGACAATCAGCGCCGATGAAACCGAATATTTCCAGAGCTCGCCTTCATTCAGATCATATCCTTTCTGTGCGGCGGTTAAATTTTTTGAAAGGGTTGCCATCATCACGACACCGGCAACTTTATTAAGCCCCAGATAGGCCACAGCCTGTCTGATGGATTCGACCTTTGTTCTCAGGCCGAAGTAAGCCGAATTGCACAGTCTGAGAAGATTAGCGGTCAAACCCTGATCATACTTTATAACATCGACAATCTCCTCAAGTGAACTGTTGGGGCTGGATATGATCTCCATAACCCTGCTGCCTGTAGCGGAAACAGGACTCAGAGAATCAATTTTCTGTATGATTATATCTAAATCCATGGAATTTTCCTCGATTCATTGCCGGATATCTTCAACAGGGCTTCGCCGGTTTTTACCTCAAGCTTTAATGTCCGGTTGACAACTCCTCCAACATCTTCGAAATTGGTTGTGACATTGTTTTTCCAGAACATTTTCCTTAAAATCGTGTGGTTACGATTACCTATGTTAAACAGCCCACCCTGATCAAGAATCTGGGCTCCGCCGAGAACCATGACTTTAAGATGGTTTTTTGTGGCGCCGTATCTGTAAGTCTCTTTAAAAAGAAGCGGTATGCCTGTGTCACCGAACATGAAAGGATTCTTTCCGGCTTTCCCCGGGTCAAGGCTCGATTCCGGCAACATGTAATGAAGCACTCCGCCCACTTTAACAAACGGATCGTATACTGCCACTCCGATGCAGGACCCAAGAGCGTATGTGACGATAACCGCTTCCGGGTTATTGCTTACCTTCATATCCCCGACACCAACTACAAGATCCATTATGATTCCCTCGATACCATCTGAAATATGCTTCCAACATCAAGAATGAGTCCGACCCGGCCGTCTCCCATTATCACGGAACCGGCTATACCTTTAATATCCTTCAGCCACCCGCCCAGATTTTTAATGACGACCTCCTCCTGGCCTATAAGCTCATCCACTAGAAGGCACTTCCTTTTTTCCTGGTTTTCAACAACAACGACAAGTTTTTCCCATGGAGCAACCCGGGTTTGCGCCGAAGAACAGTTTCCATTCAACCCGAAAAGTCGGTCAAGACGTATCAGTGGAATCAATGCGTCCCTGACCTTGATCATTTCCCCCTCTCCCTTTACGGTAAAATATTCATTTTCCCTGGGTTTGAAGGATTCCTGAACATTTAATGTGGGAATTATATATCTTTGGTTAGATACTTTAATGATCATTCCATCGACAATAGCGAGCGTAAGCGGCAGACGTATAAAAAATGTTGATCCTTTGCCTGTAACAGACCGCACTTCCACCCTTCCCCTTAACTTTTCAACTTTGCTTTTTACTACGTCCGTACCGACGCCTCTTCCGGATATGTCCGTCACCTTATCTGCGGTTGAAAAACCGGGATGAAAAATCAGGTTGTCAATTTCAGCATCCGATAATTTATCTTCCTGTTTTATCAGACCTGTGGAGATCGCCTTCTTCATGATTTTTTCCCTGTTCAACCCCTGCCCGTCATCCACGATTTCGATTACGATATTGCCGCCCCTGTGATATGCTTTTAAATAAATGGTTCCCTGCCTGGATTTGTTTTTCGCTTCTCTTTCATCCGGAAGTTCAAGACCGTGGTCTATCGAGTTTCGAATCATATGAACCATCGGTTCATAAATTTCTTCCATTATGTTTCTGTCTATCTCGGTATCTTCACCGGACATGACAAGTTGTATATCCTTGCCAGCTTTCCTGGCCAGGTCGCGCACGAGCCGAACCATCTTCTGAAAGGTATTTTTTATCGGCACCATTCTCATGGACATGGCAATATTCTGCAGGCCGGCAGTTATTAGATTAAGTTGGTTGGTGATCTGATCCAGCTTCCTGTCCCTGCTGTTCACAACCGCCTCATGTTGTCTTAGCATTGACTGTGCAATAGCTAGCTCACCGACCATATCAACTATGCTATCCAGTTTTTTAGTGTCAACCTTCACCTGAAGCGCATCAGCGGAGCTGTCGGTTCGTTTCTGTTCCCTGAGAGTGGAAACAACAGCAGTGGCTTTGACTTTTTCCTGCTCAACAAGTATCTCGCCGATCTTTTTATCGGGTTCTTTCTGCTGAATATCGAGTGCTGCTTTTATATCCGCATCGGTGACCGTACCCTTTGCGATCAGCATTTCGCCCAACATTTTTTTCTTCTCTGTCTGACCCGGTGAAACAAGCTGTTCAATTTTAGACTTGATCATGCTGATATCTTCATTGCCCTCGAAAGGATTACCTGTATCGAGAGTGTCTCTGACGCTTTCGATCATTCCCTTCAGCAGGTCAACACTTTCAAGAATAACATCAACTATTTCACCGTTGATTTGCAATTCGCCGTTTCGCGCCTTGTCGAGTAAATTCTCAACTATATGCGCGAATTTATTGATTTTGTTAAAATTGAGAAAGCCTGATACGCCTTTAACTGTATGGAAGGGTCTGAATATGGCATTTATCGTTTCGATATCCCCGGGATCCTGCTCAAGGTCTATAAGCCTTACTTCAATCGTACCCAGATTTTCGAGAGACTCAATAATAAAGTCGGAAGTAATTGCCCTGTCCTCCTCGCTCATTTTCGTTGCGGAATCTCCTCCTGCATATCCCTGCTCTCCGGCCTCTGCCTCCTGTTTTCCGCCCACTGCCGAAGGTACGTCCGCCGTACTGATTGGCGGCAAACCCTGCCCCCCGACCTCTGCCTCTGGCCCCTGGCTCCCGGTCGGTTCAGGCGTATCTGATGGATTGCGTTCCAAATTGACGAGAAGAGCATTGATATCCCCATCAAATTTTTTACCGTTGGAAATATCCCTGACCATTTCCTGAAGTGTGGAGATACCTCTTTCAAAAGGTCGCAAATCCTTTCTTTCCCCCATAATGGCTTCTTCAACGCACCTTTTTATCGCTTCTGTGACCGAAGTGAGAGCGCTTTCTTTTAATGGTTCAGACAGTTTTATAATAGACTCAATTGATTTTACGGCCTTTCCAAGACCGGAAATATCTTCAGCGTCAAGCATCACCATTTCGAGAGCAAGGTTCTCAATTTCCTGATTAAGTTCATCCAATATTGCTGTCATCTATTCTATCCTTCAATTAATTAGGCCGCGGATTTTCGCCTATATCCGCAGATAGATAGGTTGTTAAGCTGCAGGATTTTAGTTTGCAGGCTGTTAGGATTTTAGATTTTAGCTTTAACCTTCAGCCTTCAGCCTATCCACCTGAGCAGTTACCATTATTGATCTGCTTCATTTTTACTTTTTCGAATAGTCTCTCTCTGCCGCTGAAAAACATAAGCAACAATTTTTTCCCTCACTGCTTCATCAAGATTTAGAAATTTTATCCCGACATTATACAAGGGCCTATCTTTTCCCTCTAAGGCATTAATCCGAATGATCTCACCATAGACGTCTATGTAAAAGAAAGGTATTTTTGAAAGGATCATATTGGCATGAACTATCTGGCCTTGTTTAACCGGTCTGTCTATGCAGATATTCATTCCTGATGCGCTGATATTATTACCGGTTCCACGCCCTGAACACTCTGAAAAAGCTTTGTTTTTTGATAACATTAACAAGATCTTGTCTAGTTTCTCATCCATTCTAACAAAAAATTCGGCAATATCGCCGTTAATTGCAGAACCTGTATCCATATTATCGTTATCGGATCTTACCCGGCCAATCTTAAGTTTTTCTAGATCTTTGGTCAGCGGTCGAAGTGTCTTTTCTCTGATTGAATGAAATTCTTCAGGAGTGACAATTTCATAATCAATGGCATATGAAAAGCCACCCCTGACATCCGAACGTAATTCTTTTTCCTCTGTGATCATCCGATACTCCTTATGCCTGCCTCGGCATTTAAAATCAGGTTCTTCTCTCAATTAGTTGGGAGAAAGGGTTCTATGATTCGAGCTCGAACCCTCTCCAGATTACCAACTAATCTGGAGATGATCCAAAAATAAAGAAAATCTCCGTTATTTGTATAAGCAAATATTGTACCAAAGAACAGTAGTCAGGGGGCGGTTGTCGGCTTATCTCTGACAGCTGATTCCCTGACTGACATCCGCTCTGACAGGAAAAAATCGGGATTACCAAGAGCGATATGGGAAAATATTTCCTGTCTTCCGGTATCAAAATCGTTTTGGTGGAGATATAGGCTTGATGTCAAATAATTGACGGGATAAAAACAGTTGTCAGAATTCAGGGGATCGGCCACTGACATCTGGCGCCCTCCTCCAATCGCTGAAAAGGTTTATAGGTTGATAATCATAAAATCTAATGATATGAAATTTTAATCAAAAGAATTCCTCGAAGCTCCGCTTCGGGGTAAGAATCCAGAATGGGGATTAAAATACCTTCAAAAAAAATTCTGACTTCTGACTACTGTGTTCTGTATTCCAGATACCTCGCAGCTCTGCTGCGGGGTAGTTCATTGAAGTATCGGAGCACGCATTCGTCTTTTTATGTAAGTCTTTATTCCGGCTATAGCGGTTTAATGGATCACTTTAAGATCTCCTGACTTATTAAGGAATGGCAAATGGTAAAGAACACCCCGAAGACCCCGAAAACAACAAGGCCGCCTTCCGCAATTACCCTTCTGAAAAAGCGCGTGGCCGATCTTGAAGCAAGAGAAAAGTCCCTGCAAAGCGAAAACAAGCATTTGAAAGAACTTTATGATCAAGCCCCCCTTAGCTACCAGTCTCTGGACGAAAACGGCTGCTTTATAGAGGTAAACCAGACCTGGCTGGATACCCTCGGATATTCCATAGAGGATGTTATCGGTAAAAATTTCAGTGAATTTCTGCACCCTGACTGGAAGGAGCATTTCAACGAGAATTTCCCCAGGTTCAAGGCCATAGGTGAAGTTCTTGGCGCTGAATTCGAGATGGTCAAAAAAGACGGCTCAACTATGCTCGTTTCCTTTAACGGCAAAATCGGGAAAGGCCCTGAAGGGCGTTTTAAGAAGACCCACTGTGTATTCCGCGATATCACTTTTAATAGCCTTGTCAAAGAACAGCGCGAGGCGGAGAGCAAATTGCTGCATATCTGCCATGTAACAGACGATTTTTACAAATTAATGAGTGAGTTGATAGATTTTTTTCATCAAGTTGCAGGTTGTGAGGCGGTCGGGATACGCATGCGCAAAGGAGAGGATTTCCCCTATTACGTAACACGAGGATTACCCAAATCCTTTGTCCAGGCGGAAAATTCGCTCTGCACCCTTGATCTTCGCGGCGATATGCTCCGCGACAGCACAAGCAACCCTGTACTCGAATGCATGTGCGGCAATGTCATCTGCGGACGTTTTGATCCGTCTAAGCCTTTTTTTACCAAAAACGGGAGCTTCTGGACAAACAGCACCTCGGAGCTTCTGGCTTCAACAAGTGAAGAGGATCGCCAGGCCAGAACGCGCAACCGCTGCAATGGCGAAGGCTATGAATCAGTGGCGCTGATACCGCTCCGGGCAAACAGAGATACTTACGGCCTTTTACAGTTAAACGACAAGCGCAGCGGATTATTTACGACCGACCGGATCGAAATGCTGGAACATTTGTCCAACCATGTAGCCCTTGCCATCGCAAAGCATATGGCGGACGAGGAATTGCGGAATTCAGAAGAAAAGTACCGCCTCCTGTTTGAAAATGCCCAGGAGGCTATTATCATAACCCAGGACAGACGCATGATTCTTGTCAATCCGGCGGCTGTTAAAATAATAGGTTATTCCGCTGAAAAGCTGACTGCCCAGCCGTTTACGGAATTCATCCACCCTGATGACAGGGAAATGGCGTTTGATTACCATCTGAAGCGGCTGCGTGGGGAAGCAGTCCCTTCCAATTACAGTTTAAGGGTTTTGTGTCAGAACGGAACCGTCAAGTGGATTGAGCAGAACGGTTCTCTGATCACATGGAACGGGAAACCCGCCTCTCTCAATTTTCTGACCGACATCACCGAGCGAATACTGGCTGAGAAGACTCTGAGGTTTCAGGCTATGGTTTTGGATCAGATTCAGGATATGATCACTGTTACCGATCTGCAGGGTGTCATTACCTATGTTAATCAGGCCGAAACACGAAAATTCGGAATTAACATGTCAGAACTGATCGGCAGGCATGTTGAAAGCTATGGCCATGACCCGGACCATGGCGCCACCCAGCAGGAAATCATAGAGACAACCCTCACCAGCGGTCAATGGAGAGGAGAAATTGTGAATTATGACGCCCTGGGCAGGCCGTTTTTAATCTATTGCCGTACTACACTGATCCGTGATGAAACAGGTCGGGCCATCTGCATGTGCGGCATCGGCACCGACATTACCGAAAAAAAGCTTACCGATAATGTTCTGCGTGAGAGTGAGAGTCGCTTTTCCAACGCATTCGAATATGCTGCGATCGGCATGGCGCTGGTGTCACCCGAAGGATGTTGGCTCAAAGTCAACCGTGCAATTTGCGAACTTGTAGGGTACACGGAAAGCGAACTTTTGGCGCGGACATTCCAGGAGATCACCCACCCGGAGGACCTGGAAACTGATCTGGAATATGTCCGTCAGATGTTGGCCGGAGAGATCCGTACATACCAGATGGAAAAGAGGTATTACCACAAGGCGGGTCACATTGTATGGGTGGTGCTCAGCGTCTCGCTGGTGTGGGATACACATGGGAAACCGCTCTATTTCATATCCCAGGTTGAGGACCTCTCTGAGCGCAAAAAAACGGAAGATGATCTGCGTAAAAGTAAAATGATTTTGAGATCATTCATCGATGCAATTCCGGAATCAGCTTTCATGATAGATCCTGACGGCACTGTTCTGCTTTTGAATAAAATCACCGCTGAAAGACTTGTAAAATCTATGGATGATATGCTGGGAAGAAATATTTACGATCTTATCCCTGAAGATATCAGCAGAAGCCGGAAATTGATAGTTGATAAGGTTTTACAGACTAAAACCTCCATTTCTTTTGAAGACAAAAGGTTAAACCGCCATATATACAACAGCATTAATCCCGTTCTGGACGAAAATGGCAATATTGCAGGGCTGGCCGTTGTGGGTGTTGATATTACTGATCGCAGGCAGGCCGAAGATGCTTTGCGAAAAAGTGAAGAAAAGTACCGGCTTTTCGTTGAAATGGCCAGCGAGGGGATCTGGGCGATAGACGGAAATTACCGGACGACATTCGTCAATCGGCAGATGGCGGAAATACTGGGATACACCATTGAAGAAATGCAGGGTAAATCAGTTGATTATTACATGTTCGAAGAAGATCTTAACGATCATAGGAAGAAGATGGAAGAACGAAAGCAGGGGGGTGGAGGCTCCTATGAGAGACGATTCCGTCACAAAGATGGCCGGGAAGTCTGGACCCACGTATCTGCAACCGCCACCAGGAATAACGAAGGCTTATTCATCGGTTCTCATGCCTTTTTCACCGACATCACAGAGCGAAAAAAGGCCGAGGAGGCTCTGCGCGAAGGCGAAGCAACATACCGGACCCTGGTTACAGGACTGCCTGACGTTGTAATGCGATTTGACAGGGATGGACGACATCTGTTCGTATCGGACAACGTCAACGATATGGTTGACCTTCAGGCCGGGCAGTTCATCGGAAAAACACACCGCGAGCTGGATTTTCCCGAAACTCAATGTAAGTTATGGGAGGATGCCCTCATCAAAGTGTTTGACAGCGGCGCTCCCTATGAGACAGAGTTTGCTTTCGAGGGTAAAAACGGACCTGCAATCCTCAACTGGCGGCTTGTTCCCGAGAGTGACAACAATGGAAAAGTGAGATCGGTACTCTCCATCAGCCGTGACATCACCTCCCACCGCCGGGCCGAACAGAACTACCGTATACTCTTCCGCGAAATGCTGGACGGTTTTGCCCTGCACGAGATCATCTGTGACGCCGAAGGAAACCCTGCAGACTATCGCTTTCTGGCCGTTAATCCTGCTTTTGAACGCATGACAAACATGAAGGAAGACGACATATTGGGACGGACCATTCTGGAGATCATGCCCGGCATCGAGCGCTACTGGATCGAGACATATGGTGGCGTGGCGCTCACCGGGGAACCGGTTTTTTTTGAAAACTATTCTGCTGATTTGAAAAAACATTTTGAGGTAACCGCCTTCAGGTCTGAACCAAATCAGTTCGCATGTATTTTTGCTGATATTACCGAGCGAAGGCTTGCTGAAGAGGCTCTGCTAAAAAAGACTGAAGATCTAAACCGGTATAATAAAATGATGGTAGGCAGGGAATTAAAAATGATCCAGCTGAAGAAGGAAATAAACGCCCTGCTGAAAAAACTCGGCGAGAAAGAAAAATATAATATTCACGAAATCAGTAAAAAATGAAAAGCAGAATATCGAATATCGAATGTCGAATATCGGAAAGCGAAGTACGAGATTAGATATTCGAGTAAGGGGTAATGGTGGAAAAGAGCAAGACTTTTAAAGAATTGAAAATGTGGCAAAGAGGAATTGAAATTGTCAAAGACATTTATGCTTTGACAAAAAAGTTCCCAAAAGAAGAGTTATATGGCTTAACTTCACAGATGAGACGTTCATCCATTTCTATACCTTCCAATATTGCAGAAGGGTTTAAAAGATCACATAATAAAGAATACAAGCAGTTTTTGCATATAACACAGGGATCGCTGGCAGAGCTGGAGACACAGTTAATTATTGCGAAAGAGATTGGATATATAAAAGATAGTGAGTTGAGTTATATTGCGGAAAAGATCGATCATGAAGCTAAAATGGTAGCTTCGTATGTTAACAAACTTAAGTAAAGCCGAATATCGAAAACAGAATATAGAATATCGGAAAGCAAAGTACGAAATTCGAAATTCGAAATTCGATGTCCGATATTTTATCCCTGACAACTGGAACAGCAGGTATTTATGATAAAAAAAATTTTAACCGCTGACAAAAATTCTGAAGAAAATATGCAGTCCAAGATGGAATTGATGGACGAAATCATCCGTGGGCGCACCATACGGCTTGAAAATGAGCTCAAGGAAAGGAAAAAGATTGAAGAGGATCTGCATAATTCTCTTGTTGAACTGGAAAACAGCAAAACAGCAGCCCTGAATCTGCTGGAAGATCTGAATAGAGAGACGGATGAGCGTATGAAGCTGGAAAAGCATCTCCACAGGGCTGAGAAAATGGAGGCCCTGGGGCTTCTTGCCGGAGGTGTGGCTCATGATCTGAATAATATCCTGGGAGCGCTTTCCATCTACACTGAATTGCTTCAAAATAAAATACCTGAAGGAAACCCTCTCAAGGCATATGTCAATAACATATTATCGTCCTGTAAAATGGGAGAGGAAATAATTCATGACCTGATGATATTTTCCGGAAGTGTCGTGCAGGAATACAGCATAGTCAACTTAAACAAAGTCATTTACGATTTCTTTGACACTCCTGTTTTTCAGAAACTGCGGGATTTGAATCCGGATATTACCTTCAAAAAAGAGCTTTCGCCGGAACTGATGAATATCAAAGGGTCGCTGGTGCACCTTGAAAAAACGGTCATGAACCTTATTTTAAACGCTGCTGAAGCTGTTTCCGGAAAGGGAGAGGTTGTAATCACGACTGAGAATCGTTTTCTTGAGACCCCGCTTCAGAGCTATGTCGAAATAATGGAAGGAGAATACGCGGTACTTACTGTTTCGGACACAGGTATAGGTATTCCGGTCAACGATATAAATAAAATATTTGAACCGTTCTATACTAAGAAAGTCATGGGAAGAAAGAGAGGAACCGGACTTGGATTGACTATCGTCTGGGGAACAGTGAAAGATCATAACGGTTATATTGACTTATGCAGCGAGACAGGAAAAGGGAGTTCATTTACACTCTATTTCCCGGTAACGGAAGACAAACCGGCTGAGAATAATACGAAAATTCCTGTTGAAAACTACCTGGGAGATGGAGAACTTATTCTTGTGGTTGATGATATGGCCGAACAGAGAGATGTAGCAGACAGGATGCTTAAAATGCTCGGATACATGGTTCATGCTGTTTCAAGCGGTGAAGAGGCTGTGGAATATCTTAAAACACATAAGCCTGACCTGATTCTACTCGACATGATAATGGAGCCCGGCATCGATGGCCTTGAAACTTATAGACGGATTCTGGAAATTAACCCGAAGCAGAAAGCGATTATTGTTAGCGGTTTTTCCGCAACGGATAATGTCAAAAAAGCCCAGGATCTTGGAGCAGGGAGTTATATCAAGAAGCCTTACCTGATCGAAAAAATCGGCATTGCAATCAGGGATGAATTGAAAAGAACATAGAGGAGATTTTCTAAAATGGCCAAGATTCTTATCATCGATGATGATGAGCTTTTTTGCAGCGGACTGGCAGAAGCAGTTTCGGAAGGCGGTAACGAGGTCATTTGTGCCTATACTATAGCAGAGGGGCTGAAAGTTGCAGCGGCGGGCTCTTTCGATATTGTTTTTCTCGACGTGGTAATGCCTGATGGGGATGGACTTGAAAAGATTTCGGAAATCCAGGCCGTTTCTTCACATCCGGAGATAATCATTCTTACCGGCCGAGGAACGAGTGATGGAGCTGAGCTGGCAATCAGAAGCGGCGCGTGGGACTACATTCAGAAACCGTTTTCCCTGAGCGTAATCAGGCTTCACCTCAAGCGTTCTCTCCAGTACCGGGAAGAGAGACGGTCTGAAAAACCTGCCAAAACTCTTAGAATAGATGGTATCATCGGGAAAAGCGCCCGAATGAAGAGCGCTTTTGACCTGCTTTCCGAGGCAGCATCTACTGATGTCAATGTTCTCATTACAGGCGAAACAGGCACCGGAAAAGAACTTTTCGCAAAGGCCATCCATAATAACAGCACCCGCTCCGGAGACAATTTTGTAGTTGTCGATTGCGCCGCCATCCAGGGGTCTCTTATCGAGAGCATACTTTTTGGATATGAGAAAGGCGCTTTTACCGGAGCAAGCCAGAGTCGCGGCGGGCTTATAACCCAGGCGGACAAGGGCACCCTTTTTCTTGACGAAATAGCCGAACTTCCAGTGTCCGTTCAAAAGGCCTTTCTGAGGGTGATTCAGGAGCGCCGATTCCGCCCGGTGGGATGCAAGAAGGAAATTGAAAGCAACTTCCGGCTGATTTCCGCGACAAACAGGAACCTCGAAAGCATGGTAAGCGCCGGTGAATTCAGAAAGGATCTTCTTTACAGGCTCCGCTCTCTTACAATCGATCTTCCTCCCTTAAGGGAGCATAGAGAGGATATTATCCCCATCGCCACTTATCACCTTGAAATGATTTGCAGGCGAAACGGGCTCGATATTAAAACTTTTTCTCCCGATCTCACAGAAGCCCTTCTCTCCTACGCCTGGCCAGGAAATGTCCGTGAACTTGTGAATGCCGTCGAAGGATCAGTCGCCTCGGCCTCATCCGCTTCCACGCTCTTTAGAAAACATCTTCCGGCCTCGATCCGTATCCTGCTAGCTCAGAATTCAGCCGGTATCAATCTGCCGGTCAATGAGGAAGCTAAGATTGAAACATCCGGCGATATTCCGACGCTTAAAGAATTAAGGGCATCACTTTACGCAAAAGCTGAAAAACAATATTTACAGGATCTTATCAAAATAACCGCAGGTGATATGGAAAAAGCATGCGGGATATCGGCTCTCAGCCAGCCGCGCATGTATGAACTGCTGAGAAAGCACGGAATATCGACGAAGGCATAGGTAAGGGAGCGTTGCCGGTTGTCGACTTCCAGCATCCTCTCAACATACCCGATATCTCTCTGAAGTTCTGACAGGCTTTCTTTATTTAGATAGCCCAGATCTCCGAATCCTTTAGGATCACAAACTAATTTGGAGATGATCCTAATCGAATAGCGTAGAAGCCATTTCAAAACCTCGGATCAGGTCTGAGAGCAAGGCGCAAGCCAATGAAAAAGCGCAGCATACACAGTAGTATGTGAGCATTTTGAAGAGGTTTGCAACACAGCTGTCAGGCCTCAGACGGGGTTTTTAAATGACTTCTAAGCGGAATATCAAACGATCATCCTGAAATATCTCATGATGTTATTCTGATTTCTTTTTTCTCCAGATTTTGCATGGGGTAATGTTTGACGTTACATGTAAGCAGTACAGCTTTTTTCCGTACGCAGGTCGCCGCTATTAAACAATCATCCAATTCCAGATGATGACTTTTGACTGTTCTCCTGTAAAAACCTGCTAACTCTGCAATATTTCTATCGACATCAAAAACAATAAGGCTGCCAAGAAGCAGCTCAGTTTTCTCACGTTCTTCATCCTTCATACCTGAATAAATTTCACCGATGGTTATTGCCGAACAGCATAGAAGTGAAGATTGTATCATTTCTTTAAGCATTTCTCTTATTTGTGTATTGCCTCGCAAATGGAGAATCAATACATCAGTGTCAATCACGACCTGAGACATCAGCACGATTCCCCCGCGTAGATTTTCTGTTACTTCGTATGAATCGGTCTATCCCCTTTGTAAGCTCAGGATGTTCACCATCGCCCCAGCAACCAAATGTTTCGTCAATGGCTTTAAGTTGACGCAACCGCCGGAGCTCTTTCCGCAAGGCGCCGGAAACGAATCTGCTCTGTTCGCGCTTGCCAACAGTTGCCCGCAACTCATTAAGCAGTTCTTCAGGAAGCTGAAAATTTGCCTGTTTCAAAGCTGTGCTCATAAATCAAGCCCTCCTTTTCTATGTATTTTCATAGAGAATATCATAGATAACAGTTCAAAAGTCAACCAAAAACAAAACCATAAAACATTATAGTTAGTGTCCATCCGGAAACCATTATCGGACACAAACATGTTTCCAATTCGGAAACAGGCAATTTTGGGCAAGCTCAAGAAAATCAAGGGATTGTGCGGAGACGTACGCATAGTACGTCGCACAAGAAATCCCGCAGATTGACAAAGAGATCGCCCAAAAGGGCCATTTCCGGATGGAAACTAGTTATGCCGTGGATTGTAAAGAAATCCAAATTTGGCCCCTGACAAATGACCACCGCCCCCTGTTCTCCGATATGCATTATTCAGCATTCTCCTTTATTGAAAAACCATATAATTTATGATTTATCCATAATAATTCCTGTTTTTAAATAAAAATAAAGAAAGCCTGTCAGAACTTCATAGAGATATCGGGGAGGTTGAGAGGATGCTTAAAGCTCTGATAAAATCATTAGAAAACAAACACTTGAATCCTTGAATCCTCGAACCCTGGACCCCTTTCTCCCAACTAATTGGGAGAAGAGCCAAATATCAATATAAAATCAGTAGTTGGACAAAGAAAACCGCACCCTTAAAAGCAGCCATTATATAATGGTTTTTTTAAGTTATTCCGGTAAATTGACACAAACCACCTGCCCTGCCCCCCTCATTTTTTGTCAGTTGCCAGGGTTTTGTTCAGGCAATGTCGGGCAGATATTTCAGATACCGGTTGCGTTGGCATCCCTATTGCTCTATCAATACTAAATTCAAGCATAAAATCAGCATCAAAGCCGGAAGGATTTGAGGAAAAATCGCTTTCTTTCAGAGACCTTTGAAGAACGCCCAATTTTGGCCAAGTACAAGGAAGGCGATGATAAAGACTTAGGTTTTTGGTTTATAGTTCCTGGTTACTGGTTAAAAGAGAAAAACCAGAAACAACAAACCCGAGACCGGAAACTTTCATTTTACTGACGATATTCGATGTCCGATATTCGATATTCGATACTGGGTGTTATGCAAAGGTCTCTTTCAATCTGCAATGGATTGATATTGTTATGTCAGGGTGGCTATTTTGAGGCGTAAGGAGTTAAGACCTTTGAAGAACATCCATTTTTGTCCAAGTTCCATGAAAGACCTCGCCGGGAGCCGCCGCCTGTTGCCGGTTCTGCTGACGGTCATCCTCTTTGCCGGGGCGCTCTTCACCTGGTGGATAGCCGACCGGGCTGACCATGATTTGCGCGAGGAGCTGCTCAGGCAGACGAAACTGGTGGCCGGGGCTGTAAACCTCGAACACATAAGGGCGCTCACCGGCACAGAGGCCGACCTCGAATCCCCCGATTACCTGCGGCTCAAGGAGCAGTTAGCTGCCATGCGCACCGCCAACCCGAAGTGCCGGTTCATTAATCTCATGGGGCGCAATGCTGATGGAAAAGTATTCTATTTTGCCGACAGCGAAATGGCGGGGTCGGAGGACGAATCGCCGCCTGGGCAAGTGTATGAGGAAGCTCCGGCGGAGTATCTGCGCGTCATCGATACAAATAAGTCACTGTCTGTGGGGCCTTACATCGACCGCTGGGGCACATGGGTTTCGGCCCTGGTCCCGCTGACCGATTCGCGAACCGGCAACTTCATTGCCATGCTGGGCATGGACATCGACGCCCGCGACTGGAAGTGGGGCGTGGCCTCCCGGTCAGCCCTGCCCGTGGGGCTGGTCCTGGTGTTGATGATCGGTCTGCTGACGGCGTTATTTGCCGCCGGGCGAGTTTCCGCCTCGCCCAAGCCGGTTTTGCGCCGAATGTTACCATTTCTGTCAGTCATGATTTTTGCACTATTTGCCGGCGCGGGCTTGCTCTTGTGGCAGCAGCATCACGCGCGACTGGTCGGAAGAACCGCCTTGGTGAGCAGCGGGGTTGCGCAGGGCTTTAAGAACTCGTTGGACCATCAGGCCCGTGGCCTGGTCATGGCTGCGCAGATTATCGCCTTGGATGCCCGTGTGCGCGAGGCCTTGAGCGCGAAAGATGCGGAGCGTCTCCTGACCGACTGGCAGGGCCTGTTCGAAACACTGCACAGGCAACTATCCCTTACCCACTTATATTTTTTTGACACAAACCGCGTTTGTTTGCTGCGTGTTCACAAACCGGAAATGCGCGGGGACAAGATCAGGCGTTTCACAGCCATGGAGGCCGAGCGCACCCGCAAGCCCGCCTGGGGCATCGAACTGGGGCCGCTTGGCACCTTCACCCTGCGGATGGTTCAGCCCGTCTTTGACGGCGAAAGGCTTGTCGGGTACATTGAGCTGGGTAAGGAGATCGAAGACATTCTGCAGGGCCTGCACACGCAAACCAGACTTCAAATCGCGGTCATCATAAAAAAGGAGGCAATCCAGCGTGAGACTTGGGAAGCTGGCATGCGCATGCTGGGCCGCGAGGCAGATTGGGAGCGTTTACACCATAGTGTGATTATCTATGCCTCCCAGGGCCACATGCCTGACGTCTTCGCGCAATTGGCGGACCACGGCCCGTCTGGTGGCCATGTCCACGTCGCGACGGACCAAGAGGTTGCAGACGTCGGCAGGGAATGGCGCTTGACGATATCGCCGCTTGCGGACGCCTCAGGCAAGGAGGTGGGCGACCTCATTGTTATGAACGACATCACCGCCATAAAGGCCGCGTTCAACCGCGAAATGACCCTGGGCGGCGCTGTGGGCGCGGTTCTTATGGCGGCGCTGTTTGGCCTTACCTTCGTGATGCTGCGCCGTACTGACGCTGGCATCCGCACCCAGCAGGCGAAATTTCTGGAGAGCGAGGCCAAATACCGCCAGTTGATCGAGAACACCCATGACATAATCTATTCGATTACCTCGGAAGGCGTCTTTACCTATGTATCACAAATGTGGACAACCATTCTGGGACATCAGGTTGCTGACGTAGAAGGTCATTCTTTCACGGAGTTCGTCCATCCCGATGACGTGCCGGACTGTTATGCATTTCTCCAGAAGGTTATAACATCCAGACAGCGGCAGCAAGGCGTGGCTTACCGGGTGCGGCACAAGAACAGCAAGTGGCGCTGGCACACCTCTAGCGCCACTCCCATAGTTAATAAAGAAGGTATCGTCACCAGTTTTAACGGCATAGCCCGCGACATCACTGATCTCAAACTGGCGGAAGACCGGTTGAAGGCGAGCGAGGCAAATTTCCGAACCTTCTTCGAGTCCATACAGGACATGATCATTGTGGGCACATCGGAGGGCCGGGTGCTCTACGCCAACGACACCCTCAAGACGAAACTCGGCTACAGCCTGGAAGAACTAGATACGCTCGGCATCCTTGGCATCCATCCTAAGGACCGGCGGGGCGAGGCCGGGGAGATCTTCGCCGCCATGTTCCGGAGCGAGCGCAACACCTGCCCGCTGCCGGTGCAGAGCAAGGACGGCGCGCTAATTCCGGTGGAAACCCGCGTTTTTTTCGGGAAATGGAATGGAATGGACTGCGTGTTCGGCATCAGCAAGGACCTGACCGCCGAGCAGGAATCGCAGCAGAGGTTCGAGCAGCTGTTCCGCAACAACCCGGCGCTGATGGTTCTCTCCAGCCTGCCGGACCGGAGATTTTCCGATGTCAACACCGCCTTCCTTGAGACGCTGGGATACGACCGGCAGGAGTTGATCGGAAAGACTGCCGCCGAAATCGGACTCTTTCCGAACCCTGGCCAGCAGAAAGAGGTGGCGGAGAGGCTCGAGGCCGTAGGACGCATCAAAGACTTCGAGCTGGATGTACGGGCCAGGGATGGGTCGATACGCACCGGTCTGTTCTCCGGGGAAGTGGTTCTCAGCCAGACCCGACGGTATTTCCTGACCGTGATGATCGACATCACCGAGCGAAAACGAATCGAAGATTTGCTGCTGCAATCCGAAGGGAAATGGCGGAACATCCTCGTCAACACCCCTCAGATCGGCATCAGCCTGGATCGTAACGCCAGGATCGTATTCGTCAACAAGCATTTCCTTGCGTTGACCGGCTGGACAGAGGATGAGTTGCTCGGGAGGAACTGGTTTGACATGTTCATTCCGGGAGAGATCTGCGAAGAAATCAGGGCAGTATTCGATACAATCATGCGGACGGGAAATGCCCAAAGCATTTCCTCCTATGAAAACGAAATCCTCATCAAGAACGTTGATCGGCGCAATGTGGCGTGGTCCAACGTCGCCACGAAGGACACGAACGGGGTCATCGTGGATATCACCTGCCTGGGCCTTGACTTGACAGAGCGCAAGCGGATGGAAAAGGAAAAGGACAAACTCCAGGAGCAGCTTTTGCAATCTCAGAAGATGGAGGCGATAGGCCAGCTTGCCGGGGGTGTTGCTCATGATTTCAACAACATGCTCAACATC
>RPRI01000084.1 GCA_003818505.1 Desulfobacteraceae bacterium | reverse complement strand
TCATGCCCGCTTGCCATAGCAGTTGATTCCCGTATAGGCTTTGCGGAAAGAAGCGAGCATGCGGGCAGTTTTCGTTCCGGGACCTTCACGGCGGAGAGTCGGTCGCGGATCTGCGCCGGTGAAAGCCGGACATCCAGTTTACGGGCCGTAACGTCGATATCGATGATATCACCGTCGCGGATGGCGGCAATGGCCCCGCCGTTGTAAGCCTCCATTTCAACGTGGCCAACGCTCAGTCCGCTGGTGGCACCTGAAAAGCGGCCGTCTGTGATCAGCGCCACACGGGTAAAACCCGCTCCCTTGATGGCATCGGTGGGGGTGAGCATTTCGGGCATGCCGGGTCCGCCGGCCGGGCCCTGGAAAGGAAGCACAACAACGTCGCCTTCGGCTATTTTGCCAGCTGTAATCGCATCCAAAAGTGCCTGCTCCGTATAATAAACCTTGGCCGGACCGCTGCAAGCGAGCATATCCGGGGCAATGGCCGTCTGCTTGACTATGGCACTGGAAGCGATATTGCCCCTGAGCACGGCGATGCCTCCTTCGGCGTGATAGGGCTGCTCCGGGCTGCGGATGGTTTCCGGACCCTTGATTGTCGCCTCGGCCGCCACCTGAATGATGGATTTCCCGGTAACCGTCGGGTTGTCATTGAGCAGGGGCTGCAAGCGCTGCAACACAGCGGGAATGCCGCCGGCCGCATCGATATCGGCCATCTCGTAAGGTCCGGCCGGAATGATCGAACAAAGGTTGGGGGTTTGACGGGAAATGCGGTCAAACTCTTCCACCCCGATATCGATGCCGGCCTCCTGCGCGATGGCCGGTATGTGCAGGACGGTGTTGGTTGAGCCGCCCATGGCCATGTCCACGCGGATCGCATTCTCAAAAGCGGCCGGTGTCATTATGCTCCGGGGCCGGACATCGGCTTTGACCAGTTCGACTATACGTAGGCCTGATTCGTAGGCCTGTTGCTTTT
Source organism: Desulfobacteraceae bacterium (assembly GCA_003818505.1). GTDB lineage: Bacteria > Desulfobacterota > Desulfobacteria > Desulfobacterales > RPRI01 > RPRI01. The sequence continues at coordinate 20,170 of RPRI01000084.1, read as the reverse complement.
TCTTTGGATCAAGGGCGATTGTGGTGGCGCAACCTGTCAGCGACATTCCCAGAGATTCAGTTACAACCGCCATTGTGTTGGCCGTGTAAAGCCCCACGCAGGCGCCGGCTCCGCATACCATGTCGGGCAGAGTTTGTTCGGCCTGCTCCGCCGTCATTTTACCGGCCTTGACGCGTCCGACCATCCCGAAGCCTTGAATCGGATGGCACTTCTGGCCGGCCACGATATTGGCCTTCATGGGCCCGCCGGTGAGGATCAGCGCGGGCAGGTCCAGGCGGGCTGCAGCCATCAACATGCCGGGAGTGATCTTGTCGCAGTTTGTCACTCCGGCCCATCCATCAAGAGAATGGGAAAGAACCATGATCTCGATGTTGTCGGCGATGTGCTCCCGGCTGGGAAGGCTCAAACGCATCTCAACGAACATGGCGACTCCATCGCAAACTCCGGGCACTCCCCATTGGAATGGCACGCCGCCGGCATCGCGGATTCCCCTGCAGACCTCTGCTGTCAATTCGTCAAGGTGGATGTGGCCGGGGATCAGGGTGTTGAAGCTGTTGGCAACCCCGATGAAGGGCTTACCTGGCTCAAGGTCCTGCCGGCGCACGCCGGCCGACATAAGAAGTGCCCGGTGAGGGAGAGTCTCGATGTTTTTTTTCAAAATATCCGAACGCATGATTTCATCCTTTTATGAATTTGATAATTGTGAATATGTTGAATAATAATTTGATGCTCTCGTAAAAAGTCATATGCGAACGGATTTGAGATTTTTGGGAAATAGATTTTTAAAGAACTGAGCGTTAAAAATCATCCGCCATAATTCTGGCGGATGATTTAGCAAAGTGATTTAAAAATCCCCAAAAAGCTCATTAAGTGAGCATATTTAGACTTTTTACGAAGACATCATAATTTAATTAAATGAAATTTGTTGCATATTGATAAACTTATTTATTGATGTCAAGATATATTTTTAGTATGCTCCGTCCTAAAAAAACATCTGTTTCAGTTTAAAAGGGGAGCCATAGATGATTGAAAGACAAATTGCTGAAAGAATTCGGCAGATCCGTAAAACAAAGGGAATGACGCTCGAACAACTGGGGGGAAAAATCGGAATTTCCAGAGGAATGCTGTCCCGTCTGGAAACGAACCGTTCCTCTCCTCCCATTGCCACCCTGGCAAAAATTGCTCAGGGCCTGGAAGTTCCCATCAGCCTTTTTTTTGAGGAAAGCGGATCAACAACAGAACAAAAATATACCGTAACCAGAAGCAATAAGCGCAAGCAGGTGGTTCGCCGTGGATCTGATATCGGCTTTACCTATTATGCGTTTAAAAAGCCTCAGTTCCTTTATATTATTGAAGCGTTTATTATGAAACATCCTCCGTCTAATAAAAAACTAAAGGTTCTGTTTGATCATCCGGGGGAAGAATTCATTCTGGTTTTAAAAGGAGCCATTGAACTGGTCTATGGGGAAGAAATTATCCTTATAGAGACCGGGGATGCCATCCACTTTGATCCATCCATACCACATAGAGCGCAAAACGCCGGCGATATAGAGGCCGAATGCATTGTGGTGGTCGCCGGAGAAAAAAGCTATTCGAAGTCAAAATAAAACCTCTGAACCGGAATAAAAGATCGATTGCGATTGAATCTCTCTGCTGCAATTCCCTTCAGATGTAATCTTGCGGCGGGGATGCGCCTGCTGTCTCGGTTCATCTTGTGATTGCGCCGGGAGCTTAATATTACCGTGTAAGAGTGTAATCCGCCAGAAGGCTTCCTTTCCAGTAAGAATTGGACGGGTTTGAAAAATACGCCTTAAAAACAGCGAGGCTTTCTTTTCGCAATATTCCCGGAATGATTTCTACAGAGCAGTGTCTGTATAATGGAGAAAGGTGTTCAATTTCACATCCGGTTCCTCCTCCCATCACATCTTCATATGCATATACTATCTTTCCGATACCGGAGAGCAATATAGCTCCGAAGCACATGAGGCATGGCTCCATGGTGCAATAAAGCGTCATCTCCTGCCGGTTGATTTCATTAAATTCTTTCCTTCCGGCAAGATTCCTTAATGCTGTGATCTCGGCATGGTCAACTTCGTTTGCAAAGTCTCCGGCGGTTCCTTTTCTCGAACCGGTTGCAACTATTTCATTTTTAAAAACAAGAATGGCGCCGACCGGGAATTCCCCCTCTTTGAGGGTTGTTTCCGCCAGCCTAAGCGCTTCTTTCATGTAATATTCGTGATTCATCACAAAGTCCTTATTGAAGCTTCCCGCAGCAAGCTATGAGGAATGCCCTTGCTATTGCGGTTCAGGCTCTATTCTGCATATTGTGTCATCGCAGGGACAACTCCCGTCTACATCATAGGTATACAGGATCCTTGATTCGGCTTCAGCCCTGTTTTCCGGAATTTCGCCGAAAATGAATTTTTCCGATAGATTCAATAAATCCTTTTTTGAAGGTATGGAATCGAGTCCGTTTGAAATTACTTTGCCGGTTAATCCGTCAAGTATGTCCGCATCCACTCCGTTTGTTACAACTACAACCGGAACCTGGTAAGGGGCAACGAGTCTTGAAGCGGATAAGGCCGGACGATGACGTGTAATTATTGAGCCGGGTCCGTATTTAATTATCATCAGGATAAGGTTTTTCATTGTAATAAGAAAATCGATCCTGATTATTGCTTTTTTTTCTCCGGCCCTGACCAAAAGCTCATGGCGCGGTTTTATTTCAGATTTGTCGTATGATTTATTATTCACAAGCAGCCGGGCAATATTTTGCCTGTACCTCTCATCATGAGTGTCCTGTATCGGATTACCTGTAATGAAGTCGGTTGTTTCGCCCAAAATCAAATGATGACCGTCAATGCTCATTTTCACCTGATTGCAAATAGTTCTTTACAATTGGTTGTTCATATGAATAAATTTATACGGCTTCGTAAAAAGTCCCTCTGCTGCGTTGTGCTTCATTCTTCGTCATTGAGGCGTACCAATATGTATGCCTCATTCCTCAGGAATTCACACGCCTTGCATATGGAGCTTTTTGCTTTGCCGGATTAAATATGATTATTTACGAGCCCATAAGTCCATAAATTAGGATGTTTTCGTAAAAAAAGCCATCTTGAGAAATCAATTAATACAGGTAATGATTTATGTCAATTCGTGAAAATTTTGAGAAGCGTGAAGAAGGATTCATGTCCCCTTTCGGATGCCTCAGTTCAAAATCAAAAGGCAGGATGAGAAAGGAAGATCCATGTCCGATAAGAACAGCCTTTCAAAGGGACAGGGACAGGATCGTATATTCGAATGCGTTCAGGAGACTGAAACACAAGACCCAGGTTTTTTTATCTCCTCTCGGGGATCATTACAGGACCCGCCTGACGCATACACTTGAAGTTTCTGAAATAGCAAGAACCATCGCACGGGCAATGAGACTCAACGAGGATTTGACGGAGGCGATTGCCCTCGGTCATGACTTGGGGCATACACCTTTCGGGCATGGCGGTGAGACGGCTTTAAAAGAGATATATTCTCCGGATTTTTCCCACAATGAGCAAAGTCTCCGGGTTGTCGATCTTCTTGAGAACAGGGGGAAGGGGCTGAATTTAACATATGAAGTCAGGGACGGAATATTGAAACATTCAAAGGGTTATGGGAAAATCATACCCGATAACCCGGAAGAATTGGCCTGCACTGTTGAAGGGCAGGTTGTCAGAATCGCGGACATAATGGCATATCTTAACCATGACCTCGACGATGCAATCAGAAGCGGTGTCATAAAATCAGGCCAGATTCCTCAATCATGTTCGCTGCTTCTGGGGCAAACCCATTGCGATCGCGCTACAACGATGATAAAGGATCTTGTTTTTTCAACCAAGGTAACCGGAGGCAAGCTATGCCTTGAAATGAGTGATGATATATATAGCGCCATGACAAAACTGCGTGAGTTCCTGTATGATAATGTTTACCGTTCAGATGAGGTTCACAATGAATTTATGAAAGCGAAGAGGATCCTTTCCGAGCTCTATGCATATTTTGTAAAAGATGAAAAGATGTTTCACAGGGAGCTTGCCAATATGGAGATGGCAGCCATTTACCGTAAAAAAAATCTTGGCGAGGAGACCTATGAAAGAATTGTCTGCGATTTTATTGCAAGCATCACAGACCGGTATGCCCTTGATCTTTATTCAAAAATATTTTTTCCCTCGCCGCTTGTTTGATGAGGCCCGCGATAGCTCCTATGAATCCGCTGATAGAAAAAATAACATCCTGTAAAGAGAAATTCATTCCTCTGATGCGCAGGGTGGACGATATTTATAGAAAAATGGATCAGGAATATAATGAAACGGCAAATTATTACGGTTTTTTCTGCGGGGGATGTGAAGAGAACTGCTGTTTCACCAGATTTTACCACCATACATTCGCAGAGTATCTATATTTACAAAAAGGCTTTGAAATGCTTGATCCGGGAAACCGCGCGGAAATCCGGGAAAGGGCTTTTTCGGTTTGCAGGAAGACGGCCGAACTGGACATGTCGGGCCTTCCGGTTCGCCTTTTGTGTCCGCTTAATTACGAAGGCATGTGTGTTTTGTATGAATACCGGCCCATGATATGCAGGCTGCACGGCCTTCCGCACGAGATAATCATGCCGGGGAGCGGGAGAAAAACTGGTCCCGGGTGCGGTGAATTCAATGCCCGCTGCAGCGGCAAAGCGTATTTGAAGTTCGACCGGACTCTTTTTTATACGGATATGGCTGGCCTTGAAAAGGATTTTAAAGAAGCTTTCGGCATTTCAGAAAGAATTAAGATGACGGTTGCACAGATGATAGCCGCTTTATAACGGGTGTTACATTCCGAGATAGGCTTTTTTTACAGCCTCATTTGAAAGGAGATTTTCAGCTGAATCTTCGAGTGTTATCTGTCCGTTTTCCATGACATAACCACGGTGGGCCACTTTAAGAGCAAGGTTTGCGTTTTGTTCCACGAGGAAAATGGTTGTCTTATTTTCTGTATTTATTTTTTTTATTATATCAAATATTTGTCTCACAATAAGAGGCGCAAGGCCAAGAGACGGCTCGTCAAGAAGCAGAAGCCTGGGTCTTGCCATGAGAGCCCTTGAAATTGCAAGCATCTGTTGCTCTCCGCCGCTTAATGTGCCGCCCGGCTGATTGCGCCTTTCGGAAAGAATGGGAAAAAGTCCGAAAATATATTCCATATCTTTTTTTATTTCTTCCTTGTCAGTCCGTAAAAAGGCTCCCATATCAAGATTTTCAGCTACTGTAAGATACGGGAATATCCTGCGCCCTTCTGGCACCTGAGAGATGCCGAGAGAGACTATCCTGTCTGCGCTCATATTATTTATCGGCCTGTTCATGAAAAGGATTTCGCCTGACCTTGGGGGAACAATTCCGCATACCGACATTAGTGTGGTTGTTTTTCCCGCCCCGTTTGCGCCTATCAGAGTTATGATTTCTCCCTCGGAAACACGGATATTTATCTCTTTCAGTACCTGTATGTTTCCGTAGAATGTTTTTATATTACGAAGTTCAAGCATCCGTCTCTTCTCCAAGATATGCCTTTATCACGACAGGATTGCTTTTTATCTCTGCAGGTGTTCCCTGGGCGATTTTCCTTCCGTAATCCATAACGAATATCCTGTCCGATATGCTCATGACAAGCTTCATGTCATGTTCGATAAGCAGGATTGAAATTTTTTCCTCATCCCTGATGCTTTTTATAAGCTCATCAAGTTCTGCCGTTTCCTGTGGATTCATGCCGGCTGCAGGCTCATCCAGAAGAAGCAGGAAAGGTTCTGTCGCCATTGCACGGGCGATTTCAAGGCGCCTTTGTGCGCCGTATGGAAGATTCTTGGCGAACTCATTAACAAAAGATGCAAGTCCGATTTTTTCAAGAATTTTGTAGCTTTTTGAAACAACCTCCCTTTCTTCGTTAACTGTCGCGCGGTTTCTGAAAACAGCTCCTGCTACACCGGAACCGGAACGGCAGTGGCGGCCAATCATGACATTTTCAAGCACCGTCATATTGGGGAAAAGCCTTATGTTCTGAAAAGTCCTTGCCAGACCTTTTTCCGTGACGATATTAGGTTTCAGCCCGTTAATCTTTTCTTTCTTTTTCCCCGGCGGAGCTATCAGCATCTCCCCTCTTGTAGGCGTGTAAATTCCGGTTATGCAGTTAAAAAATGTGGTTTTGCCTGCGCCGTTAGGGCCTATGAGGGCTACTATCTCTCCATCGAAAACCTCAAGTCCTATCTCGTCAAGGGCTCTCAGCCCCCCGAAATCCATCGTCAGATCAGTGACTTCAAGAATAGGTTCCATATTTTCATTAATCATTTTGCATTTTTAGATGGTGTGCCGTGATATTCATATGTCCTGCGGACATTGGCGACTATCCCCTGCGGACGGAAAACCATCATTATTACCATGATAGCGCCGAAAAGTATCATCCTGTATTCAGAGAACGCCCTTAAATACTCGGGAAGAAGAATCAGGATGAGAGCGGCTATCATAACTCCAACAATAGACCCCATACCACCAAGAACAACGATCGATAAAATCATCGCAGACTCAAGGAATGTAAAGCTTGCCGGATTGACAAAAGTCGTTTTAGCAGCGAATATGACGCCGACCATGCCTGCCCAGGTTGCGCCAAGCGCAAAAGCAGTCAGCTTTGTTTTTGTTTTGTCTATTCCCATTGCCTGGCAGGCTATTTCATCCTCTCTCAATGCAATCCAGGCCCTTCCGATTCTGGAATCCTGAAGCCTGTTTACAACGAATATGGTAAAAAGAGTTATGGCTATCATGAGAAAATACAGATAGATGATTGAATTCTCAAGAGACATTGCAATGCCAAAGAGTCCAGGCCTGGGAATATGGGCTATTCCGCTCGGTCCGAAGGAAAATTCATTCCAGTTTTCAAGGATTAGTCTTATCATTTCACCGAAACCGAGAGTGACTATGGCAAGATAATCTCCCCTTAAACGAAGTACCGGAAAACCGAGCAGTATGCCGAAAAGAGCCCCCATGATTGCGCCGACGGGAAGGACGGTCCAGAAACCAAGGCTGAAATGATAATTGATAAGAGCATAGCTGTAAGCGCCAACCGCATAAAAGGCTACATACCCGAGATCAAGCAGCCCGGCAAGCCCTACCACGATGTTGAGACCGAGTCCCAGTATGACGTACATCAGTGCTGTGGTCATTATGTTTATTTGGTAGGAAGAGAATATGAACGGGAAAACAAGCGCAAAAAGACCTGTCAATACGGTTGCCGGTATAAAGAGTTTTCTCTCTTCTAAAATACGCCGGAATAAAGGAACCTTCTGCTCTTTGCCCGATTCAGCCTGTTTTACCCCGGATTCCTTTCTCTTTATAAAATACCGCCAGACAAAGGATAGAAGAAAACTTCCGGCTCCAATCATGATAAGGTTTTTCCATCTCCACTCGATGGTTTTATAAATGGTGTTGACACGGATAACCATGATCGGAAATGTTAAAAACATGAACCAGAGAGAGACCAGAAACGATTTTGCTATTTCTTTAATGTTAAACATTATATTTCTAATCGTTTTGTAAACATGATGTTGTTGCCGTAATCAGACCTTTTGAGCTGTTGACCGTCCAAGAAGTCCTGCGGGTCTGAATATAAGGATGAGCACAAGAAGCGTAAATGCGAAAACATCCTCGTAATCGCTTGAAACATAACCGGTTGCGAAACTTTCAGTCCATCCGAGCACAAAGCTGCCTAAAACGGCTCCCGGAATACTCCCGATCCCGCCAAGGACCGCTGCAGTAAAAGCTTTTATACCTGCGATGAAGCCTATGTAAAAATTTATCTGCCCGATATGGGATGCTATTAAAACTCCGCCCAGGGCCGCGGTTGCCGAACCTATAATAAAGGTAATTGAAATGACCCTGTTGACGTCAACTCCGACAAGCATGGCCATATTCTTGTCCTGGGCCGTCGCCCGCATGGCTTTCCCGATTTTTGTGTATTTAATCAGGACCGTTAATAATATCATGACGACAGTTGTTGTTAAAAGAATGACCAGTTCAGGAGTTCTGATTATGTGCTCATAGGGTTTTAAAAATTCAAATTCGGGGATCAGGTTAGGAAAAGGGAGAAAATCGGAGGTCTGGGCAAGAAGCACATAATTCTGAAGAAATATCGACATGCCTATTGCGGAAATAAGCGGCGAAAGACGCGGCGCCTCTCTTAAAGGCTTATAGGCAATTTTTTCAACCGTAATGCCGTAAGCTGAGGAATATATAACTGCAACAATTGATGCAAGAAGAAGAATGGCAATCTGGTTTAATCCGAGCAGTGTGAGAACGCTTGCAACAATAAGCGCTGTAAAAGCACCGATCATATATATCTCACCGTGGGCAAAATTGATAAGCTCAATAATGCCATAGACCATTGTATAGCCAAGAGCAATCATTGCGTAGATGCTCCCTCTTGTCATACCTCCGAGGAGAAGCTCAAGAAAATATTCCATAAGTAGTGTGCCCGCTTATAGTGATTGTCAGAATAATGTTCCGATTGGAACTGCCAATTTGTTTGGGTATGAGTGCGTATGCGAACCGCAGAAAATTTGTCTTAAGTCTTCGAGAACGCCCCCAATTGACTATAAATATTGTGCAGGCTTAAGACTATGAACGGCTTCGTGGGTGTCTATCAAATGGGGCTGCCCGGTTTTCATGAATGTGGATATGCCGCCATTGACAAAGAGCATATAATTGTTTCTGCGGATCACACACATACCCATACCCAAACGGAATAGATTTATGACATTTACTATAAATCATAAAATGCATCTAAAAAATCAGGGGGCAGGCTTATCTTTCCTGTCCCCCGATTTATTGGATTTCAACTCAAGAACCTATTGAACTTCAACATAAGCACCATTTTTCACCTGGTACATCGAGAAGCCTACGCCTATTGCGTCGCCTCTTTCATCAAAGCTGATCTGCCCGATCGGTGTATCTACCTTTTCTGTTGTAAGGGCTTTTTTGATCGCATCATAATCGGTAGATCCGGCTTTCTGAATAGCATTCAGAAGCGCCTGGGTGGCAGCATATGCATTCAAATAGAATGCGCCCGGATCTTCATTATTATATGCCTTTTTGTGGGCATCGTTTGCAGCAATTGCCAGGGCATTCTTGGACGTGTCTTTTGGCCCTGTTGCATAGACGCCTTCAGCATATTCTTTGGCTACTTTGATGAAAGTGTCATCCTTTACGCCGTCATCGGAAATAAATTCGGTTTTCATGTTCTTTTTGCGCATCTGAGATACAATCTTTGATGCTTCAGGATGATATCCGCCATATATAACTGCCTCTGCGCCTGATTTCTTTATTTTCTGAACAACAGCCGAATAGTCGACCGCACCCGGGGTAATTCCTTCAAAAAGGACAACCTCGCCTTTTCCTGATTTTTCCGCGAATCCTTTTGCAAATTCCGCAAGACCTTTACCGTAATCGCCTTTGTCATGAAGAATAGCGATCTTCTTTAATTTTAAAACATCAAATGCGAAATCAACTTCAACTTTTGCCTGTGTATCGTCTGATGCGATTGTCCTGAAAAAGTTTGGGTATTCACCACTCTGGGTTAATGGAGGATTTGTTGCCGCAGGCGACATGGCTATAATCTTAGCATCTTTGTAAATGCCGAGAGCCGGTTTTGTGGCTCCGCTGCATATATGCCCAAGAACAACATTTACTTTTTCGGTGACAAGCTTTGTAGCAGTATTTGTTGCCACTTCAGGTTTGCAGACATCATCTTCTTTCAGAATCTGTATCTGCCTGCCGAGAACTCCACCTTTTTCGTTTATATCTTTAACGACAAGTTCAGCCGCTCTTAAACTGGGAATTCCATAGGAGGCCAGATCACCGCTGTGAGGACCGGCTACGCCCAGTTTAATCGGTTCGGTTGGCGCCGGTTTTGCGGCTTCTTCTTTAGGCTTTTCAGCCGGTTTTTCACCGCAGGCGTAAAAGAAAACAGCGGCAAGACAGATCATGACAGCTACAACAAATAGTTTTGAAAAACGTTTTTTCTCCATAATCTTCTCCTTTTAAATAAAATTAATCGTTATTTTCACTTTAAGGATATGACATTCCTTAATAAAGCCACACCTCCTGAATAGCCGGATTATCCCATCAATCCTGATTGGATAATCCGGCTGATAACACATAATACCGCTACCAAGTATGATTATAATAGATGATTAGAGACCTTTGCATAAAACCCCAACCAATACCATAGGCGAACTTGGGTGATTTAAAGCTATCGGAAAGTCCATTCTTGTGTATTAACAAGATGCAAAAAAAACAAATTCAACGTGATCTTTAATCACAGATTTGAAAACTTGTTTTTAATTTGATTTATAAGATGCTATGATAATAATATGAAATATTTAAGTCAAGATAAAATCTTTTTATATATTATCTTGTCATCCATGATCTTTTTAATTATTAAGTCAAATAGCTTTATCAAAAATCATTCTGCTTAAGGACGGGCTCCATAAATGTTACGGATAGCCTGACGAACCACACGCTCCTTGCATATTTTGATTTTTTACGAGTTAATCGATATTATTTAAAGGCAATAAACAGGAGTTATGTAATTTTGAACAAAAATCCTTTAAAAAAAGTTATAATAGGACTGGTTGTCAAGGAAGACCCCAAGGCTATAAGCAAGGCCGATGAACTTGAAAAATGGCTGCGCTTGAAAAAAGTCGATGTTATCAGGAAAGAATACCTTCCGCCGACAGGGGTGGTTTGCGGAAAAAGCGGAAAGGCTCCGGCCGGTCTTTTTTGTGTTTTCGTTCTTGGAGGAGACGGGACTTTTTTAAGCGCTGTCCGCTGGATAGGTGACCGCAGGATTCCGGTCCTGGGGATAAAATTCGGAGACGTCGGCTTTCTTGCTGAGACATCCGAGGAGTGTCTTTTTTCTGCTGCAGAAGCTGTTTTGAAAAGAAAGTTTTCATGCAGTCCAAGAATGCGCCTTCTTGTCAAGGTGTTACGAAATGGAAAGGAGATTGCCTGCGAACATGTCCTGAACGATGTTGTAATTAATAAAGGGGCTCTTGCAAGGCTTGCGCATATTGAAACGTATATAAATGATCACTATTTGACCACCTACAGGGCCGATGGACTTATTGTTTCAACGCCTACCGGGTCAACCGCATATTCTCTTGCTGCCGGAGGGCCTGTCATTCATCCGTCTGTTCCGGCGATAATAATGACTCCGATATGCCCTTTTACGCTGACAAACCGGCCGTTGATAGTTCCTGATTCATCAATAATTAAAATCAAACTTGAAAATAAGTCATCTCATATATTGCTCACGTTTGATGGACAGCAGGGCATGGAGATCAGCAGGAAGGATCTCCTGGTAATTCAAAAAGGGGCTCAGCCGGTCAATATGATATCAGTTCCGAAGCAGGATTATTTCGATGTTTTAAAAACCAAGTTGAGATGGAGCGGCGGAAGGGTTTGATACCCTTTTAAAATACTCCCTGTAACATGCGTTTTCTATTTCAAGCAGGTTGGTAAAGGGCAAATTAAAATCATCAGCGCCGGTTGTAAAAATGCCGTGTCCATAGACAATAACTCCCGGTTTATCAATTATTGCTGCAGGAACCGTATTGCAGAGCCCGCCTGATCCTGAGCCGACCTCGCCGGAGACAACCGGAATCCCGCAGACATCCCTTTCAAAGGGACATTTTATGTTGCAAACTCCTTTACTGGAACAATCCCTGATTCCGCAATCCATTGAGAGAATCACGGAAAATTTCGGATGTCCGTGGAGTATAGCCTTGTGCCCTGTTCTTTTTATGATCTCAAGATGTGCCGGGAGTTCGCTTGAAGCAGTTATGCATGCGCACGATGAACCGTCAAAAGGACATAAATCTATACACCCGTCAAGCTCGTCAAGGGAGCTTCCTGTCTGGCTTATAAACAGTGTATCATCATGACGAAAGGAGATGTTGCCGAAAAAGGAATCTACCAGCTTCAAGCCGACCAGAAGGCTTCCGGCTTCACATATTGCGCTAAAAACCTCTTTATCCGTATAAAAAGGGCTCTTGAGGAGAGAATTGTTTAAGTGTGGAGGCGGTGCAGTGAAATTGGAGACTTTTTCGAAGATATTTATGAAATCATTATTCGGCCTGCCGGATTTTAGCGCGGAAAGATAATCTGAAAAGAATTTTACGAAGCAGGAAAAGCATACGGAAGAAAAAGTGATAAAGGCCTGCTCTATGCTCACTGTCCCATAAGAGATAATTCCGTGACCTTGGATAATCACACATTTTCTTTTTTTAAGCATTGATATGATTGAATCTGCGCTGAATTCAAGAGATACAGGAAGGTCATGAAAAAAAGTCCTTGTTTCGCAATCAGAAGGGCGGATAGCCTTTCCTGATATTTTTGCGAGATAATTGATTATGGAATAATATGGCTCTTTAGGCTTTGAAAATATAAGAGAATTGATATTAAGATTTTCAAAAACTTTTTCAAATATTTTTTGCGAGCCGTCGCGCCTGTTCCATTCGATTTCAGCATCAAGGATTCCAAGAAGAGGGTCGCCGCTTATGGCAAGGCCGCTTTCGACAAGTTTCTTTTCATATTTGAAAAACAAGTTTTCCATTATTCTATATTCCAAGCTTGTTGGCAGTTTCGGTAAGGGGCATGCCGTTCTCATCGAGCCCTCTTGCCTTGTAATAATTTATCCTAGCTTTTAAAAAATCCTCCCGGTTAATGGGGCCGATTGTCATATCTTTTCCTTCATAACCGAAGGAATTGAAAAAACGCGCCGGAAGATCGTCATCCTCCGCCGAAAATCCGTTTGAGGCATTCATCATGCGTTCGTTGTAGTAAATGCGTTCTCCTGTTTTAATGAGATCCTGACCCGAATAATTAATGCCTGTGACTGCGTGAAAAACTCTTGAGTATTCTTCCAGGGAGGCGGCAAAAAAGATGAACTTGCATGCGGTAAGTGAATCAACAACAGCGTTCAGATCTTCACACGTTTTTATTATCCGCGCCTTTCCCTCAAATGTGAACCTGTCGGTTGCAACAGGTTTTCTTAATATTTCATGACTTACAGGGTATGCCCTTAAATGACAACCGCCTCTTGTTGAGGTTGCGTAAGAAAGTGCCATGCCATAAGCCCCGCGCGGGTCATATGCTGGGAGCTCCTGTCCCTTTACGGTCATTGCGCTTTCCGGATGCCCTGTCGTCCTGGCATATCTTGCCGCCCCTTTTCCAAGCTTTTCCCCTTCATTTTTTTTATAAGCCATATCATTCAGCAGATCCAGAATATAAGCAGGAGTAAACCTTTTTCCCGAAATTTCGGAAAAACATGAAAGGGTTGCAGCAGCCGATATCGAGTCCATTCCGGTTTCATTGCAGATTGTGTTTGCCGAAACCACAGTTTCAATGTCGGTATTGCCGATTAGCGCTGAAAAATGGGAGAGAGTCTCAAATTCAGGCATTATTGTTCCGTTCCCGGATATTTTTTTACACAGGATATTACATCCTCTGCACCCCCTGTCTTTCGGGCGGTATTTTTTTTTCAGTGAAGACGCATTCATCAAACGGGCGCTGCTGAAAAAGGATTTTCTGAAATTATCCGAAGGCATCATGCGTCTTGCATCCATAAGATCATAGAGGGCGGCAGTTCCGTATTTTGATATTCCATAATTACCCGAGAGTACAGGAGACGCGGAAACAAGCCGGAAGATATCCTGACGGGCTTTATCAAGCTCTTCAGGATCTGATATTTTTGTTTTTTTGGTTCCTCTTACGGTTATGTATTTAATCATTTTTGAGGCAAGAATAAGGCCGAGGCCGTTTCTTCCCGCTGCAAAATGACCGTCGATAATTATGTTTGAAAAAAGAACGCCATTTTCGGCGGCAGGGCCTATGACAGCATGAGAACCTTTCCCTTTTAACATGGATCCGGCAAGGCCTATCTGCATTCCGGCCATATGCGACGCCGGTACTATTATTATTTCGCCGTCATCAATCTCGATGCCGCAAAGCCGGTCTGATTTTCCTTTTATGATGATTCCGTCAAAGCCGGCTTTTTTGAGTTCCGTTCCGAAAGATCCTCCTGCTGACGAATCTCCGACTGTTCCGGTTAAAGGAGAGCGGGACATTACGGTCATGCGCCCTGATGTAGGGGAACGAGTATTTACAAGCGGGCCGGTGAAAAAAATAAGCGGCATACCGGGATCATCCCAGTCAAGAGTGACATGATTTTTAAGATAATATCCTGCAAGGCCTTTTCCTCCGATAAATTTCAATAAAATTTCCGGATCGGGCAAAAATGTTTTATGTTCTCCTTCGGAGAGATTTATTTCTGCAATTTTACCGCACCATCCAAACATGATATTTCCAGATAAATTTATTTGTTATTAAGATATATCAAACCATAAAAATCCGGAAAAAGCCAGGTGAATTGAAGATATCCTGCTTAGTGCTGCGGGAATTTTAAATTTACTCAGGTTAAAAAAAACTGGATTTCTGCATCGGTTTATTCTATTTAAACAGGCTATGCATGGAAATTATATGAGAAAATATATTATTACTTGTTTAAATCGCTTGATTTGAGGATGCTGTATATGTCTCAGGACGGGGAAAAAAATGAAACAGGAAGGCAGCAGCAGATAATTGCCGAGGTTCGGCGCAATAAAGAGCTTCGTGAAAAGACTTACCGGGAGCGGGCGCTTAAACTCTTTCCGCATGTATGCGCAAAATGCGGACGTGAATTTTCAGGTAAAAAACTTAAAGAACTGACGGTTCACCACAGGGATCATGACCACGACAATAACCCCCCCGACGGGAGTAACTGGGAACTGTTGTGTATATACTGCCATGACAACGAGCATTCGCGGTATCTTGACGCAGAATGGTACGGCGCTGAAGCCCAGGGCGGGGAGCAGGAGCCGGTCTCCTCTCACAAGCCGTTTTCAGACCTTGCGGCTCTGTTGAAGAATAAAGAATAGCTCAAGGAGAAAAAACAGCCATGATTTATGATTCACTCTGTAATTTCAGCGATTATTTGTGCTTTCATCCTCATTTCGAAAGCGTTCATGCATTTATGAAAAATAATAATCCGGCAACTATGGCTGTTGGAAAATATGAAGTTAATAACCAGGGCACCTTTGCCTTAGTCATGGAATATATTACAAAGGAAATTTCAGAATGTTTCATAGAGTGCCATAGAAAATACATTGACATACAGCTTCTATCGGAAGGCAGAGAGAAAATAGGTATATGTAATATTATGGAATGTAAAGAAGATCCTTATGATCCGGATAAGGATTTACAGAAGCTTGTTGGAGAAGTAAGCTTCATAAATATGATTCCGGACCGGTTTGCAATATTTTTCCCCCGCGATGGACACATGCCCCAGATTAAATACGGCGATTTTCCTGAAAAAGTCAAAAAAGTGGTTTTCAAAGTTACGACTTTGTGCTGTTAAGTGATTCTTCGTGACAAATAGAACGCTTATTCCATTACAGACAATCTGATTTTCTCATGGGAGAGAAGCATGTCTGCTCCTGCCTCCGTTTATCGTTCGCGAAATCCGCAGCCTTCTTTGGATTATCAAGAAGGCTGCGTTGAAGGCTATTTTGAAATATTTGTCGGGCACTATGATGAGCATTTCTCAAGACAAGAAGGAAACGCAGCAACGTCTCCCAGGGAAATGGCAGAATTAAGTCAATGATGATTTCATTCCCTGTTTCATAGAACCGCAGGTGGATGGAAAGACATTCCGGCGGAACTGGGTGAGGCTGATTTGAGGTGCGCAGGACAAGGTCTGCATGAATGCCGCTAAAAATGGCCTTTATGACGGGTAAATCAACAAACGGGTGAGCCGATTTATCAAATATGCTACATCCATCGCACAATGACCGGAAACGTAACCTATATTTTACAGCCAAAATACTCTTGACACACAATATCCGTACCCATATACTCCCGTCATGAAAGAGCAATGTCTTATCAGTCAATTGAGGAAGCGTGGACGTATAAATTTCCCATTTAAACAATTATTGTATTTTAAAGGAGGGAACCAAAAATGCGAAAAAGAAAGTTTTATGCGTTGAAAAAGATATGTTCCCGTTGGCTGACAATGAGCATTCTTCTGATCACTATAGCCATCATTGCATTGGGATGTTCCGGCGGATCATCCTCCTCTGCACCAACCCCCGCACCATCTACAGTAACAACTACACGTGATGCTAAAGGTGTGTGGTTCATTGCCGGTTCGGCGCAGGACAGACTATATGATGTATTTGAAGCAATGGGCTATGCCGTTGCCACTGATAGGCTCTGGCAGGCAGAAACGTTCAGACGGTCTGCCCGTGGAAGGCTGTCTGAGATATTCGGCTCCACTCAGTTAGCACAGGATACACTCGTACGCACAACCGGTTATTCCGACCAGGAACTGATAGACGGGTTCGCTTCCTTGGATGCGGAGGCTCAGGAAGTGATCAACGGGTATGTGGCTGGCTTTAACAGACGCATAGCCGAGATTCGCGCAACTCCTACCCTTCTTCCTTTTGAATTTTCCGCAGTTGGAATTACGAGCAATACGCTTGAGGACTGGACGTACAAGGATGTACTGGCCTGGGCCTCGTTGCTGTCGAGAAACTTCGATCCCGAAGCGCAGAAACAGGGACAGATCGAGAATGCGGCATTGTACCAGGGGCTCGTGGCTGTATATGGAGCCGAACAAGGGACGCGTATGTTTGATGATTTACGATGGCTCAACGATCCCGATGCGCTGACCTATATTCCCAAGCCTCTCAGAGCTTCCAGTGCTCATAAATCAACAGAAGAAAAACGGTCCCCGCTGATGGAAAATCCTCCGTCATTTCCTGATATGCGTGAGGTTGCCGAAAGCATGGCAGAGATGCGGTCGGAGATCGATGAAAATCTGAAGAAGATAAACGCCCATGTAAAGATGGGAAGTTATGCCTGGGCGATAAAAGGGAGCAAAACATCCTCAGGCAATCCCATAATCTACTCCGGCCCTCAGATGGGGTTTACCGTACCCTCCATCATCGGTGAGGGTTCAATAAGGGCTGGCGGCTTGAATATCTCCGGTATGCACATCGCGGGACTTCCCGGCATAGTGATCGGTCGCACACCGCACCATGCATGGTCCATGCAGGTGGGTCATGCCCATACCGTTGATTATTACATGGAATCTGCAGCTGCGATGACCCTTCACAGGACGGAGACCATCAAGGTGAAAGGCGCGGCCGATGTTGTTCTGCCCATCTACAGGACTGCCCATGGACCTGTTGTTAATGCAAACCCGGTGATTTCATGGAAGTATTCCCACTGGGGGCATGAATTCAAGACTTTTAGGGCATATCTTGACCTTGCCCGGGCGAACAGCATGGACCAGTTCGGGGCAGCCATAGAACTCGTGCCGGTATCTCAGCATTTCACATATGCCGATAGAGATGGAAATATAGCATACTGGATGTCGGGAAGGGATCCCGTCCGTCCTTATGGTGAATGGCGGCTGCCGCAGGGCGCTGCAGGGACATCACTTGAATGGAATTCAGGAAACCTTATCCCTCGTTCAACCGATCGCAATACCAGCCGGGGTTATTACTGCGGCTGGAACAACAAGTCGCATGCAGGCTATGCTAATAATTCATGGAATAATCTCGGATACTCATTCGGCACGTTCCACAGGGCGCATGTAGTCGATGACTACCTTTCCGCAAATAACAGTCTGACATTCACTCAAGTCAGGGACCTTGCACTCAACATTGCAACTACCGACTCCTTCGGTAGCGGGGGGAATCCCTGGAAGACTGTGTCTGAATATTTCACCGCTGCTGTAAACTCCGATCCTACTCCTGCTCGTTCGGCGGCCCTTGCTCTTCTTGCTGCGTGGGACGGACATTTCGTGGACGGAGGATCCGGGTCCTGGGCCGCAGGAACAAACCGCGCCGATGCATGGATGCTAATGGATGCGTGGATCAAAGAGGTTCTGAGGCTCACTTTCGAGGAGATTGCAGTTCCTATTCCAACACAAAACAACCAGGTGCTTTTCAATGTACTCATCCACGGCCTTAGGCCGGGAGGTGTAGATAACTACTACAACTGGTTCCAGAACGCGGATCTTACAGCGCCCCAGACCGCTAACACTATCATCGTAAGGGCACTGGACAATACGCTTGCCACACTGGGAGCCACACCTTGGGGTATCAATGCGCGGGGCATTATTCCGTATAACCACGCTATGCTGGGAAACGTATGGAATATGCCATTCTCATCACGTTCTACCTACGCGCACACCATTGAATACGCCAGCTCGGGTCCTCTCAATATCCAAAGCATGTTCCCCTTGGGGGAATCGGGAAATATATTGGGCACATCACCCGTTTTCGATGCCAATTTCTTTACCATGACCGATGTGTACGACGGGTTTGTATACAGAGACTTCCCGCTGTTTACTCAGTAATTGGCAAGACTTACAAAATGTCCGATAACGCCTCACCAGGTATGGTGAGGCGTTATTTTTATGAAACTCACATGATGATGACGTCACAAAGGATGATGAAATTTTGTAAGAGCTTGACTCTTTGAGATGAGGATGATTGTCAAATATTGCGCCTGCACAGTACGGATTGCAATCTACCGCAAACATGAAGCGGCCTCTTTTATTGACTACAATATATAATCGGTTATCTCTTGGTGAAATCATATACAAGAACTGGTGGAGTTATTATATCCAGGTGGATTCGGCTCGCGTCCAACAAAATATGCCTCTGATTAAATACGGTGATCTGACGGAAAAAGTCAGAATATTAGTTTTTAAAGTCCCGATTTTGAGCTTAACGTCATAGCTTCCGTATGGTCAAATCAAAAATATGGATCGTTCATCTCTTACACACTATGCATGGATTTCAATAGCAGCGGCAGTTGCCACGATAATATTGAAAAGTATTGCATACCTGCTTACAGGGTCGGTCGGGCTTCTCTCGGATGCGGCCGAATCACTGGTTAACCTTCTGGGATCCTGCATAGTATTGGCCATGCTGACAATAGCTGCCCGGCCGCCCGATGAGGATCACCTTTTCGGGCATGACAAGGCTGAATATTTTGCGTGCGGCGCGGAAGGCATACTTATTCTAATCGCTGCCATCTGCATCGGGTATACGGCGGCAAATCGGATCATCAATCCAAGGCCGATTGAACAGGCTTGCACCGGTCTGGTTGTATCCGCCGTGGCAGCCATGATAAATTATATGGTTGCCCGAACACTGCTTTCTGCCGGAAAGAAAAACAACTCAGTTACTCTTGAAGCAGACGCGCATCACCTGATGACCGATGTCTTGACTTCGATAGGCGTGATAGGCGGGGTGGCGGCAGTAGCCCTTACGGGTCTGCAAATACTTGACCCGGTCATAGCGCTTTGCGTTGCATGCTATATTGTGTGGACGGGATTCACGCTGGTAAGGAATTCGGTGCTTGGTCTCATGGATTCCGCTATGCCGGATCACAAATGCAAAGAAGTAACAACGGTCCTGGATAAATATAAAAGCAGGGGGATTCGGTTTCATGCGCTCAGGACAAGGCAATCCGGGGCCCGATGTTTTGTATCGGTACATGTGCTTGTCCCAGGGGCATGGACAGTGCAGCAGGGGCATGAACTGCTTGAGGAACTGGAAGCCGACATCCGAGGCGCGGTGCCGCATGTTACCATATTTACCCACCTTGAGCCCATTGAAGATCCTGTTTCAGAGCAAGACATTGAACTCGACCGGTGCCGGAAATAGCAGGAATATGTTTTTGGTTCCAATCCGCCAAGAGGTGAAAACGGACCGAAATCAAACCGTCTAACCCGACTTCTGCAGTAACGGCTCGAATTTCATCAAAAAGGCAACTAACGGATTGGCGAAACCACGTCAATCCGTGATCGGGAAATGCAATATTGCTGAAAAGCAAATGTAGTGAAGAAAAGCCTCTTGCAGATGACGCGTAAACAGCTCATAATTTCTGTTATGTACCTGCGGCGTTATAGCAAGAAAGTTGATGGAGAGGAATACGGATACTGGTCACTGGTAGAATCCGTCCGGACTGCCAGAGGACCCCGCCAGAGGGTTGTTGCAACCATCGGC
>RPRI01000083.1 GCA_003818505.1 Desulfobacteraceae bacterium | reverse complement strand
CCTGATACACGTTGAACCAGCAGCGCCATCTGTTCGTCCATTTGATCCAGACCTCGCTGCAGGCGATAAGCAAGCGCATCCTCGTTCATGGCGCTGGCAAAAATACGTCGAACAGCATCCACGAAATTCTCATATCTTTTTTCAGGATGCCCCTGATTGACACAAAAAAAACTCTCGTATTTTCCCGCAAATGCACTGCCGAAAGCATCTTCGAGGAGGCTGCTGGAACGCACGATAATTGGCGACTGACCAAAATAATCCAGCATCAACCGGAACTGTTCCGTAATTTCTTCGGGGAAGACTCCATCGAGCATCTTTTCTCTCAACTCGGAGGCCTTTGCAAAATAGCCTTCTTTTGTTTTGTGGGCCATGAAAAGTTTCCACCACCCGTTTTGAACGATGTAGGAATAAAAAACATCGGAGCCGATGTAAAAGGAATCGTGTTGTTCCAGAACATTATGCCAGTCAAAAGATCTATCCTGTGCAAGAATTTTTCTTGAGAGCAGCATGCCGACTGATTTGCCGCCGATGAAACCGCTTCCGATCAGCCGTTCTTTTATCTGCAGAAGATCATTAAGTGACAAGTGCTCGCGTATCAACGCGAGGATTTTTTTATCCCTGCTGAGCAGAAGCCGGCTTAAATGCTCCACCATATCCTGCTTTTCTTCAAAACGGGCGCCGGCTTCCAGGAGCTGCCTTGCCTGCATAAAGAGCCGATCCCAATGATCGAGATGACGTTGGGTTTTTATTGTATTATGGTGTGAAAGATGGGTAAACAATTCAGTGGCGTCAACACTATTGATGACAGGGACGAGATGTTCTTTTTTCTTAATATGCGGGAAGAACATGGTGGGTGAATACCGGTGCTGAACCTTGACAGGATGAACACAGACCTGGCCCTTGTAATTGTAAACATCGATGAGGACCTGAGTTGTTTCCCGGATACGGGCAATGGCCTTGAAGGAGTGCCGTTCGCGGAGAATGGCAAAATAGGCGATGGTATTTAATTCAAATAGATACGGGCAGGTGATAAAGAAAAAATCACCGATCATCAGGTCGGTGGCCCAAACGTGAAGCAGGTCCGACAAGGAGTCAAATACATAGCATACATTTTTGCCTTCCCGTGTGATTATGCTGTGTACCTGGGCTGAAAAAGATTCAAAGCCTTTCTCTACATGCAATTGGTATATCGTCAGATTCTGTCGTTCTTCCAAAAGCGGAATATGGCGTGCAAATCTCAGGTAAACCACCCGTTCATTTCCGGCAATGGCGCTGTTGACAAAAGGCAGTACCAATCTCTGGTAGTCGTCGATGCTGTCAACCTGCCAGACTACGTTGTCGCCGCGGCGCAGATGATCAATGATAGTGTCCAGGCTTTCCCAGCCCGTGCTGACATCGGAGTAATGAGCCATTTTATCAACTCCTCATCCGGACAATCCGGAACCGAAACCAACCATACTATGTTTTCAGTTTATAATTTAACAGATAAAACCGGCAATACGGCTGAAGTTGCCCTCTCTAATTGGAATTATAGTTTGTATTGTCATCTTTTGTAATATCAGGTTTGATCATTCTATCATATATCTGTTTCTCATACCAGTGAAAGCGGGCACACTATGGGGTATATGGCAGCTTACTTTCCAAGTCTATAATTAAGCTTTTTTACATTTAATGCAAGAACCTCTTCAGAGATCATACTAAAATCCGTTCTTTTTGAAAAACACAGGTAAATAATACCTTTTGTATCCTCTTGGGTCCAACGTTGCCGGGCAGCATACGGATCAGTAAAATAAACTGTTAAACCGGTATGATTATCCAGCTATCTGAAATTCGGAAGCTCACCTCTGTTATCATCAGGCGGCGTCTGCCTAAACTTTTCCGGAAGGCCCAAAAATAACTTGATACTTTAACCCTGATAGATAGGGAGATATAAATGGGCATACCATTAAAATTATAGTTCATAGCCTGGATGTATCATTATATCAGCGGGCCAGCCAAATGTTACCGGAAAGAGAATCAACAGGCACAGTTTATTTCAAAGACGACGTTAACCGGAACCGCGTTTTATGTAAACCATAGGAAATTCATTGACAAGCCATACGCAATGTGATTTTTAGTCCGCATTACGACATTTCCATCAAGATATTTAAGAGACCTGTTTGACGATTTACATGGATGTAATGCAAGTTCGGGGGGCTTAAAAATGGCCAACATCAGAACAACACTACCAGCTTTCATCATCTCCGGCATCTCTTTACTACTTACCTGCCCGAACCCGGTTACGATCCTAAAGATAGCAGCTTTACGGCTATAATTACATCAAACCGACAATGTTCTATACCCAGGCAACGTCGGATTCTCAGGGCCGGAAAATGATATTCCGCATCTTATGCGGATAAATCTGAACTTTGACATCCATCAGCGACACAGGCTTGAATCATGAATATTGAAGTGCCGGAGACTGTCAGGCAGCAAACCAACCGGTGTCCATACAACTTTGCATGTCTTGCCGCCGGAATCCATGGCGGTAAAGCAAAATGCAAGATCGATTATATAAACGGCAGAAATGTGCTCATCCTTGCTGTTTCTGAAGGACTGTTTTCATGCCCGTATCGCATTTCCTTCGGAGATCGTCAGATATGCTTCTGTCCGGTTCATTATTATCTTTATAGCGCAGGATTTTTCAAAACTATCTGAACCCCATATACCCTTCCGGCGGATATCGTGAAAGGCCCTGATATTTATTGTTTCTGTTCCTAATCTGTTATGATATAAATGTCTATCCAAAGAGTACCAAAAAGAGAATTATCCGGATGATGTTATCAGAAGGCAACATTAATTCTGAGGCAATGTGGCGCTGAAAATTATCCGAAGGTAAGTTTACATGTTCGGAGTAATCCGATAGGCTATAGGTAAAGAAATGGAAAACAAACCGGTGTTGGTTACCGGAGCAACCGGATATGTGGGAGGCCGTTTAGTACCCCAGCTGCTGCAGGCCGGGTATCGGGTCCGGGCCATGGGACGTTCTGTATCCAAATTGAAAGGCAGGCCTTGGGGCGGGCATCATTTGGTTGAACTGGTCTCCGGAGACGTTCTGGATAAGGAATCCATGGTTAAGGCCTGCCAGGGCTGCTGGGCAGCTTTTTATCTGGTTCATTCCATGATTTCCGACCCGAAAGGCTACACGAAGACGGATCGCCAGGCTGCACGGAACATGGCTGAAGCGGCCGCCGAAACCGGACTGAACCGTATCATCTATCTGGGGGGCCTGGGCGGGAAGGACGACATCAACCTGAGCGAGCATTTACGCTCCCGGTATGAAGTGGCCCGCATCCTTCAGTCAGGTCCGGTTCCTGCCACCTTTCTGCGGGCGGCCATGATCCTTGGCTCCGGGAGCGCTTCTTTTGAAATCCTGCGCTATCTGGTGGAGCGGCTGCCGGTCATGATCACCCCGCGCTGGGTGGATACCCTCGTCCAGCCCATTGGAATCAGGAATGTCCTTAACTACCTTCAGGGCTGCCTGGAGCACGACGAAGTCCTGGGTCAGATTTTTGACATCGGGGGGCCCGAGGTTGTCACCTACCGGCAGCTTTTTCAAATTTTTGCCGAAGAGGCCAGGCTGTCAAAGCGGATTATCATCCCCGTTTCCTTTTTTACACCGACCCTTAGTTCCTACTGGATTCATCTAATTACACCTATTCCGGCATCCATTGCCCGGCCGCTGGCCGAAGGGTTGCGCAACGCCGTAATTTGCTATGACAACCGCATTCGCAACATTATTCCCCAGGAACTTTTAGACTGCCGTCAGACCATCCGCCTGGCACTGGAGCGGGTTGAACAGCAGCGGATTGATACCTGCTGGATGGATGCCGGAGCGGCCGTTCCCAAGGAATGGATTTATTGTGGGGATACGCCCTACGCGGGGGGAACTACCCTTGAGTTGGGATACGCAATTCAAATTCAAGCCTCACCGGAGGAAGTATGGGTTGCCCTGGCCAGAATCGGCGGGAAGAGAGGCTGGTATTTCGGCGCGGGGCTTTGGAAAATCCGGGGCTGGTTCGACCGGCTGATCGGCGGAGTGGGGTTCCGGGCCGGAAGAAGGCATCCTGTTGAATTACGATCCGGGGATGCCCTGGATTTCTGGAGAGTTCTGGAAGCTGACCCGGGTGAGTATCTGCTGCTGCTGGCGGAAATGAAGATGCCCGGGGATGCCCTGCTGGAATTCCGGCTAAAACCGCTTCCCGGCGGAAACGCAGATCTGAGGCAAACTGCCCGTTTCCTGCCCAGGGGATTGGGAGGCATTCTATACTGGTACCTGTTTGACCCTTTCCATCGCATTCTCTATCCCCGCATGCTGAAGGCCATTGCCCGTTCCATCGGAAAACCTGTTCTAAATGGTCCCGCGCTGATCGTTGATCGCAAAATAAAAACACCTCCTTCAAAAAAGGTAAAATAATAAATGCATCCGGAACGTGTCCGTCTGATTAAAGAGGGTTTGCCGGGAAAAGGGCCGGTCATCTACTGGATGAGCCGGGACCAGCGAACACTGGACAACTGGGCGCTGCTCTATGCCCAGGAACGGGCCCTGCAGACCAAGGCGCCCCTGATAGTGGTTTTCTGCCTGGTCCCGGAATTCCTGAACGCAACCAGAAGGCATTATGAATTCATGCTCAAGGGTATCCGGGAGGTGGAAAAAGATTTGGCGGAAAAACTGATCGCTTTTCAACTTTTGTCCGGGCACCCGGAAGAGGTACTGCCTCTTTTCATCGCAAAAGTTCAGGCTAACTGCCTTATCACGGATTTCGATCCGCTCCGGGTCAAGCAGTTGTGGAAGTCGGGTGTAGCCCGTGAAATGGAAATTCCCTTTTATGAAGTGGATGCCCACAACATCGTTCCCTGCTGGAGGGCTTCTCCCAAACAGGAATACGGGGCTTATACATTAAGGCCCAAAATAAACCGTCTTCTTTCCGATTTCCTGGAGGAGTTTCCCGCCCTGAAAAAACATCCCTTCTTCTGGAAGGAGGCAGGGAGGGAAACCGACTGGACCATGGTGAATGCGAATCTGAAAGCAGATCCCGGTTCGGCTCCGTCAAGCATAATGCCTTCCGGAGCGAAGGCGGCCCGGAAAGCCCTGAAGTACTTTGCCGGAAAGAGCCTGGCATCCTATACGGTTGACCGAAATGATCCCGTAAAGGATGGTCAGTCCAACCTGTCGCCCTATCTGCATTTCGGTCATATCGCCGCCCAGCGGGTGGCTTTGGAAATCCGGAAATCCGCGGCGCCGGCTGACTGCAAAGAAGCCTTCCTGGAAGAGTTGATCATACGCCGTGAGCTTTCGGACAATTATTGTTTCTACAATCCCGGCTATGACCGGGTGGATGGTTTTCCCGGGTGGGCCCGGAAGACCCTGGATCGGCACCGCGGCGATCCCCGCGATGCTCTGTACGCTCTTGAACAGTTTGAGCGCGGGGAAACCCACGACAATCTCTGGAATGCCGCCCAACTGGAAATGGTACGGACGGGCAAGATGCACGGCTACCTGCGCATGTACTGGGCCAAAAAAATTTTAGAGTGGACGGAATCTCCGGAAGAGGCGCTTGAAACGGCCATCATACTCAACGACCGTTATGAGCTGGACGGAAGGGACCCCAATGGCTACACTGGGATTGCATGGAGCATTGGCGGGGTTCATGACCGCGCCTGGGGTGAAAGGAAGGTTTTCGGGAAGATCCGATACATGAGTTATAACGGCTGTAAATCCAAGTTTAACGTTGAGGCCTATATTCGAAAACATTTTTCCGGGTAAACCCGAAGGAGAACCGCACAGATGGAGACTAAAATCAAAATAGGCATCAGTTCCTGCCTGCTTGGAAATAAAGTCCGCTACGACGGCAGTCACAAACTGGATCACTTTATTACCGACACACTTGGGAAATACCTCGAATTTGTCCCGGTCTGTCCGGAAGTGGAAACCGGATTGGGGATTCCCCGTGAGTCCCTGCGGCTGGTGGGGGATATCCTGAATCCTCGCCTGGTAACTTACCGGAGCGGCATCGATTATACGGAACAGATGATCCGCTGGGCCATGGTCCGGGTGAAGGAACTGGAGCAGGAAGATTTATGCGGTTTTATTTTTAAGAGTGATTCGCCCAGCAGCGGTATGGAACGAGTAAAAGTGTATAATGAAAAAGGGATGTCGCTGAAAAAGGGAGTGGGGATCTTTGCCCGCATTTTTATGGATCAATTTCCTCTCCTGCCGGTGGAAGAAGAAGGCCGTCTGCACGATCCGATGCTCAGGGAAAACTTTATCGAGAGCCTTTTCGTTTTCAAACGCTGGCGGGAGATGCTTGCCAAAAACAAAAGACGGGGCTGGCTGGTTGATTTTCATGCCCGGCATAAATTGATGCTTATGGCTCATAGCCCCGGGCATTACGCGACCATGGGTAGGTGGGTTGCCCAGGCAAAAGCAGTTGCCCTGCCGGAGTTATTCAATCATTACCAGGAGCTTCTATCCGAAGCTCTGCGGCAGAAACCGACTGCCAAAAAACATACCAACGTCCTGTTCCACCTGCTGGGGTATTTTAAAAATAATCTTTCACCGGATGAAAAGCAGGAGGCTTTGGAAATGTTCGAAAATTACGCGAAGGGTTACCTTCCTTTGATTGTGCCCATTACCCTGATCAACCATTATGTGCGCAAATACAGTCAACACTATCTGCAGGATCAGTACTATCTTAAGCCTCATCCCCTCGAACTGCAGTTAAGGAACCATGTCTGATCCGTTAAACGGGTTGGACCGGTAAAACCGGGGATACCTGGAATGCACCTTTCATTTATGCTTCATAGCCTGGATGTGTCATTATATCAGCTGGCTGGCCACAAGTTACCGGAAAGAGAATCAACAGGAAGACCATATTTAAAAGACTGCTTTAACTTAAAATGCGTTTCATATAACTTACTGAAAACTCATTGACAAACCATACGTAATATGGTTCTTTTCGAACATTATCCCATACATTATCCCATTTCAAAATATAAGGGACGACATGCGATTTGCGCATACAAATATTGCCGCTAAAAACTGGAAACATTTATCTGATTTTTACATCAATGTTTTCAATTGCAGGATCAAACCTCCCGAGCGCAATCTGTCCGGAGACTGGCTTGATAGGGCTACCGGTTTGAAAAAGGCCAGATTAGCCGGCGTTCATTTATTACTTCCCGGTCACGGTGATAACGGGCCTACCCTGGAAATATTCACGTATGAAGATACATGCGAATCTGCTCCCATAATGGCGAACAATACAGGTTTTACACACATTGCGTTCGAGGTTGAAGATGTTGATGCGACCTTAAAAACAGCTTTGAGCAATGGCGCCGGGTTGTTAGGTGAAATCACCGAGAAGGAAATCAAGAATATTGGACTTTTGAAATTTGTCTATTTCCGCGACCCGGAGGGGAATATTATTGAAATTCAATCGTGGAAAAAATGATTGAGTTTGACAGGGCAAAGGCGCGCGGGAGCGCGAACGACCGTTTGGGGGGATGTCGGGTATGCGCTTGACATTTACTTTTTATATCCTGAATGTATCATAATATCAGCGTGCCATGCCTGGAAAAGCAAAAGATTATGTACTTGGAGCCCTTCATAATGTTACAGCAAGTGAAATCAACCGGAAGAGGATATTTAAAATGACAAATTTAAGCAAAGCCGCCTTTCATATAGACAACAGGGAATACATCCCTGTTATTACAGTTGCTTTTGATTGGTTCTTGGGCTAATACAGGTACCAGATTTATCATTATTGTCCATCAGGAAACAAAGTTTGGACACAGTTGAGTTCGCAGATGGGAACTAATTGGCAATGTAAAAGTGCCGCATACAGCTAAGGATAAAAAATGTACGGAAATCATCAAAAAATCATAAATGATTATAAAAAATTATTTGAAGCTCTTGATTCGAACCAGCAAACTGAGGTCGCGGCCCAGCTTTTCCTTGAGTATTGCGTTTACCAGGATCAATGCGAGAACACAAAGAGACTGGCACCCCTTATTAATACCGTTGCCGAGGCCCTGACAAAAAACATTGAAGGAGAAAATTCCTTAAAGCTCGGCATAAAGGCAGTTCAAATGTATCTGAGGACGCCCCCTGTTGAATACTTCGGTGAAACTCTTGCCAGGCTTGGATTTTTGGATCAGGAGGGTGTTGATGAGATGATCAGAATCCAGCCGAAGGGGGTAATCTTCGGCACTTTCCTTATGGAACAGGGTTTGATCACCCAGGAACAGCGCGATATAACCGTCATGGCTCAGAAAAGGTTGTTTACTATTCAGGAAGTCCATGAAAAAATATTAAATAAAGGGCCCGTAGGGATTGAAACGAATCTGAATGAAAGTCTGAAAGGCGTATTTCAACTCTTTGTGACCTCCACCACTGAACTGGAGGATGATCTGAAACAATCCAAAGCTGAGAATATTCATAATACCTTGCAGCGTCTTAAAAACATTATTACTGAAACGGAAAAACAGACGCATTTCGTGTTGGGAGTTGTAGATCAGATCTTCGCGCTTAAAGATGAGTTGAAAAAAAATTCCGAAGGCATAAAGGAACATATTAATCCTGCCGATAGGGCGGCAACAGACTATTTGGAAAACATATTTCAAAGATTGGACTTTTTGTATTCTTTGAATATGGAGCTGAATTCCTCCCAGCAGATCCAGGACCGCATCGGCCAGCAGATGTTAAAAATAGTCCCATCCATACAGATATTCCATGATCAATTATTGAAGATAGCAAACAAATTAAAGTTGAATTGGAAGAACATGGAAGAAGAAGAGGCTGATTTAACCAAAGTGGGCTATGGGGGAACGGAAGCCAAAGAAAGAGTGAAACAGGACCAGGTCGATGATCTGCTTTCCAGCCTTGGATTATGACAGATAAGTAAAGACCGCTCTTTTATATTGCTTCTTCTAAAATGCCCTTCAATACAGGTTATGTTGAAACGCCTTTTACCTTTATAGATTATAACCTTGATAAGTTATGATATGAGACATGCATTGATCCTGTTCATTCCGGATATTATTAAACAAGGAGATCTGAAATGAATATCATCGAAGAAGGGCAGGCCCCCCTTTTTATGGACCCGGACCCGGATAAGGCGCGTGAATTTTTCCGGGGAAAACCCCGGCCCATGACCGACAAACGGATGACGGAAAAAGAGTCTGTTGATATGTTTATACCGGATGGATGTTATCTGGCCATAGGTGGTTTCGGTGCAAACAGGATTCCTACCGCCATTCTTCATGAGATTTTACGCGCCCGGCGAAGAAATCTCGGGTTTCTGGGACATACATCCACGCATGATTTTCAGTTGTTGTGTGCCGGCAACTGCTTGAAAAAAGTCGATGTTGCCTATATTATAGGCCTTGAGGCGCGCGGCCTGTCACCCAATGCCCGCCGGGTCATGGAGTCGGGAGCAGTTGAGGTGTGCGAGTGGACTAATTATGCTTTGTGCGTCCGCCTGCGGGCAGCGGCCGAAGGCGTCTCTTTCGGTATCGCGCGTAATATGCTTGGAACAGATACATTGAAGATGTCCGGCGCAAAGGTGATCGAATGCCCATTCACCGGCAAGCCTTTTGTTGCGCTGCCCGCAGTATGGCCGGATGTGGCCGTAATTCATGTGCATGAATCGGATATCTACGGAAACTGCCATATCAGGGGCATTTCCATTGCGGATCTTGAATTGGCGCGTGCCGCCAAGCGTGTCATCATCACTGCAGAGCGTCTGGTGGACAGCTATGCCATCCGGATTAATCCTACAAGGACAGTCATCCCGTTTTATCTTGTTGATGCTGTTATTGAGGTCCCTTTCGGAAGCTACCCGGGGAATATGGCCTATGAATACTTTTCGGATGAAGAGCATCTGGCGCAGTGGCTCAAGGCGGAAAAGGACCCGGCTCAATTCCGGGAATTTCTGGATAAATATATTTATAATGTATCAAGCTTTGAGGAATACCTTGAACTGTGCGGCGGTATCAGAAAATTAAAAGAGCTCAGGAAACTTGAAGCGCTGGTGGATAAATAAATTCTATTTCAAGCGAAACCGGCATAAGAGAAGAAAGCTTTGAAACGAAACAGCAGAGGTAGCGGGCAATTTAAAAATAGACGCTTTCCCCTTCGGCAAAAAACAATTAATATTCGGCGCACATGTAATAATGAATCCGGAGGTAAATATGATAACGACGGCATATAACAAGATGGAGATGATGATATGTACGGCGGCGCGATTTCTCAAAGACGGAACAAACGTAGCTGTAGGTACGGGCGCTCCATGTGCGGCGGCCATGCTTGCCCAGAAAGTGAATGCGCCTAATCTCGTTATCATTTTTGAGGCGGGAGGGCTTGCCCCGCTTCTTCCTCAGATGCCTATTTCGGTCGGGGATTCCCGGACCTTTTTCAGGGGGATCATGGCCGCGGGGATGAATGAGATGATGACAACCTGTTGTCGTGGATTGGTGGACTATGCGTTTCTCGGAGGCGCCCAGATCGATAAATTCGGCAATATCAATTCAACGGTTATCGGCGATTATCATAAGCCCGGAGTTCGTTTGCCGGGCAGCGGCGGGGCGAATGATTTTGCCTCGTTTTGCTGGCAAACCATGATAATCACGGTTCAGAATCAGAAACGTTTTGTGGAAAAGGTCGATTTCATCACATCCCCGGGATATCTGACCGGCCCGGGCGCAAGGGAAGCAGCGGGTCTTCCGACCGGAAGCGGGCCTTATAAAATTATAACGGACCTGGCTGTAATGGGATTTCATTCGGAATCCAAAGAAATGATGATCGAATCCATTCATCAGGGTGTTGAATTGCAGGATATTTTGCAAAATACAGGCTTTAGACCCATCATCTCTGAATCAGTAAAAACCACGCCTCCTCCGTCCGATGGAGAACTTAAGATTCTGCGGGATGAAGTGGATCCTTGCAGATACATTATCGGCCGTAAATAGGATAATTATTTGAGGTGATGCAGTCAGCATCACATAGCTTTTTACGATACTATCAGATTCGGCAGGCTCGTGAGAAGTACATAAACCTTGCCGGGGGCGGTTAACACCCGGCGTTGGGTGAGGGAGCATCAGATATGAGCAATCGTTATCTGCACAGGGTTTTGTTCCCCAAGTCCATTGCTGTATTCGGCGCCGGCGAAAAAGAAACTGCCCTGGCAGGTATAGTGCTCAATAATATCATCTCGGCCGGATACAAAGGCCGGATTTTTCCTGTTTGCCCGGAAACCGTCGTAAAGGGGCTGAAAGTCTATTCAGGTATTAACGGAATTGAAGGTCGGATCGATCTGGCGGTCTTGTCCGTTTCGCAATCCGCTTTGCCGGAAACCATACTTTCTTGCGGAAAAGCAGGTGCATCCGGCGCGGTCATTGTAAGCCGAGAAGGTTTTCCAGAAGAGTTTCGTAACGAAATTTTAGGTTTTGCCCGGAGAGCAGGAGTCAGGCTCATAGGTCCACATTCCTGGGGCATTCTCAACCCGATGGCGGATCTCAACGCGGGATTTGCGCGGCAAAAAGTTTTCCCGGGAGAACTGGCGGTCATTTCCCAGAGCAGCGCAATTTGCTCAACCATACTGGATCTTTCCCTGTGCCGAAAAATCGGCCTTTCTTTTCTGATCGGGCTGGGAGATATGATTGATGTGGATTTTGCAGATCTCATCGATTACCTGACAAACAATTCAATGGTCAGGGCTATTCTTCTTCATATCGAGACTCTTTCCAATCTTCGTCAATTTATGTCTGCAGCGCGTGCAGCTGCGAGAATCAAGCCGGTCATCGTGTTTAAAACCGATCGTCACCGGCCCGCGTTCAGTATCGTGCAACAATCGGCTGCTGATCGGTTGAATGAGATTTCCATTTATGACGCAGCATTTAAAAGGGCCGGAATCGTCCGGGTGGATACAGTTGAAGGTCTTTTCGATTGCGCTGAGCTGGTCAGTAAAAAAATAAGACCGAAAGGCGCCAGCCTTGTCATCATCACAGACAGCAAAACCCCCGGTACCATGGCAGTTGATGCGCTGCGGGACCGTGGAGTTGCGCCCGCTGTTTTAGACCATACCGCCATTGCAGGTATAGATCAGATCCTTTCTGCCGGGTGGAGCCGGAGCAATCCTGTCTGCACACGGTCAGAACTTGCGCCGGAAATTTTTATGAAACTGGTGTCGTTTTGCCAGTCTCTGCCTGATATCGACGGTGTTCTGATTATCCTTTCCCCGCAAATTATCAATCCCGAATCGTTCAGCGGCGTTTTGAGTTCGGCCTTAAAGGAGATAAAAATACCGGTTTTTGTCGCATGGATGGGAGGCGACAGCGTTTATTCCGCCCGCAGGATTTTAAATGATGCCGGTATCTCAACGAATGAAACGCCTGAAAGAGCCGTCAGGGCTTTCATGTATCTGTACACCTACGGGAAAAATCAGAGGCTTCTGCAGGAAATACCTCCCCGCGTGGCTGACTATAGATTCGAGGTATCCATAACCCGGAACATCATCATGTCGGCAGTCGATAGAAAACCGGTTGCACTCACAGAAACTGAATCACTTAATATTCTCAGTGCGTACGGTTTTCCTGTCGTATCCACTCAAACAGCCGGTTTAAAAAAAGATGATGCATCGAAAAGCATGACATTTCCGTCCATCGTTAATCCACCTGATTTCAGTCTCGTGATGGGCTCAAGAATGATCCCGGCTTTCGGCCCCGTTCTTTTTATAGGACCGGGCGGAGGGATTGAAAATATTTTCCGTGATTGGGCCACCGGTTTGCCGCCATTAAATACTGTACTTGCCCGTTACATGCTTGAGTCGGCCTCCATCCTGATTCAGTTTGTTAAGGCCCACAGCAGGGAAATGAAATCCAATTTGAAGATTTGTGAAGACTTGCTGATAAAGCTTTCTCACCTTGTTGCCGATTTTCCTGAAATTGCGGCAATCGATATCCATCCGCTGATGTTTACGGAAAATCAGGCAAGTATAACCGATGCGAAAATTGTTGTGGCATCATCTTCAATCTTGTCGCCGCTCCATCTCATCATCAGCCCTTATCCAAATCAATATGAAACGACGGCCGCAACAAAAAAGGGGATAGCCCTTCTTATTCGTCCCATGAAGCCTGAAGATGCGAATCTCCTTCAGGAACTTTGGTCCACCTTTTCCTCCCGGACGCTTTATTACAGGTTCTCGAAACAGATAAAGGAGCTTTCAGCCGAGCTCTTGGTCAGCCTCACTCAAATAGATTATGACCGTGAGATTGCTCTGGCAGCTGTTCAACGTACCGAGTCGGGAGAACAAATGCTCGGCGTAGGGAGGCTTTACGGAACAACCGGAGCCGACATAGCTGAGTTCAGTGTTGTGGTGGGTGATCCATGGCAGGGACATGGGATCGGCGCGCAACTTCTTTCCCGGCTGATTTTTATAGCAACAGACCGTAAAATAAAAACGATCTGGGGTATAATTCAGCGTGAAAACAAGAATATGATTGAACTCGCCCGCAAATTGAATTTCAGCATCATCGGCGAACCGGGAGATCCACAGGTCGAAGCGACCCTGTCTATGCTTCCCTAAACAGCCTGCGGTCTTAACCTGCCGGGAAAAGCAAGAGCCGATGCGCCCGCAGCCGCTAACAATATCATTCCCAACAGATCGGCCAAAAAAATTTATGTCCGGGGCAACGCCGATAAGCCAGGTCCTATATGTTTATCCGATGTTGCTGTTTCTGGCAAGGTAACGTTACCGTAAGTTGCCCGTAGCGCATCTATATTTATTCCTGGATAACCTATCCTAATATAATTCTATTATATCAAGCTGTTTAACAATTTATAAAAGCGTTGTTATGGTGGCACAGTTTTTGATTTGATAACCATGATGTACTCGTAAAAAACGATTTTATGCCGCTTTTCGGCAATCGATATTCGACGAACTCGTCGGAAGTCCGGATTCCCCAAAACCAATAATTAAAACAAGGAGAACGACGATGCAAAGATTATTTGAACCCGCAGTTCTTGGCAATCTGACTATGGCAAACCACTTTATCTTCCCCCCCATAAAAACCGGCCTTGGTTCCCCGAAAGGAGGTGTGACCGACCGTCATCTGGACTTTTATCGCCGGATTGCGAAAAACGGCCCCGGACTTCTGATTCTTGAACCTGTTGCGGTCACTGCGGACGG
Source organism: Desulfobacteraceae bacterium (assembly GCA_003818505.1). Classification (GTDB taxonomy): domain Bacteria; phylum Desulfobacterota; class Desulfobacteria; order Desulfobacterales; family RPRI01; genus RPRI01. The sequence goes on along the minus strand of RPRI01000083.1, from coordinate 7,590 downwards.
CAAGGAACACCCGAAACAGCTTTGTATTCATCTCCCGGAGAGCGCCGGAGAATTGAAAAAAATCGTAGATGTAATCCACGCCGAGAACAGGTTGGCCTGTCTTCATCTCAATCATGCCGGCGCTGCTGCCAATCCCAAGGCCTCCGGAGCAAATCCTCTGGCGCCTTCTGGCTTTGTTTGCGCGGCAACAGGAGTGGAAGCAGAACCTCTTGAAGATTATCAGATCCGGACCATTATCGATGGTTTCGGGTCAGCCGCCGGAAAGGCAGTTTCTGCAGGTTTCGATATGATCGAAATACAGGGAGGCCATGGTTACCTTATTTCTCAATTTCTTAATGCGAAAACCAACAAAAGGGTTTGCAAATACGGTCAGGATAGACTGCTGTTTTTCAGGGAAGTAATGTCCGCCGTCAAACAAGCTGCCGCCGGTACAGGTATCATGCTCCGTATATCCGGAAACGAAATGTCTCCTGAATTCGGTATTGAACGAACAGATCTGGCAGGTGCGATCAAGCTGGCTGAAGGTTTTGGAATAAGCGTCATCCATGTGGGAATGGGATCGGCATGCTTCAGTCCTCCATGGTATTTCCATCATGCAAGCCTTCCCGAGAAGCCCCAGATGGATTCCCTGGCGTGGGTGCGGGAACAAACATCCATACCCATCATTGCCGCGGGCCGTATGGGCCGGACTGATAGAATTCAGAAAGTCCTGGATGAAAGTCGCGCAGACTTCATCGCCTTAGGCCGGCCACTGATTGCGGATCCTGATCTGATCGAAAAATGGAGAACCGGCAAAGCAAAAGAAGCAAGGTATTGCGGTTACTGTCTGCAGGGCTGCTTGCACCGTGTTAAGTCCGGCGAATCCATTGGATGCAACATCAATCCTGAAGTGGCTTTTCCGGAACTTCAAAAAACCGCCAAACCCATGAAAGTCCTGGTCGCAGGTGGAGGTCCGGCCGGAATGAGCGCCGCGCTCTATTTGTCCAGGAGGGGGCACAAGGTCACTCTGGCAGAAAAAGGGTCCAGGCTCGGCGGTCAGTTCAACCTGGCATGGCAGGCACCCGGAAAGCAAAACATGAAAGAAGGTCTGACCGGCCTTGATAATTGCGTCAAAGAAGAAGTGAAATCACTGATTACAGGGCGTCAGGTGGATCTGAACATGGTCAGGGAAATCAAACCGGATCTTCTCGTATGGGCTGCAGGGGCTATCCAGAATATACCAACCATAGACGGGATTAATACCCAGCATACCATGACAGCCATTGACTATTTCCAGGGAACAAAAACGGTAACAGGCCCGCGGGTCCTGATAATCGGGGCAGGCAGAACAGGAATAGAAATTGCCGAAAAACTGGGTAAGGATGGATTCGAGGTGGTGGCCACCAAGCGGACGGATCCAATCGGAAGTTCGATGGAGATTATCACTAAAAAACTGGCATTAATGAGGATCGGGCAATTGCCGCAAGTTACTCTCATGCCGCATACCACGGTGAAAGTTTTTCGGGCAGATGAAGTGGTTCTTGAAAAAGACGGCGAAACACTCCTGGTTCCTCCGTTTCAAACTGTCATACTCGCAACGGGAATGCTGCCGGTTCCCGGACCTGATAAAAAAATCCGGGATTCCGTCCCAAATGTTGAGATCATCGGTGATGCCGCTCAGGTGAAGGATATTTACTCTGCCGTTCAGGCAGGATATCAAACGGCTGTAAAGTACTAGGAGAAAATGTGATAATAAAAAAGTACTAGACTCCCTACAAGGAAATCAACCGGAGGCATATCTGCATAACCCCTTGAAAATTCGTTGACAGACCAGACACGATATGATTCCTTATGTCCTCATGATTAACATCCATATATCCGGAATCCGTGGCTTAAGAAACATGATTTCCATCCATGGGAGATAATAAAATGTCTGAAGAATTGATTCGCAGTTTCGAAACTAGGCTGGCAGTCTCCGATTGTCATCCGGGAGCCGACTGGTATATCCTCTTTGTTAAACTGCATGAGGATATCTCTGAAGCCCTCCCATATTTAAATTCAGCACTGGAGCAACCGACTGATTACCGCCACAGCGAAAGAATCCTGCTCTGGAACTCAGGGAAGAAGAAATACGCATTCAGGGCTGATGAAATTGCCATAGCGCCTGCTTCAGACAACGATGAGGCCAGGGAATTAAGCGGGAGTATAATCAAAACTGTCAACAACATCTGGAAACGGAAGGATGAAATAACTCCAAGCTTTGAGGGCAGGAAACCCCTTCCCAACGTATTGGATATATATAAACTCTTACCGGGGTCTAATTGCAAAAAATGCGGATTTCCAACCTGCATGGCTTTTGCCGCGGTCCTGAGGAGCGATTTTATGAAATCATCATTATGTCCTCAACTTTCAGAACATGACTTTAAAAAAGTGGCCGTGTAACTATTAAGTTACAGATTCACATGGATGAACTCAGATGGATTTACATACAGTAACTATTCAGGAGCCGGAAGCCAGAATTCAGAATAGAAGCATACAGCTCATTTTTTGAAAAATGAATAGTGGTTTAGGCCGAAGGCTATTCGGCTACAGGCAGTTATTATTAGTCTTCAGCCTATAGTCTGAATAACCTGAGTTACTATAATCATGAAGATAATATTGGTGATGATTGGTGGTTGAGCAGTTATTTTTGTGAAAGGATTCTTTATGCTATACAGGTTTGACGGCAGGGAGCCGACGGTGGGGAAGGATACCTATGTAAGTGATCTCTCAAGTGTGATCGGAGACGTGGTTATCGGAAATAACTGCTACATCGGGCACGGGGCAATTCTCAGGGGGGACTACGGCAGGATAGAAATAGGAGATGGTACGGCAGTGGAAGAAGGAGTCATTATTCATGCGCCTCCCGGCGATACGAACCGGATTGGAACAAATGTCACCATAGGACACGGCGCTGTAGTCCATGGAAAACATATCGGCAACCAGGCAGTTATAGGCATGGGTTCCATACTCAGCATCTGGTCTGAAATCGGAGAAGGCGCAATTGTTGCAGAGGGCACTGTTGTAAAAATGAAACAGATAATCCCTCCGAAATTGGTTGTCGCCGGGAATCCGGCACAAATCGTCCGGGAGATATCGGCAAAAGATGAAGAGTTTTGGGTAATGGGCAAACAGCTTTATATTGATCTTGCAAAGAAATACCTGGTTGAGGGGATGCATCCTGTTCAGAGTCCAGGTGATTTACAGGGTAAAACCTGAAAGGAGTTGAAATGAGTTCAAAGACGAAGGTTGGTATCATTATCTGTGATCGCTACCGCCGCTGTGCAGGCGGGAAATGTCTAAGATCAATGAGGAATAAGGAAGGGGCTTTCAGCATATACCAGGATACCGAATTAGAGCTGGTCGGTTTTACGACGTGCGACGGTTGTCCGGGAGGCAACATAGAATATGCGGGGGACGAGATGATAAAAAATGGCGCCGAGGTTATTCATTTAGCTACCGGCCTTGTTGTCGGTTATCCTCCCTGCCCCCATATCGACACATTCAAAGCTTTTCTTGAAAACCGCTATAAGATCAAGGTCGTTATAGGCACGCACCCGATACCGAAAAAGTATCTTGAAATGCATACTATGCTCGGAACATGGATAGATCCGGCCTGGAAACCGATTGTCGAGCCGACGATGGCTGATGAAAAGATCCGTGCAAATTATGATTGAGAAAGATGATGAAGCCCCGGTTAAACATCCTCATAAACTGAGGCAATTCAATATGGCATCCTTCCGGGAAGGGGGCATAATTCTATAGTTAGAGATAAGGAAAAATCATCATGCAAATGGCTGACATTGCTTTTGGAACAACCGATTGGGATTCCATAGAGAGAACTGAGCATAAAGGCCAGACAGGCGTTGCTTTCTGGCGCACCCAAAACTTCGGAGGCATCCGCGTCCGCATGGTTGAGTATTCTCCGGGATACCTGGCCGATCACTGGTGCACTAAAGGGCATATTCTTCTTTGCCTTGGGGGCGAACTTCAAACCGAGCTTGGGGACGGCCGTAAGTTTATTCTCAAACCAGGCGTGAGTTATCAGGTCGCCGACAATGCCGAGCCGCATCGGTCTTTTACAGCGATCGGCGCAAAGCTTTTTATTGTCGATTGAAAAACGCCCTTATGTACAATAACACGTCAAACCAGGGAGAAACTATGAATCGAAATGCAATGAATATATTCTTCATTGTCATTCTGCTGCTGTTTTTATCCACTGGATGCACAACCACAAAGGAATCGCATTTCCGGCAGCAATCAAAGGAGGGCCTGGCAAAATCTCTTCCAGGTGCGGATATCGCATATATCGATGCCCATAATCATATCTCCGGCGGGCAGGGTTTTCGTCCGGACTTTTCCGGCGCAGTGTACAGCGCGCTGGCTACGATGAAGGAATTGGGCATCGGGAAGATTATCATAATGCCGCCGCCTTTTTCTCCGGCGCACAGGGGAATATTCGATTCGGATGCACTTCTCCCTTTCGCCGCGGAACACCCGGACCGTATAGCGGTTCTGGGAGGGGGCGGCACTCTCAATGTAATGATTCACGGGGAAGGAAAATCGAATTCCGTGAGCCCCGAGATGAAAGCGGTTTTTGAAAAAAAAGCGGCTGAAATCATTTCAAAGGGAGCCGTCGGATTAGGGGAGTTTGCTGTAGAGCACTTCTCTTTTACTCATGATCACCCATATGAATCAGTTTCCGCAGACCATCCTCTCTTCCTGTTGCTGGCCGATATAGCCGCCAAGCATGACGTTCCGGTTGATATTCATATGGAAGCGATCCCGAAAGACATGCCTCTTCCTTACAGGCCACTGCTGAAGAGATCCGGGAACAATCCCAAAATGCTTCGGGAGAACATGTCGGGCTTTGAAAGATTACTCTCCCACAATCCTAAAGCCAAGATCATCTGGGCTCATGCCGGCTGGTGCAACACCGGATTCAGGACCCCGGAGCTTTGCCGTGATCTCTTTAATAAATATCCCAATCTCTATATGAGTTTCAAGTTCAGTCCGGACAGTGTTCCTGAGACGCGTCCTGTTAGCGAAGACAATAACTCGATAAAACCGGAATGGCTGAAGTTAATTAAAGATTTTCCGGACCGTTTTATCATAGGCACCGACCAGTTTTATGTTCCCCCGGGATCAAGATCAATCGGCCCGCAGAAGACAGAAGGCAGCAAACGATTTATCTCCCTGTTGCCTCCGGATCTTGCCCGCCGGATAGGTGTCGAAAACCCGAAGCGAATATTTAACCTCAAAGATTAAGAAGCTGCGCGGACATATATAGTAAATGTCACAAATCTATCATATATTCTGACAATCACTATAGATTGCTATTGTTTGTGATTGGCTGTCAGGAAGGATCTATTCCTTTTCACCATCGGGGATTTCAAGCTGCTTCATTCTGTTTTCAAAAATAGAGCTTTTTTCATTCAGATCTTTTGTCAGCGCTTCAAGCTTGTTAAAAAGGTTGTCAAATGATATCTGGGCGGCATATATTGCCTGGGAAAGTTCGACGATCTTTTTGCCGGTTCCTCTATTGAATTTTGAACCTGCTTCGGGACTTGTCTCGTCAGCGGAAGAGTCTGCTCCGCCAGATGACAGTTCTGAAATGCGATATGAAGCGGATCTTGACGATGACTTTTCCGGAACCGGAAAAACTGATGGGTGTTTTCACAAAGTCTGTTCTTCTGCTTTTGAGCCGTTTTCCGTCTGCTCATGACCATCATGGTCATTCAGTTCAATGACTGTTTCGACAACACTATCAAAAGTGAAGAAGAATGGCCTTCCTTTCAAAAAGGCTGTCCTCGCTACAGCCCATAAGCTTCTGAGGGTCATTTTTGCCGTACTCACACAAAGGAAATCTTTTTGCTATGTGGCAAATTCATGATAGTTGACTGAAAGCATCAAACTTATGAATTGCACTTTAATAGTAGATTTCTAATGTAAATAGTGATAGTTAAAGAGCACATATGTAATATCAGAGATTAAATTTCCTGAACCATCTAACCTTCTATGAATAAGCTATGGACTGATTACTGAAATCCAGTTTCTCAAAAGACAGAGGGGTTTCGTGTTTCTGCGGATACGTTAGTAAAGTGTCAATCTGGGAGGCGAGTTAAAATGAAACTTCAGGCCAAATTGTTAGCCCTTTATGCTGTCAGCACAATATTGATCATGGTCGCCTTGGGAGTGTTTTTTTATTCCGCTCTCTGGGAAGACAGGTTAACTGCGACCCGTGAAGACATTTCAAACCAGCTTCAGCATCTTGATTTTTCTCTTAACGCCTTTATTGCCGAGGTGGAAAGCGATGTTAATGCTCTGGCGGCAGACGAAACGGTTCAGTCGAAGGATGACCGCGATTTTACCAGCTTTCTTAATGCTGACGAAAAAACGTACCGATATAATATCCGGGAGTCCGAGCAGAAAATAATAAATATTCTGAACAATTACAGGGTGACGCATCATTATGTTAATTCAGTGTACATGGGGAGGGAAAACGGCAGTTTTGTGAGATCTCATAAACGGGAACGTCCAACCCGTTATGATCCAAGGGAACGGCCATGGTATATACTGGCTAAAAACAATCCGGGCAAAGTCATGAAGACCGGGGCATATCCCTCTCTCACGACTTCCGACGTGAACATAGGAATTGTCAGGGCTCTTATTGATAAAAATGGATTATTTTATGGTGTTGTAGGGGTTGACGTCACATTAGTAAAACTGACCGATTATATTTCAAAGTTTATGATCAATCCCCAGGGAGCAATCGCTCTTATCGACGGGAATGGAGTGGTTCTGGCCGGATTAAGCAAAGAGATGCTTTTTAAAAACATAAAGGATTATTCCCCCGATCTTCTTAAAATTTTTAAGCAACCCGGCCAGGGGTTTGTCTCTGTAAACATTAACAATGAGAAAAATTATGTGTTTTCTATAAATGTCACAGAACAGGATTGGAAAATAGCCGTTCTTATACCTTATAAAAATATCGAAAAGCCTATCATTTCCCAGATTATAATGACGATTTCAGGCCTGCTGATTGGCTTGATATTATTGAGCATTCTTACATTAATCGGACTCAGCACTTATGTTGTGAGACCTTTGAAGAAATTTATTGATGAAACGGATTACATAGCAAGGACATCTGATCTCGAGCGCAGTATCGATATAAAATCTAAAGATGAAATCGGATTGTTGGCAAATTCTTATAACCAGATGATAAACACTCTCAGGATATCATACAAATCATTAAAAGATACGGAAGCTGATCTAATAGAACACAGGGATCACCTTGAGACAAAGGTGGAAGATCGCACATCGCAGCTTCAGGCTGCGAATGAGAAGCTCTCTGCGGAGATTAAAGAGCGTATTCAGACACTCAGTGAGCTTGCAGTTGCAAAAGAACGTGCCGAGGCAGCTGACAGGTTGAAATCGGCTTTCCTTGCCACCATGTCGCACGAACTGAGAACGCCACTAAACTCAATTATCGGTTTTACAGGTATCATTCTGCAGGGAATAGTCGGGCCTTTAAACGACGAGCAGAAAAAACAGCTGAACATGGTGCGCGGG
>RPRI01000082.1 GCA_003818505.1 Desulfobacteraceae bacterium | reverse complement strand
ATCGGCAATTTTGGGCAAGCTCAATGAAATCAATGGATTATGCGGAGGCATACATATAGTATGGCGCACAAGAAATACCGAAGATTGACACCGGGATAGCTCAAAAGGGCCATTTCCGGATGGATACTATTTTAATATACGTTCACGGTAATGCTTTAAGAGACGGACTGACGTTGAGATTAAGACCGCAAGGCTTAATGTTGAAAGAAGGACAGGTACCCAGGTGTAACATGCATATTGCGCATCTTCACGAGCGGCGGACATGCCTGCGATTCCGAATAGAAGTATAAGCAGCATTACAATAAAGATTATTACGCAGGCTTTCTCGGAATCATAGAAAGGATAAATAGCCTTTCTGAACATTGGTTTTGGTTGGATAGTCATAATAAAATAGTATGGTTGATTGTTCCGTAATCCGTCTACGGCGAAAACTTTTTCAATTTTAATAATAATTGCTTATATGACATGATAAATCAAGATGAAATAAAATATGATGATTTCATGATAATTCTGTGCAGAAGGGGATTGTTCTGCATGCTTTTCGTGCTGTTAATTATGTGCGGGTGCTCTTTGTCTCAGAAAAAACTGAAGGTAAAAGATTTAAACATGCAGTTTGAGGAAGGGACCATCGTTTCCGCCAAAAAAGGCGGACCTGTATCTTTTGATGAGCTTATAGCCGATGTTAAAAATTCACGTATGATTTATATCGGAGAGATACACACCTCAAAAGCCCATCATGATATTCAGCTTAAAATAATACGGGAGTTGTACAGTAAAAATCCGGGTCTTAAAGTCGGGATGGAGATGTTTGACCGTACATACCAGCCTCTCCTCGATAAATGGTCCGCAGGAAGCCTGGACAAAAAATCATTTATAAATAAGGCTCATTGGTATGCAAACTGGAAATATGATTTTGAACTCTACAATGATATACTTGAATTTATAAAGGAAAACAGGATAAGGCTGGTCGGTCTGAATATTCCTTTCCATATCCCTGCAAAGATTTCAACCGGTGGCATTGAGAGTTTATCGGATGATGAAAAAAAACATCTTCCTTATAATATAAACATGACCGATTCGGCTCACAGAGAATATGTCGATAATATATTCCGGCACCACAAATTAAAAGGCAGGGATGATTTTGAAAATTTTTACACGGCGCAGTGTGTCTGGGATGATATAATGGCTGAAACCGCAAACAGCAATCTGAACGACGGCGTAATGGCGGTTATTGCCGGAAACGGCCATTTATTTAGATACGGGGTACCCGGAAGAGCATTTGCCCGTAACGGTCTTCCATACAGGATTATTTTTCTTGCACCTGCGGGAACTGTTGCCGGAATGAGTCATGTTGATTATATCTGGGTTACGCCTTGAGACAGAGGAGAGAATTTATCCTGTGAAAAAAACTGATGTCATATGCCCTTCGTGCGGGAAAGAACTTTATTTAAGAAAAACATGAAGAAGTGTAAAAATGCGCTGCATGGAGTGCGGCGCCGATTATCATATCGAAAGCCTGGCCGATTCAATGAACGATGGCTTTGAAGACGCACTTTCCGATATACGATGTGACAGGTTTTAATAAAGATGATATTAAACAACCTTTTTCCGGTCTTTGCCATGATGGTTACAGGTGCGGCGCTTAAGCATTATAATCTGACCGGTGATCTTTTTCTCAAAACTTCCGACCGGCTTGTCTATTTCCTTTTCTTTCCGGCGCTTCTTTTCTGGAAAATCGGCCAGGCATCTGGACCGGGTTCCGTTGATCTGGTTTTCTGTATAGCGACCATATGCCCGGTTATCGTTGTTTACATATTAAGTCTTCTTTACATAGCCATTTTCAAGGTTCCGAGGTTTAAAGCCGGAACCTTTTCCCAGAGCTGTTGCAGGTTCAACTCATACATAGGCATAGCCATAGTTCTGGGCGTACTCGGGGAAGAAGGAGTCAGGCATTACGGCATCCTTATCGGTTTTGTGATTCCTGTCATAAATATCCTTTCGGTTTCAACCTTAATATGGTTTTCAGGAGAAAGTTACGATTTTAGAGAAAGGTGCCGTATTACCGCAGGCGCATTGGTTTCAAATCCTCTGATAGCCGCATGTGTCGCGGGCCTGGTCTATTCTAAATATGTAGGTCATTTCCCGCATTTTCTGGACAACACTTTCAGGCTGGTATCTTCCGCGACCGTTCCTCTTTCTCTGATTTCGATAGGAGGAGCGCTAACCTTCGGAGCCATAAGGGAAGATTTCAATCTCTCTCTTGCCGCCTCAGTTATAAAACTCGCAGTTTTACCCTTAACCGGATATCTTTTTTATAATGCTTTCGGAATTTCCGGGATTCCCTTTGCCACGGGCATGATATTTTTTACGCTGCCGACATCAACCGCCATATATATTCTTTCATCCCAGCTTGGAAGCGATACAAAACTTGCTTCGGGGACTATAATGCTCTCAACCGTTTTGTCTTTTATCTCGCTTTCGGTTGCCCTGCTTTCAGGAGTTAATTGATCAGAGATGAACACAAATTTTAAGCTTATCATAGAATATGACGGTACCGCGTATAACGGATGGCAGAGGCAGAAAAACGGCCGGACGATACAGGGTGAGATAGAAAAAGCTCTTCTTGTCATGACCGGGCGGTCGCTGACTCTTACAGGCGCAGGAAGGACTGATGCCGGAGTGCACGCTCTCGGCCAGGTTGCGAACTTTATCTGCGATACAAGGCTTGAACCTGAAGCTTTTTATAATGGTTTGAACAGTCTTCTTCCCGGAGATATTGTAATTAAAGAATGTGCGCAGGTTCATGAAAAATTTCATTCCCGCTATGATGCAAAACGCAAGATATATAATTACAGGATATTAAACAGGGCAGTTCCAGCTGCCGTGGGAAGGGATTATGGCTGGCATATAAGGAAGCCTCTTCTTCTTGAGGCGATGCAAGCCTCGGCCTCATGTATAGCCGGAACCCATGATTTCAAGGCATTTGAAGGAACCGGGAGCCCCAGAAAAAGTACAGTACGAACCGTTTTCAGGGCGGAAATCCATAAAAACAATGAGGATCTCGTAATTTTTGAAATCGAGGCGGATGGATTCTTAAGGTTCATGGTAAGAAATATTGTCGGCACCCTAGTTTGTGCCGGGCTCGGGAAAATATCATCAGGCGATGTTAAAGAAATACTCGGGTCAAAGGATCGCAGTAAAGCCTGCGCCACGGCTCCTGCGCATGGTCTCTTCCTGATGGAGGTCAAATATTGAGACCTCCGCATAGTGTCCCCCTTTGCCCGATCACCGCTATCCTATAAATACTTCAATGTTAATCCAGCCATGGCTGGATCACCTTCCTCAATCATTCCTTGCTTTTCATGACAATATGTGAAATTTTTCGCAATCGGTTATTTTGAAATCCAGGTCATTTTTGATTTTTTTTTAAGGTTTCGTAATATGGAAGAAAAGGAAAAATTAAGAATATGTCTTTTAAGTTACAGGAGCAATCCTCATTGCGGAGGGCAGGGTGTCTATCTGAAAAACCTTAGCCGCGCATTAAAAGACCTGGGGCATCATGTTGAAGTTGTATCAGGCCCTCCTGATCCGCTGATTGACAGGGATATCCCGGTTCATCACATTCCGTGCCTTGATCTTTATAATGAAAAAGATCCCTTCAGGATACCAACGTTAAAAGAGCTTTCAGACCCTGTAAATCTTTACGAGTGGCTTGGGGTTTCGACAATGGGTTTTCCCGAGCCCTTTACCTTTGGTGTAAGGGCCTGTAAATTCTTGAAAAACAAGTTAAATAATTATGATATAGTGCATGATAACCAGTGCCTTTCGTACGGTATCTGGGCCATAAGCAGGAATATCCCGACAACTGCAACCATTCATCATCCGATTACAATCGACAGGGATATATCAATTTCCACCCTCTCATCATTATGGAAAAAAGCGAAGCAGAAGCGCTGGTTTTCTTTCATAGGAATGCAGAAAAGAGTTGCAAGGGCATTTTCCCATATAATTACGGTATCAAAGTGCGCCGGGAACGATATAAGCAGAGAGTTTGATATACCGCAAAGCAGGTTCAGGATTGTCCCTAACGGTATCAATACGGATATTTTTCATCCGGTTCCCGGAATCGAAAGGGAAAAAGGAAGAATTATAGTTACTAACAGCGCAGATACCCCGCTAAAGGGACTTTTCTATCTGTTCCAGGCTCTTGCCGAGATATCAAAAACCCGGAAGGTAAGACTTTTTGTAGTCGGAACGCCAAAGAAAAACGGCTCTGTGGTAAAACTCATCAGGACACTGGGAATCGGGCACCTGGTTACCTTTACCGGCCGGATAAATGACGACGAGTTTGTCCGGCATTACGCAAGAGCGGCGATGGCGGTAGTCCCTTCAGTTTATGAAGGATTCGGACTTCCCGCGGGAGAGGCTATGGCGTGTGGTGTTCCTGTTATAAGCACCACCGGAGGGGCTCTTCCCGAAGTTGTGGGGGACGCCGGCATACTTGTTCCTCCCGCCAACCATCTGTTGCTGGCGGAAGCGGTTAAATCTGTGATAGACAGCCCCGAATTGGCGGATAAGCTCGGCTGGGAAGGATATAAAAGGGTGCAGGATAATTTCACATGGAAAAGAGCCGCAGAAAAAACGGTTGAAGCATACAGAGAGGTAATTCTTGATTACCGTCGAATTTAAAAGGTTTTCAGTTAAGCCGGGCGCTAAAATACTTGATATCGGATGCGGATCAGGGCGCCATATATGCGAGGCTTTCCGTATCAAGGGTATTACGGTTGTCGGGGCGGATCTGAATTATAATGATATGTTGGAGGCAAGGGGAAAGCTCAATTTCCATGAAAAGGTAGGCGAGCACGGCGGAGGGGTTTGGGCTCTTTCCTCAGCCGATGTAAACAATCTGCCTTTTAAAAACAACTCATTTGATCTTGTAATCTGCTCAGAGGTGCTTGAGCATATACCCGACCATGAAACGGCTGTTTTTGAGATCATGAGGGTACTGAAGCCAGGGAGCAACCTTGTGGTCAGCGTCCCGCGATATATGCCTGAAAAAATATGCTGGGTCCTTTCCGATGAATACCATAATGCAAACAGGGGGCATATCCGCATATATAAAAAAAATGAACTTGTGCGTCTTCTTGAAAATTCAGGGGCGCAACTCTGGGCTTCACACTTTGCACACAGCCTTCATACTCCATACTGGTGGATTAAATGCCTTGTCGGCCCGACAAGATCAGACAGCCGGACAGTAAACCTTTATCATCGGTTTCTTGTCTGGGATCTTATGAAAAAACCAAAGGTTACACGCTTTCTTGACAGGCTGTTGAATCCTTTTTTCGGGAAAAGCATAGTTCTGTATTTGAGGAAAAAAGCTGCATGAGGATTTAATCTGGGGCCGGGCTATCGATATTATCCGGGAAATTCCCAAAACAATTGACTTAACGGCGCGGAAAAAGTATATATGGGGAAAAGGCTAAGGGTTGTTAAAATAAAAAATTGACGGCGTCGTAAAAAGTCCGATTTTGCTTTTTTCCGTCATTCCCGCGGAAGCGGGATAAGTGCGGAAGCGGGATAAGTAGTGAAGCACCCTCGCTATCCAGTCTTTTTAAATATTTCTGGGCTCCCGTTTTTACTGGAGTGACTGGATTTTTGACTTTTTACGGAATCATCAATATTAAACATGGGGCATTTTATAAAAAACTTTGAAAAGGGGAAAGAATATGAACAAAGCTGATTTAGTGACTGAAGTTGCAGGTATTGTAAGTACGGCCAAAGAGGCAAAGGCAGTTGTTGATTGCATATTTGACAGCATGACCGCCGCCTTGAAAAAAGGAGATGAAGTCAAGCTGGCAGGATTCGGCACCTTCAAGGTAAAAGAGAGAAAAGCAAGAACCGGAAGAAATCCCCAGACAGGGGCTGAAATCAAGATCGAAAAAAGAAAGGCGGCAAAATTTTCTGCTGCGAAAGCATTAAAAGACGCCATAGGCTGATTCCTGATCCATTTTCATAAAAATAGGCCTTTGCAGAACTTAAACCGGATGTTTTGCAAAGGTCTTATATTTTTATGAACCCGTAAAAAAGCCGTCATACGTTGTTCAACATGTAATAAAATCCCTTTAAACGCACGAGTTCTTCGTGGGTTCCCGATTCTATCAACCTTCCTTTGTTTACCACGATTATCCTGTCCGCCCTTTGGGCGGTCATAAGGCGGTGGGCAATAATGATTGAAGTTCTGCCTTCCATGAGATTGTTCAATGCAATTTCGATCCGCCTTTCAGTTTCGGAGTCAACATAAGATGTAGCCTCATCAAGCATTATGATTTCAGGGTCGCGGGCGAAAGCTCTTGCTATTGATATAAGTTGGCGCTCCCCGCTTGAAATTGATTTACCCCCTTCAGATAATACGGTATCAAGTCCCTGGGGGAGCCTCTCAATTATCTCCCTGCAGTTTGAAACATCCATGATGTGATCCATATCCTGATCCTTTATGCCGTTCTTTCCCCTCGCAATATTCTCACGCACTGTCCCCGAAAACAAAAAGGAATCCTGCATGACTATTGCCATTTTCGATCTGAGAAAAGAAGGAGGAACCTCTTCTATGCCGGTTCCGTTTATAAGAATCCGTCCTGATGAAGGTTCATAAAATCTTGTCAGGAGATTAAGAAGGGTTGTTTTACCGGTTCCGGTCGGTCCGACGATCGCGATTTTCTCGCCAGCCTTTATCTCAAACGAGATGTTCGAAAGCACTTCTTCCTCCGGAACATAGCCGAATGAAACATTCCTGAATTCCACGCTTTTTATTGTATCAAATTTATGCCGGTCGGTTGATAATACTGAATATCCGGATTCGCCTGCTTTTGAATCGTTTGTATCATTGGTATCAAGAATGATAAATATTCTTTCAGCTGATGACATGGCGTTTTGGAGGATATTGTATTTATCGGCAATATCTCTTATCGGCCTGAAAAACATTTTCATATAGGATATGAAAGCGACCAGCGCGCCAAGAGTTACTTTTTCATCAAGAACGCTTATTCCGCCGTAAAAGATAACTAAAGCGACCGCAACAGAACCCAGAAGTTCTATCAACGGCATAAAGACTGCAAGAACCCTGATCTGTTCCATTCCTGCAATATAGTTTTCATGGTTCAGCTTTTTGAATCTCTCATAATTTTCATCTTCCTTCCCGAAAAGCTGTATTACCTTTATCCCTCCGATGGTTTCAGCTATCCTTGAATTTATTTCAGCAATTTTAATTCTCAGCGTTCTGAAGGCGTCCCTTGCCCGGCCTGAAAAACGGAATGAGGCAAGTATGACAAAAGGAATTACCGTAAATGATGCAAGAGCGAGCTTCCAGTTTATACCTATAAGCACAATCATTATTCCCGCAAGAAGGAATATGTCTTTGAAAACAAAGGCTATGACGGAAGTAAAAAATTCATGCATATTCTGGACATCGCTAGTAACCCTCGTTACGAGCCTCCCTGTCGGATTCCTTGTAAAGAAAGGCACAGGAAGGTCCTGGATATGTTTAAAAAGGCGCATCCTGAGATCATGCATTATCATCTGCCCCGCATATTCAATCAGCATGGTTTCAAAAAAGTTGAGGCAGAAACCGGCTATTACAAGGATAAGGAGAATTGATGCTGCAATTCCGACTCCCTTTAAGTCATTCTTTCTTAATATATAAATATCTTCCTTATCCATTTTCCTGATCTCATCGGCAGGGATAAGCGCATAAGTTTCTTTATCCTTAAATTTGATATTGCGCTTTGAAAGAAGGTTGCGGACATCGGGGTCGCTTAAGCTTGCTCTGTAACTGCCTGCCTTGTTTCCACCCTGTTTCAGGATATCTTCACGCGTAACCTCACGCGGAACTATGTATCTGTCTATTGCAATCTTGGTTATGTACGGGAGTGATAGATCGAGCAGCGTTATGGATACGACAAGAATAACGGACCAGAAAAAAAGCAGTTTGTACGGCTTTCCAAAAATAAAAAGCCTTTTCAGCAGATTCAGGTCGTAATTCCTGCCCGGCTTTTCTTCTTCGTATCCGTAATTAAACCGCATTTATTTCCTCTTCGATTGCCTGCATTCGGAATGTTTTTGCATAATACTTCCCAAGGTTCATAAGCGAAGAATGGTTTCCCTCTTCCGTGATCCTGCTCCTGTCGATCACGATGATATTATCGGCAAAAGAGATCGCCGAAAGCCGGTGTGAGACAATGATAATCGTCTTTTCTTTCATCATTGATCTTATATTCTTTATGATTGCCGCCCCGGTTTCGGAATCCACCTGGCTTACCGGGTCATCAAGAATCAGTACGGGTGACGATGATAGAAGCGATCTTGCAAGAGCGATCCTCTGCTTCTGGCCTCCTGAAAGGATAATTCCTTTTTCGCCCACGATTGTATCAAGGCCGGCCGGAAAATTCTTTATCGTTCCGGAAAGAGAGGCCTTTTCTATCACATCTTCAAGACCGGCATCCTTTATGCTGCTGTTGCCAAGGGTTATGTTGTCGCGGATTGTGCCGTCGAACAAAAAAGGCTCCTGGGGCATGAAAGAGATCATTGATCTTATATCGGAAAGGGTTATCGCGCGGATATCCGTGCCGTTCATAAGAATCCGCCCGGCCGAAACATCATAAAGCCTTGGAATAAGGCTTAAAAGAGTAGTCTTTCCGCTTCCGGGAGGTCCTGCAATACCGAGAATTTGTCCTTTTTCGACCCTGATGTTGATTGCGGATAATGCATGGGGAGAGCCGTTGTTGTAAGAAAATGTCACATCTTCAAAAATTATTTCTTCAGCTCCGTTTTTAATTTTCTTTGCATCGTCTGTATCGAAAATTACGGGAGCTGTTTCCATTATGCTGTTTATCCTGTCGAGTGATGCTTTTCCCCGCTGGATCAGATTTGTTACCCAGCCCATTGCCATCATCGGCCAGGTGATAAGACCGAGATAATTTATGAACGCCACAAAATCTCCGGGTGTTATTGTAGAATATATTGTCTGCCTTCCTCCGAGATACAGCACGATGGCAAGGCTTATATTTGACAGAAGCAGCATCATGGGAAAGAAAGAGCCTGTAATCCTTACAAGCCTTACATTCCTGTCGATATACTCTTTTGACTTTGCTTCAATATCGGCGCATTCCTCTTTTTCCCGCGTATAAGCCTTGATTATCTGTATTCCTGCAAACTGTTCGCGCACCGCCTCCGTGAGTTCGGAAAATGCTTCCTGAACCGATTTGTAAAGCCTGTGCATTTTCCTGCTGAAAAACCTTGTTCCGAAAATAATCAGCGGCATTGGAATCAGGGCAAACATGGTAAGGGTTGTGTTGATATAGGCCATGAAACCGATGGCGGCAGAACCTAAAATCACAGCGTCCGTCAGAGCGACTATTCCCATTCCTATGGCCATCCTGACATGCTGTATGTCATTTGTGGCATGCGCCATTAGATCGCCAGTCTTTGTCCTGTCAAAGTAGGATGAAGAAAGTGTCTGAATATGGGCAAAAAGCCTGTTTCTCAAGCCTTCTTCCACTATCCTTGATGTGCCTATCAGATATTTCCTCCATAAATATCTGAAAATAGACATTAATAATGCAATGCCTGCAATGCAGAGGGCATATACGGCAAGTTTCCCGGGATCTGCCCTGAAAAAAGTAAGATCATCGATCGCTCTTTTTATTATGCGCGGGACTATAAGCTGGAGAAGATCCACGGCTATCAGGCATAAAAGGCCGGAGGCTATTGCAAGGCGGTTCTCGATAAAATAAGGTTTTATTAAATTAAATGATTTCACATTATATTCCAAACCCGGTCAAACCGGAACCGGAAGGATTTCATTTTCTCACACATAGGCACAAAGTAGGAAAAAACAACGAAACGACCCTGTTTTGCCAAAGAACTTCGTAGTGGCGAGTCGGGGGAGTAAGCCTTTCAACTTTGTGCCTATGTGCCTTTGTCACTTTGTGCCTGAGTAGTTACGATTCTATTATAATACAAAGCAGCCTCCGGTCAAACTTTTGAAGCATATGCATAGTATATTGCACAAAAAATCCCGCGGATTGATACAGTGTCTGCACAAAAGGGCCGTTTCCGGAGGGAAACTAACTGCGTTGACTTTTAGAAGCCCCGCTGTTATTATAACCCCATGGAATCAGGAAATATAGTTGAGTATATTGAAGCGCAGAAAATCATGTGTGCGGTCATTTTAGAGGTTAAAAATCAAAGGCTTAAGCTCTTAACCGAAGCTGACCGGGAAGTTAACCTCTCCCCGCACAGGCTTTCTCACAAGTGCGAAATGAATCTTAACCTGTCTATGGGCAGGAACAGGATTGTGGGTGCTCTCAGGGAAATTTCAAACAGACGCAAATTACTTATAAATAGTATAAATATAAAAGGAATATGGGAGGTTATGAGCTCGGAGCAGGAGTGGATAGACCTTCCCACAATGACCCGTTTATGTTTTCCGGAAAATCCAACTGGTGATCATGAATCCGCTGTTGTGAGGGCTTTTTTCAACAACAGGATGTATTTCAAATTTGATTACAACAGGTTTTTCCCGAATTCAGAAGAGACTGTAGAGCAGATTGATGCGAGGGAAAGAGAAATCGCAAGGAAAAACAGGCTGATTGCGGAAGGAAGCAGATGGGTCAGGGAAACAATCAGCAAACCTTTATCAACGGCCGTTCTTGATGATAAGAGCAGGGAATTTGCAGAGATTCTCAAGTCGCTGTATACGCTGGGCAAAGAGAGCAGTCATTATACGATAGGGAATGCAATTTTGGAAAAAGCCGGTATTGACCCGGGAGAAGGACTTTTTCGTCTTTTTGTGCGACTCGGGATCTTTGATGAGAACGAAAACATAGATATATACAGGCTGGGCATACCCACCGCCTTTCCGGAGCCGGTATTAAAAAGGGTCAGCGAGTCGCTTTTATCTCCGGAGACTTTTAATTCGGAAGGAAAGCGAACTGACCTGACAGATATTCCGGTAGTTACAATTGACGGCCAGGCAACCCTTGATTTTGATGATGCATTGAGCATTGAAGATATGGGAGATCATTACCGCCTCGGCATCCATATAGCGGATGTGGCTCATTTTATAAAAAAAGGCGATGTTATCGACATGGAAGCGAAAAACCGGGGAAGTTCGATCTATATGCCCGATCTGAAAATACCGATGCTTCCCCCGTCTTTTGCCGAAGACCTCTGCAGCCTTAAAGAAGGAGAGCTGCGTCCTTGTATAAGCATTATGGTAAACATCAAACCATCGGCCGATATTGTCGGGTATGATATTTACCCCAGCCTTGTCAGGGTCAAGCACCAGATGACATATTATGATGCGAATACCGCTGTTGAAGATAATAAGGGAATAGCCATACTCTGTGATCTCGCCAAAAAATTTCGTCAGGCAAGACTCGATTCGGGAGCTGTTCACATAACAATGCCTGATATCAATATATGGATAGATGAAAACGGGGTAATATCGGTAAACAGGATAAACAGGGAGAGCCCAGGCAGAATGATGGTATCCGAAATCATGATCATGGCCAACTGGCTCATGGCGAGGTTTCTTGCTGATAATAATACCCCGGCCGTTTTCAGGACACAGCCCGGCCCGAGGGACCGTCTTTATAAGGGAGAAGAGGGCACATTATTCCAGAACTACATGCAAAGAAGGCTTTTGAGCAGGTTCGTTCTCGGTTCGAGGCCTGAACGCCATTCGGGACTCGGCCTTGATTGCTATGTCACGGCGACTTCTCCTATCAGAAAATATTATGATCTTATTACCCAGCGCCAGATAAGGGCCATACACGGCCTTGACACGCCATATGTGCCGGAAGAGATAGACAGCCTTATACGGCAGGTCGAGCAGCCGATGGCAAATGTGTCAGGCATACAGGCGAAAAGAAACAGGTACTGGCTGCTCAAGTATCTGGAAAAAAGGACAGGACAGAAAGAAGAAGCAATTGTTCTCGGAAAAAGGAAAAACAGCTACCAGATACTTATCCCCGAATACATGCTGGAATGTGAGCTTCCATCCTCAAGCGGGATAGACTTGAAGCCTGAGGATCTTATCCAGGTTACAATAATGTATGTTAACGCCAGAAGGGATGTTCTTTCCGTGTTCATGGGATGAAGTATTGAATGAGAGGCAACATATCGTTGCTGACTCTTTATCAGAGATTACCGGCTATAAAGATTTGTTCGTCCACCAGCTTCTCGCCAGTTCAACCGCTTTTTTTGTATCAGGCGCTCAGCCGTCCGCACCGGTTATTTTCCAGACATCCGGGTTCTCATTAAAAGCAAGTCCACCAACCATTATTTTCAATTCGTCAAATGTGCTTTTTTTTCTTATGGCATTAACAAGTTCGGCCGCCTTGTCTATATTAAACTGCATTGCCAGGGATATTGAAAGCATGAAGGGATTAATTTCAGAAATCATTCTTATCAGTGCAGGCTGGGGCTTATTTGCGCCCAGGCAGTATACATCCCATCCGTCGGTTTCGAGCAGGTCACTTACTATCCTTCCTCCTAGTTCATGGTGATCATTTGGCGCGGATGTAGAGAGGGTGTGAGCCGACATCAAAGAGCCGATATTTTGGGCATAAGGTTTTACGGATAGATTCATGAGTTTCAAAAAGGCGCTGCTACATTCAAGTATGTTTTTGTTCTGGTCGAGAACGATTACGACCAGGTCGGACAGATTATCCAGGTAATCTCCGACGATTCCGGAAAAATTCAACTGAAAAGAGCACCCCTCAAGGGGGTACTGAAAAGAGTCCCGTTTAATGGGGTTCTCATAATGCAGGTTATTGTTTGACATAATAAAGGTTTTTTAATAGATTAGTAAATGAGAGATTGTTTCCTGTGTTTTTTTACCCCTCAAGGGGGTACTGAAAAGAGCACCCCTCAGGGAGGTACTGAAAAGAGCGGCAGTAAATAATCTTGTAAACTTACTTACACCCCTCAGGAGGGCAATGAAAAGAGTCCCGTTTATCGGGATAAGATTTAAATTGTTATTTCTTCTGCAAATTCTTCAAACAGAGTATCTTTTTTAACACAGGAGGTTTAACATTGAGCAACCCTGCCGACAGACGGAAGCATTACAGGATGGATGTCAAATGGCCCGTCACGATTATGATGAAGAGCGGAACCGTTGAGGGTGAAACAACGAATATAAGCAGTCAGGGGGTTTCAATAACCTGCGATGAACCTCTGCTTTTGAATGAGATATATACATTGCACATAAGGCCGCCCGATTACGATTCAATTGAAGTTTCGGGAAGAGTCATCTGGTCGGATATGTATGGAATAGATGGTGAAAATAAAACAGTCGGAATCGGGGTCTGCATCGTTGAGATTTCGGACAAGGATCACAGCTATTTCGAAGAAATTATTCCCTCAGTTGGGGAATGACATTTTTCAAACAAATATTTCACAAAATAATTTCAATTATTTCAACGGCATCCCGAACGTATTTTGCGCATAATGATGTAAACAATCCCATATCACGGGCTTTTTGAAGGCCTTCCCTTGTCGAAATATCCATTCCTATGAGATCCCTGCATTTTATGGTTTTGTTCCGCTCCCTGAACATCTCTGTGAATTTGTTGACAAGATCATAGGATAGTTGTTTCAGGCGTTCCTCGTCGGTATTGCTTTTTCCATGCTTTAATCCGATTACCATGAAAGCGCCCGTAACCGCTCCGCATGTTTCCTGCATTCTTCCCATTCCGGCTCCGAAAGGGCATGCGATCTTAAACGCGGCGGTCTCCGGAATGCCGAGTTCCGGAGAGAAGGCTGAAAAAACAGCCTGCGAACAGTTGAATCCATTGTTAAAACACGATACGGCTATCTGTGATTTGTTCATTCTTATGTTTTCTTTCGAAATCTTAAAGGTGGAAAATATCTTTTTAGGAATCTGCAAGATTTATATATCTAATTTTTCGGGATGTCCATATTATTACAACTTCATATCTTCAGATTGTGAATGTCAAACAACCGGCCCCGGAATCCGTGGCGGATATATTTCGTGACAACCGAAGGCCATATAGAGGTTCTGCCATCTGTTAAAATCCATGCCATTCATTTATTGAGGCAAAAAATGGAGGTTACACTCTTTTCAACCAGGATTTGAACCCTAAAATTATAAACAAGCTTATAAACCCCCAATAGCCATAAGTATAGCCGGCATGATCTCTTAAACCGTTAATACGATCCATAAGACCAGGAGCGACAAGCAATGTGATAGATACGCTGGTAATGCTTAAAACCAGACCCGCAAGGATATCGCTTGGATAATGAACGCCTAAATAAAGCCGCAGATACATCATTGTCGGAATCATCCAGCCAAACAGAAGGACTGCTATAAAACCAAATTGAGAACAGATAAGACAAACGCATAGGGTTGTCCATAACACATGGCCTGAAGGAAAGCTTTCCAACTCCTTTGAGCCGTGACCGGGGTCGCGATTTTGAATTTGAATATGTAACTCCTGATGTAAGTCCACATCGGCATATGGACGCTTCCGCTTCACCATGGTCTTGCAAAGCACAAACACTATGTTGCTGATCATTAATCCGAACATAAGCAAGATGGAAAGTCGATGAAAGGATTCAATATTTATCAATTGTCCTGTAAGCGCCGCAACGAATACCACGAGCATCCAAAACGGGCCATCCCCCATAAAAATGAGCGCTTTTACAGTAAAAGAATCTCTAAAGGGCTTTTGATAAGCCCACTTAAGAAGTCGTATGTCAATTAATTTTAAATATTTTAGATATTGCATAGTAGAGTGGAATTACCCGGCGCAGCGTATAAAATTTGAAAACCTCTGGATTTGATTCTCCATGATCGAATTGAACCAAAACAGATAGCGCATTCCTCGCTGCTTGCAGCGTGGTTAGCGGGCAAGGTAGAGGAAAACAGGGGCGTCTTCAGCCCGTTGTTTGATATGGAATGGCTGTAAAAGTGATTATCCATTTGAAGCAATCCGGCAACCGAGCTCGAACGCTTTTCTGCAGTCATCGGGGAACAAATTATTACGCCGTGCTGCTTTTTTGGCCGGGTTCATATACTCCATGACAACCTTTGAATAATCCGGGAACTGATAGGTGTCGTAGCAACAGAAAGTTTCAGCTTCACCGAAAACCATCCGGAACGATGCTTCGGTGGAACTGAACATAGCTTCATAACCACGTTCGGCGGCCATCTCTTCAGTGATATTCATGGTGTATATAATTCCGCATCTGATCCTGCGAGGGAATACCGACCGGAAAGGTTGAGAATATACCATGTGGGCAAACAGAAGACGTTCTATGAATGAACGCATCTCACCGGTCATTGCGTTAAAGTAGATCGGTGACCCCAGGATAATCGCATCGGCTTCGTCCTCGATCTTTTTGAGTACCGGGCTTAATTCGTCTTTCTGCGCGCACCTTCCGTTATGCGGCCCGTCGATGATTTTGCATGCAAAGCAACTCCTGCATCCCTTAAAGGCAAGGTCGTACAGGTGAATCAACTCAGTTTGAGCTCCCTGTGAAGCGGCACCTTCGAGCGCCTTCGTGAGCAGGGTTGCCGTATTCCAGTTCTTTCTCGGGCTTCCGTTGATGCCGATGATTGTCATTCCTTACTGTCTCCATCCTGTTGTTATGTCAAAATATTTATCGCCGATTTTCTATTCCCGCAAGAATAATTCATTTACAACACATATCAGTCCGGAAACCGCACTTAAAGAGTGAAAACAGAACTTGTTCAATCGCTCTCAGACAGCTTTACAAAGTCTATACACGAGAAGGTTAGTCAAAGCTAATACACCCGCTAAATCCAGATGAAAATGCGCCCTGCTGTCGATTCCGACGACCGCTCTTGCGGAAAACTCCTGATCGCTTCGCCACAGTAAAACGTATAACGGCACATAAGGTAACCCCGGCGCCCGAATCGCAATGTCGGCTCCCTCGATAATTTCACCGCCAAGTCCAATGGCACGATCGATCAACTGATCAGCATCCTTTTCGAAAGCTTTGGCCAGGGGTCCAGTGGCCAAAGCGTGGGCCCCGGTGAAGAACAGCCGGCCACCGGGAAGTTCCTGTGGCACAGCCATACGGCCACTCGGCGGCACCCCATTGGAGGAGGCCAGGGTGGTGAGCAACACCACTCCGGCCTGATAGCTTACCGGATGATCGGGTTGACAGGTATTTGTGATCCTTTGGTTGTCGGGATCAATGGTATAATCGATCCCGATCAGGGGCACTGTGAAGGAGTTTCCGTTCCATACTGCGCCAATAGCTTCCGCAGCTTGCCGGGAAGAACGCTTACGCAGGTTGTTCCACAAAGCCGCCGGAATCTGATCGGCCCACCTGAACAATTCATTTTGAGATGGCTTCATTTAAGTGACGCTCTGGTTGATGATTATTTATCAATTTATCGCTTGCGTCACCCGGAGCCGGCAGTTTAGGCGACCGAATGAACGCGGTTGATCTTGGGCAATTCATGTTGTTGTCCCTCTCGACGTCCGAAAAGCAACAGCGGCTTTCAGAAAGGCGAGAACAATCGGATGAGGATTGCCTGGTTTTGAGGACAGCTGAGGAAGAAACAGGGTTGCCATAAAGAAAGGATGGGAACTCAGCTCAACAATTCTTGCGTTTCCGCCACTGTCTTTGCCAACCACGCGAAGAGCACCCCGTATGATGTTGTTTCGATATGCTTCATTGAGCCCGTAGTTGCAGGTGAACTGCTCGGTGGCTCGGCCCTTTCCATATGCCTCGAAAGCTAACGTGCCCGGTGTAACGAAGACCTCTTGTTCAACACCTGCAAGGGAACACACAAGACGGCTTATGACGAGAGTGGGAGAGGTGGGCGAGGTCTCCTCAAAATCAGCATCTTGTATGCCTGCGACATTACGTGCGTGCTCTACCAGAGCATGCTGAAAGCCGCTTCAGGTCCCAAGGAACGGCCAGCCTCGTTCCCTGGCAAAGCGGATTGCTTCCAACGCGCCATTCAAGCTCCTGTATGGACCCCCGGGAGCACAGAAGATACCGTCATACTCCTTCTCCAGCTTGGCGCGGTCTGCCTCAGCCTCTAATGCCTGCGTTGAAATCCAATCGGCATTGACGGCACTGTGTGCTCTCTCTGCTCCGTGACGCAAAGCTTCGTCCGTTGCTATGTGTGACGGGCGTTCAGCCTCAAAGTCCCCTACGATTGCGATTCTTATGTCAGAGTTCATTCTGTCGCTCATTTCTTTGCCCACGAGATTTTCACATGGGCCGGCTGTTTGGCGTCCTGTGCAAAATGGGGTTCACAACATTCCGCTTTTCCATGATCTTTTCTGGAAAATCTGGCTCACGGAAACCAAACTTTCTATAAAGCTCGTGGGCATCTTTGGTGTCAAGGCGCCAGAACCGGATATCTTTAAAAACCGGGTCGTTTACAATGTGTTCTACGAACCATTTCCCAAGACCACGTTTCCGATGCTCTTCAAAAATAAAAACATCCAGCAAATACGCAAATATTGTGAAATCAGACACAACTCTGGCAAAGCCAGCCAATTGATTATCTTTATCATATATCCCGAAGCATAAAGAATTTTCGATGCTCTTCCGCACCGTTTCTATCGTCCGGCCTTGTCCCCAATAGGATCTGTTGCACAAATAGTCATGGATGGCCGGAACATCAAGTTTTGTTTTATCAGTGGATATCACATAACCATCAATCACGTTGAGTCCCTTTTCATTTGCGAACGCAGAGCTAACCCGGAGTGACCCAACAGGGCAACGAACGGGTTCAGTGCCTTGATACTAGTTATGGCCTTCCTAAAGCTGAGGGTGTAAAAAGAATTACCCTTAATTATTCCCACAACCCCCAACTAAAGGAGGCCACATCATGAGATTCTACAATCAGCAACACAAGAACTATTGCGGTATCGATCTGCACGCCAGAAAAATGAACGTCTGCATCATCGTTTTCTTTTTTCTCGACGATATCGTTATCGGAGTCGAATGCGTCATCTGCCGGCACCCCAAGGGCACTTCCTCCGGGCGTACCGGATTTCAGATCTGTGCGCTGAACATAAAATCCCGTTTGTTCTTGGTCATGTACTATACATGAAAGCTATCCACGGTGGCAAAACGAAAACTGTTCAGTTAATCGCTATAGATGTTTGGTGCAGATGCTTTATGCCCTGACACTCACGATTGAAAACAAAAGCCGGAACAAACGGGTTGCTTGTCAAAACGTCAATGTTAAGACGGAAATACTATTTGACTTTAATCCGGTCTATGGGAGCTTTTTTTCTTGACAACCGAAGGCCATATAGATGTTAGGTGTCTGATAACGCATCGGCTATTAATTATTTAATTAAAACTTTTTTCCTATGTAGAAAACATATCCATAAAACTCTTTATATTTATTATATAACTCAGCTTCATGCCGTTGGTTTCTCACAAGCTCTTCGGCAGTTTTATTGCCCGCATATTTTTTTAGAAATTTTTCTTGGGCAGAAGCTTGCGGAGTATAAAAATGCTCAGTCCAGCAATTTTCAGGCAAAACAAAAGTAGCAATGGGAATATATCCGGCCTTTTGCATTTGTTTGACTTTACCTGAAATGATGTCAATTTCCGGATAAGCATCTTTCCAAAACCTATCGATTTCGATAGGTCGTTTTTCGGTAAACCAAGATGCCTCTGAAACGGCAATAAAGCCTCCTGTCTTCAGGAACTTATGCCATTCGTTTATCCCTCGTTCAAACCCGATATTATAGATTGCCCCTTCTGACCAGATTAAATCTAACTCTTCATTCTGAAAAGAAAGATTGTCCATTGAACCAACAACACCATCTACTCTATCTTGGAGATTCGACTTCTGGCTATTAACATTGAAGATATCTATAAAGTCTGCAAACAAATCAATACCTGTAATATGTCCTGACGTATGTTTAGCCAACACCATCGTCTGACCACCGGTTCCACAACCAATATCAGCAATTTTGGATTCATCTGTAAGGTTATCAATAAAGCTCAAAGCTTTTATAGTTACTCCAGGGCTCCCAGGCCCTTGCCGTTCCATGCCCGAATAATATTCGCAGATTAATTTAAAATCAAACTCGTGAATTGATTTATTTTCGTCACTCATCATTCGTCCTTATCTTCTTAAAAATTTATCTCTATCAGGTATCGAAAAAGTTCATCTAAAGTGTTAATAAGTGGAAAAATATCCATGTATTGCCTATATACGATAGAAATATTTTCCGCATATTGCCGTATTAGCAATAAACATGGAAAAAACACGGATGAATTTTTCAGTATTTTGATGGTATTGGCTGTTATCAAGGAAATCAAGGATAAATTTATGCCAGACTTCAAAATTAAACTTTTGGACCAGGTGCGACAGGTCCTGAGATATCATCATTACTCTTTGAGCACCGAAAAGACATACTGTGAATAGATAAGCCGTTATATCAAATATCATAAATACAAACGGCATCCTTCTGAAATGGGCAAGAGAGAGATAGAAGATTTTCTGAGCCACCTTGCCACTGATCTTAAGGTTTCAGCCTCCACCCAGCACCAGGCTTTAAACGCAATCGTTTTTGATAAAATGTGATTCCGAACAGATCACTGAAATAAAAGGATGCTTGACGGACACCAACTCGTTCGTACAAAGTTGAACCGAAACAGCGAGCGCATTCCTCGCTGCTTGCAGCGGGGTTAGCGAGCAAATTAAAAATAGACATTATTCCCTGCGGTCGAAGATTCCCCATAGCTTGCTGCGGTGAGCTTCAATTTCCGGCATAAATCCATTCCTCTGAAAATTTCACAATAAATCTGGGAATATATCTATTCATGTTTCTCATGTTTCGTCCGGTTGATGAGTAGCTTCCTGCTATCTGTAAATCGTAATCCTCGATGAATACTCTGGATTGCAAACAGAAATAAGTGATATTGTTTCCTTAAGAATTATGATATTAATGAGCTGTTCTGTGAAGGTCTAAGACCAACAGATACATAATAGTTGGTGTCCATCCGGAAACCAAGTTCGGACACAGTTAAGTTTCCAATTCGGAAATAGGCAATTTTGGGCAAGCTCAAGGAAATCAAGGAATTGCGCTTAAGACATACGCATAGTATGTCGCACAAGAAATTCCGCGGATTGACACAGAGATCGGTCAAAAGGGCCATTTCCGGATGGAAACTATTTGAGATAATTAACTCGGAGAAGCGTTTATGAAACAGCCCCCCAAATTCATGTCCCCCGAATTGTATATCCGCAATTGGGTCGCTTTATTGTTGATTGTTTCGCTGACACTCATGGTCCATCCCTCTTATGCACAGTCATTCAAAGCGGTTCCTGACCGAGCCGAATCAGTAACCCTTCCCGCACGCACCAGTGATGATTCTTCGTCCGTAAAACCCCGTCGCGGTGGTGTATTCCCAGTACCTTTCTCTATCTCGATCGATCCGGTCTCTCAGGAAATGAAGTCAACCGCAATTACTTCCGGTCCCCGACCGGGCATGCCACACAAAATAGGGTTCGGCCGCGATGTTCCCCAAGTGGGAAGCGCCACGGATGCGCCAGCCCATCTGCAGTGGCGGAACACCCCGCAAGCCGGCAAGATTTCAGCAATCAGCATTACCTCTCCACAGGCAGTCGGAATCCGTCTGGGTATCCTGGTACGCCGCTTGCCCGCGGAAGCCATCCTGCGCTTCTATGCCCAAGGGGCGGAGACTGCTTACGAAATCTCCGGTAAGGAAATTAGGGAGTCAATCAAGCGTAATCTGGATGCGGGCGACGCCGGCGATGCAGCCCTGACCTACTGGTCGCCTCACATTGAGGGAGAGGAGGCGACTCTGGAAATCGAACTGCCCCCGGGGATCAGTCCGGATACTGTGGATATTTCCATCCCCAGGGTTTCCCATTTTTTTAGTTCCCCCCTGGCCGCACAGGGGGGGAATATCATCAAGAACATAGGAGATGCGGACGGTTGCGAAATCGATGCCACTTGCTACAGTGATTGGAGACCCGAAAGCAATGCCACTGCGAAAATGTCTTATGTTGATATGGACGGCGGCAGTTATGTGTGTACCGGGACGCTGCTCAACGACATGGCTGTGAGTGGAACACCCTATTTCCTCAGCGCCAATCACTGCATATCAAGACAGACGGTGGCGTCGACGCTGGAGACCTACTGGTTCTATCGATCCGCCTTTTGCAACAGCGGTGTACTCAATCCGGGAAGCAGGATGCTAAGCGGGGGGGCAGATCTGCTGTACGCCAGTTCGGTCACCGATACCTCGTTTATGAGACTGAAGAATACCCCTCCCACCGGAGTGATATATGCTGGATGGGACCCAAGTGCGCCTGCACTGGGAATTGCTGTGACAGGCGTTCATCATCCGGAAGGCGATTTACAGAAAATAAATTTCGGCGGCATTGAATCATTTCAGGATTGTACCGAAACTGACCCGTGGGGCACATTCACATGCTATGCATCGACAGATACAAGCGCAGAATATGTTAATATCACCTTTACAAGCGGCACCACTGAAGGCGGCAGCAGCGGCTCCGGTCTTTTCAAGGAAAGCGGTGGCAGCCATTACCTGATCGGTCAGTTGTACGGGGGCGATGCGAGCTGCAGCAATCGGTATGGAACACATTACTACGGCCGGTTCGATGTGGCGTACAACGCCGCGCTGCATCAATGGCTGAACGCCGCTTCGACATTTGCGGCTCTCTACTTTCCTCACATAGCCACAAGTTTACCCTGGCAAACGGAGATAGCCGTTATAAATACGAGCGCTCAAACAGTCACCGGCACCCTGAGGGGATTAAGCAATGGAGGTCAGCT
>RPRI01000081.1 GCA_003818505.1 Desulfobacteraceae bacterium | reverse complement strand
TATGTTGAAGGGACAACAAACATGATGAGGGTTATAAAGCTTTAGTAGGCGAGAGACGAAAGCCGAATATCGATAATAGGACATCGAAGAGCAAGCAGGTAGTCAGTTATCAGTGATCGGTTATCAGTAATCATGAACCAGCAACCAGGAACCACAATGAAACCGAAGGTAAATTAACTATGGGATTTATCAGAGATCAGGAGGAGCGTCTGGCGATAGGCCTTTTGACAGCGCAATACCAGAAGAAGAACCTTCCTGTGCCGGAAATATCCGAATTGAAGCGACAGGCTGCAAAAATAGTTGATGAAGCGCACGGAATCGCGCGCGAAAGAGGAAAAAACGTGCTTTCAATCATAAAAGACATGGGCGATGAACTAAGGAAAAAATAAAAGAGGTTATTAATGGCAGGCGACGAAATATCAAAGCTTCGCATAAAAAAAGCCGGTACCGCTGCAGGTACGGGGAGAAAGAAAAAATATATTATTTTTCTGATAATAATATTTGTGTTGATTGCA
Organism: Desulfobacteraceae bacterium; assembly: GCA_003818505.1. GTDB lineage: Bacteria > Desulfobacterota > Desulfobacteria > Desulfobacterales > RPRI01 > RPRI01. The sequence continues at coordinate 21,405 of RPRI01000081.1, read as the reverse complement.
GCATGGATACTATACAAACAGGGCCATCTGACTCCGGCTCTTGAAGTCAGGATCTCAAAAGTTGTTAATATTTATCCGTCCCAGACATATACTCTTCTTAATGCAAGCGGCTATGTCGTCGCACAGCGAAAAGCGGCCGTTGCCTCAAAAATCACGGGGCGGCTTGTATTCCTGGGTGTTGAGGAGGGGAGCAGGGTCAGAAAAGGGGAGATAGTTGCGCGCCTTGAAAATGAAGATGCCATTGCCGCAAGAAACAGGGCTGTTGCAAATGTAAATGCTGCAAGAGCATCTCTTGAACAGGCAATGGCCGAGCTTGATGACTCTCTTCTCAATTTTAACAGGATGGAGCAGCTGTCGAAAAGGGGAAGCGTGGCAAAGTCCGAACATGATGCTGCGGAGACGAGGATGAAAAGGGCAAAAGCCTCGGTATCAGCCCAGAAAGCCGCTGTTCAAGCCGGTGAAGCCGCCCTGAAGGAAACTGAAGTTATGCTCGAATATGCGAATATGCGAGCTCCTTTTGACGCCGTTGTGCTGACAAAGAATGCAGACATAGGCGATATCGTGACGCCTATCGGGGCTGCCGCAAATGCCAAAGCCGCAGTTGTTGATATAGCTGACATGGGATCACTCCAGATTGAGGTTGATGTTTCGGAAAGCAATATTGATCTTGTGAAAAAGGGCCAGCCGTGCGAAATCCGGCTCGATGCGTTGCAGGATTCCCGTTTCAGGGGAGCGGTCCACATGATAGTTCCGACCGCCGACAGGGCAAAGGCTTCCATCATGGTAAAAGTTGCATTTACCGATAAGGATCCGCGGATTTTGCCTGAAATGAGCGCCAAGGTTGCATTCCTCTCACGCGAGATTCTACCTGAGGAGCAGAAGTCCTTTAAAGCGGTTCCGGCCGGCGCAATAACCGGAAAGGAAGGAAATCAGTTTGTCTTTTCAGTGAAAAAGGACCGGGCGAATAAAATCATGATAAAAACAGGGAGACCGGCAGGAGATATGACGGAAGTAATAAGCGGGCTTGAAACAGGCGAGGTACTGGTGACTGAACCGCTTGACAAAGTTAAGGATGGCATGAAAGTTAAGGTTTTAGAGGAGTAATGCGGAATTGATTCCGGTCATAGAGATAAGAGATATTACAAAATCATATCGCCGCGGAAGCCAGTCGATAGTCGTTCTGGAAAATTTATCTCTCGATATCGAGGAGGGCGATTTCCTTGCCCTCATGGGTCCATCGGGTTCGGGGAAAAGCACGCTTTTAAATCTTGTTGCCGGGCTGGACAAGGCCGACAGCGGAAGCATAATAGTCCGAGGCACTGATATATCATCTTTTTCTGAAACCGGGCTTGCAAAGTGGAGGGCGGAAAATGTCGGATTTATATTTCAGTTCTATAATCTTGTTCCGGTACTTACTGCCTTCGAGAATGTTGAGCTGCCCCTCATCCTTACAAACCTTTCCAGAAAGGATAGGAAAGAGCATGTAATGACGGCCCTCGGGCTTGTCAACCTTGAAGACAGGATGGAGCATTATCCCCGCCAGTTGTCGGGCGGCCAGCAGCAGAGGGTTGCAATAGCGAGGGCTGTTGTTACGGATCCGACCATTCTTGTTGCAGACGAGCCTACAGGCGATCTCGACAGGAGATCGGCTGAAGAGGTGCTGCAGCTTATGGAGAAATTGAGCAGCGTAATCGGTAAAACTGTTGTAATGGTGACTCACGATCCCAGGGCTGCAAAAAGAGCCGGTAAAATTAAGTATCTTGAAAAAGGTGTTCTTGCTAATGCTCCTCAAGCTTCTTTTCCGGAACGCATTTAGACACAGGCTCAGGACCGCCCTGACCATTTGCGGCATATGCGTTGCAATTCTCGCATTCGGTCTCCTCCGCACGGTTGTCAGTGCATGGTATGCCGGAGTGGATGCATCCTCTGCCACCCGGCTTGTGACCAGGAATGCTATATCTCTTGTTTTTCCATTGCCCCTTTCCTACAAAGAGAAGATACGAGGTGTCGAAGGAGTTAAAATAGTATCACTAGGAAACTGGTTCGGAGGAATATACAAAGACGAGAAAAACTTTTTTGCCAACTTTGCCGTTGATTCAAAAACTTATCTTGATCTATACCCCGAATTCATTATCCCAGCCGACCAGAAGCTTTCATTCTTCAAAGAAAGAAAAGGATGCGTGGTCGGCCGAAAGCTGGCCAAACGTTTCGGATGGAAGATAGGGGATACGATCGTTTTAAGAGGAACCATTTTTCCCGGAAACTGGGAGTTTGTGCTGAGTGCGATATACCGGGGCAGAGACAAGACCATAGATGAAAACCAGTTTTTCTTTCACTGGGACTATCTCAATGAGACCATGAAAAGAATCCAGCCCAGAAGGGCCGATCAGGTGGGATTCTACATGGTGGGAATGGTTTCACCTGATATTGCGGCTGACGCCACGGAATCTATAGATAAATTATTCAGGAATTCCTTTGCCGAAACACTGACCGAGACGGAAAAGGCATTCCAGATGGGTTTCATCTCCTTAAGTCAGACCATTCTTACCGTCATTCAGCTCGTTTCTATGGTCATTATTGTGATTATCATGGCTGTTGCTGCAAATACAATGGCCATGTCGGTGCGCGAAAGGATGGGCGAATATGCTGTTTTCAAGACGCTCGGTTTCGGGGGAGGATATCTTGCGTTTCTTATACTCGGAGAATCGATGATTATCACATTCCTCGGATGCGGCATGGGCATACTTTTCACTTATCCGGCTGCGAATGCTTTCGCAAGATCGGTAGGCGAGTTCTTTCCGGTTTTCAATATTGCAAAAGAGACAATCTATCTTGATATCGCGGCTTCGGTTATCATTGGCGTTGTCGCCGCTGTTTTTCCAATCTGGCGGGCCGTGTCGGTTCCGATTGCAAGCGGGCTTGGAAGGATAGGATGAGAAATGACGGACTTTAAAAAAGCGGTTTTCGACTTTTTACGAAGGTATCAATAATGAATCTTCTGTTTTTTTACAGTCTACGCAATCTTCTTACCAGAAGGCTCACCACCGCGCTGACTGCGGCCGGGATGGCGCTTGTCGTATTCGTTTTCGCTTCGATAGTAATGCTTGCAGAAGGTCTTGAAAAGACTCTTGTCGATACCGGCACCAACGATAATGTAGTTGTCATAAGGCGATCATCAGTATCGGAAGTTCAGAGCGGAGTCGAAAGAATTCAGGCTTCGATAGTTGAAACGCGACCTGAAGTGGCCATAGGAGCTGACGGAAGGAGCCTGCTTGCAAAAGAGCTCGTAGTTCTGATAACCCTTGAAAAAAGAGGGTCGAACAGCCCGGCAAATGTGATAATAAGAGGAATCTCGGAAAGTTCCATGGCGCTGCGGCCGCAGGTAAAGCTTTCGGCAGGGCGTTTGCCCCGACCCGGATCATCGGAAATAATTGCAGGCCGCAGCATTGCAAAGGGATTTAAAAATGTCGGGCTTGGGGAAACCCTTTCTTTTGCGATGCGTCAGTGGACTGTTGTCGGTGTTTTTGATGCCGGAAATACCGGCTACAGTTCTGAGATCTGGGGTGACGTAGATCAGTTCATGCAGGCTTTCAGGAGGCCCGTATATTCATCCCTTCTTTTCAGATTGAGGAAATCATCCGACTTTGAATCTCTAAAGAAAAATATTGAAAGTGATCCGAGACTGACACTTGAAGCAAAACGCGAAACGATTTATTACAGAGAGCAGTCCGAAATGATGGCGAAGTTCTTAAGGATTCTGGGGCAGTCCCTCACCATTGTTTTTTCGATCGGAGCGATCGTGGGGGCGATGATTACAATGTACTCTGCCGTAGCAAACCGGACCGGCGAAATAGGGACGCTTCGGGCCCTGGGATTCAGCCGCTCGAGCATTCTTGCGGCTTTTCTCATGGAATCCCTGCTTCTTGGTTGTATCGGCGGATTTGGCGGACTCTTTTTTGCCTCTTTTCTGCAGTTTATAACGGTTTCGACAACCAATTTCCAGACATTTTCGGAGCTTGCCTTCAGTTTCAAGCTTTCGTTCGAAATAGTATTTAAAGCGATCCTGTTCTCCCTTGTCATGGGGTTTATCGGAGGGATACTTCCGGCGTTCAGAGCTTCGAGAATGAATATCGTGGAAGCTCTGAGGGAGTCGTGAGAGGTGGGAAGGCATAAAGCGGGAGACATAAGGTGTGAGGCACGAGGAGTTAGTCGTCAGTGCGTGATACAAGAGCCGAAAGTCGAATATCGATTACAGGACATCGAATATAGAATGGCGGAAAGCGAATATCGGGCATCGAGCATCGGGTCACGATCAACTATCAACGAAGCAAGGCTTTTTGAACCATAAAGCAGTGACCAGTAATCAGTAAACAGTTATCAGTTATCAGGGATGAGTAACCGGAAAAAATGAATCAGAATAATGCTGACAATCCTGAAGATGTAGTTTTCAAGGTGCGGAATCTCACCAAGGTATACAAAATGGGAGAGGTGGAGGTTCATGCTCTGCGAGGGGCTGATATGGAACTCTTTCCCGGCGAACTGGTTGTTTTTCTCGGTCCTTCAGGAAGCGGAAAATCGACGTTATTGAATATCCTGGGCGGGCTCGATACCGCGACAAGCGGTTATGTTTCGTACAGGGGCAAAGACTTAACCAATGCGAATGAACAGGAGCTTACTGAATACCGCCGCTTTCATGTGGGATTCGTCTTTCAGTTTTACAACCTGATTCCAAGCCTTACGGCAAGGGAGAATGTTGCTGTTGTGACGGAGATAGCGCGGGATCCGATGGTTCCGGAAGAAGCTCTTGCCCTAGTAGGACTGACCGAGCGGCTTGATCATTTTCCGGCGCAGTTATCAGGCGGTGAGCAGCAGCGTGTCGCGATAGCCCGCGCAATATCAAAAAATCCCGAGGTTCTGCTGTGTGACGAACCAACAGGCGCGCTTGATTCAAAAACGGGAATCGTTGTTCTCGAAGCTCTTGAGAGGATCAACCGCGAACTGGGAACTGCAACCGCGATTATCACGCATAACGCCGACATTGCCGGTATGGCCGACCGGGTGATACATCTGAGTAATGGACTGATCTCGGAAGTTGCTGTAAATAAAGTGAAAAAAGCACCTGGCGAGCTTAAGTGGTGATCCTGTAGGATTCGGGGTTCAAGGGGGCAGGGGTTCAGGTGAATAAAAACAGGATTCAAGGGTCAAGGGTCAAAGGATTCGAGTGACTGGAAAAGCCGGCAAAAAATAACAACTCGACCCCTTTTCTTCAACCGATATGACTGTAGATCAGATATTATGAAAGACCTCATGATGAAAGCGCTTAACAGGAAAATTTTGCGGGATCTCTGGCGGATGAAAGGCCAGGTCTTTGCCGTAACGCTTGTTGTCATGAGCGGTGTTGCGACTTTTATCATGTTCATCAGCACAATGGATTCCCTCAATTTCACGAGGAACACATTTTACCGGGATTATGACTTTGCCGATGTTTTCGTCAACCTTAAACGCGCGCCGGAAAGTCTTAAGGATAAAATAAAAAATATTTCCGGAGTCAAACAAGTTGAAACGCGTGTTTCAGCTGATGTAAAGCTTGATATCCCGGGATTTCCGGAACCGGTTACGGCAAGGATCGTATCCGTTCCTGACGACGGGAAACTCCTTCTGAACCGTCTTTATATAAGGAAGGGCAGACTTGTCGATCCCGCCAGGGATAACGAAGTCGTGGTGAATGAAAACTTTGCCAAAGAGCACGGCTTTGAGCCCGGAGATCAGTTCGCGGCTGTTATAAACGGCAAATGGAAAAAACTCACGATTACCGGTGTCGCCCTCTCTCCCGAATTTGTGCTTCTGATGCGGCCTGAAGCAATAAGCCCGGATTTCAAACGGTATGGCGTTCTCTGGATGGGGCGCAAGGCTCTCAGCGAGTCATATAATATGGACGGAGCGTTCAATAATGTCGTGCTGACACTCTATCCTGACGCCAAATTAAGCGATGTTATAGAGGCGATTGACGATATAGTTGAGCCGTACGGAGGTTTTGGGGCGTACGGACGCAAAGACCAGATATCCCATCGCCTGCTTAATGAAGAATTCCGGCAGCTTCAGAAGAGTTCGAAAATATTTCCCACAATTTTCATCTGTGTCGCGGCATTTCTGCTCAATGTCGTCATGAGCAGGACTGTTAATACACAGCGGGAGCAGATAGCGGCCCTGAAGGCTTTCGGTTATTGTAACGCCGATATCGGCATCCATTACGCTAAGCTCATTATTCTGATAATTACAACCGGTCTTGTTGCCGGAGTCGCGGGAGGCATATGGTTCGGAAATATGCTGGGCGGCATTTATATGGAAGTATACCGCTTTCCGCGCCTTATCTATATTTTGCGTCCCGGTGTGATTTTCGCTGCGGTTTTGATAAGTGTTGCTTCCGCGCTTGCCGGAACTTTTCATTCTCTCAGGCGGGCGGTACGGGAGCAGCCTGCGGAAGCCATGCGCCCCGAGCCTCCCGCGAAGTACAGAGTGACGCTGATAGAAAAAATGGGTTTAGGGCGCTGGCTGACACAGCCGACCAGGATAATCGCCCGGAATATGGAGCGAAGGCCGGTAAGAACTTTTCTTTCGGTCCTGGGTATAGCGGTCGCGTGCGCCACGATGATCTCAAGCGGTTTTTTCAAGGATTCGATAGCTTATATGGTCAATATCCAGTTTGTTCTTTCCAAGAAGGAAGATATGACGGTCGCATTCGCGGAACCTACTTCACGGAAGGCGCTGTTTGAACTGAAATCTCTGCCTGGCGTGTTTCACGCAGAAACTTTCCGGAATGTTCCTGCCAAATTCAGGTTCGGTCACCGCAGTTATAAGACGGTTATAAACGGGATGGAGGGAGAGAGCCGCCTGCATCTTCTGCTGGATGAGAATCTCAGTAAAGTTTCAGTTCCTTCTTCGGGCATAATCTTGAGCGATTATCTGGGTAAGATACTCGGTATAAAAGCGGGAGATATGCTTACAGTTGAAGTTCTTGAAGGCTCTAAGCCCGTCCGGGAAGTGCCGGTCGTGGCTCTGACAAAGCAGTATCTTGGCGTGACCGGATACATGGATATAAAGGCGTTAAACCGACTGATGAAAGAGGGTGAAGCGGTGTCAGGCGCTTATCTTTTCACGGATTCAGCTTTCAGAGAGGGCCTGTTCCGCAGTTTTGTGAATATGCCGCGTGTTTCAGGAACCGTGGTCAGAATGAATGAAATCCGGAATTTCAATGAAGTGCAGGCCAGGGCTATGCTTTTTTTCACATTTGTCGCGACACTGATGGCGTGTTTCATCTCTTTCGGGGTAGTCTATAACAGCGCCAGAATAGCTCTTTCTGAAAGAAGCCGCGAGCTTTCGAGCCTCAGGGTGCTGGGTTACACGCGCGGAGAAATTTCCTACATACTCTTGGGAGAACTGGGGCTGATAACCCTTGCTGCTATTCCTTTAGGGTTTTTTATCGGATACTGGCTTTGCGCGTATATCGCGCAGGCTCTTGCGTCCGACCTTTACCGGATACCGGTTATTATAGAGATGAAAACATATTCGCTCGCGGCGGCGGTTGTTCTTGCTTCGGCTTCAATATCGGGGCTTATCGTGCGGCATAAACTTGACCATCTTGATCTTGTGGAAGTATTAAAAACCAGAGAGTAGGCGTTATGAATATTGCAATGCGAAGAAGAATATCGGTAATAGTGATTATTTCAGCAGTTGTTCTTGCCACGACATACGGCTTCATCCCGGAAGCGGAAGACGAGGATCTTGTTGATGTCTCAAGAGGCGACCTTGCAGTTACTGTTGAAGAGGAAGGACGGACCCGCCTTAAGGAACGATTTGTAGTGTCTGTTCCGACAGCGGGATATATCAGACGTATAACAGGAAAGGTTGGTGATACGGTAAAGAATGGAGAAATATTAGCTGTTCTTGATCCTCTGCCTTCGCAATCTCTTGATCCGAGAAGCCGGGCGGAAACCGAGGCGGCAGTGTCAGCCGCAGCGGCCGCTTTCGATGCGGAAAAGGAAAAGGAGCTCGCTTCTGCCGCAGATGCCGAATATCTTGAGAAGAGGCTGAAAAGGTATGCGAATCTCTATCAGAAGGGATATGTGGCAAAAGATCAGCTGGATCAGACTGAGTCTGAATTTAAGAAAGCTCTGGCCGTCATGAATTCCGCGAAAGCAGCGGCTGATGCTGCCCGCTTCGAGGTGGAAAAAGCGAAGACAACTCTGCAGGATTTCGGTAAGAATAAAAGAGTAGGAACCGGCGGGATCGTTTATATTACTTCTCCCGTGAACGGCAAAATTTTCAAGATCCGTCGTGAAAGCGAAGGCGCTGTCGGCGCAGGCGAACCGCTTATGGATATCGGAAACCAGGACGATCTCGAGGTAATTACCGAGGTGCTTTCATCGGATGCGGTTAAAATTAAAAAAGGAACTCCCGTTCTGTTTAAAAGGTGGGGCGGTGATAATCCGCTGACCGGAACGGTAAGAATTGTCGAGCCCGCAGGATTTACGAAGGTTTCGAGCCTTGGAGTGGAGGAGCAGCGGGTTTTCGTGATTGCCGATATAACTTCTCCGCCTGAAACGTGGAACGCTCTCGGGGACGGATACAGGCTCGAGTCGCACTTCATAGTCTGGGAGGGCAAGGATGTTCTTCAGGTTCCCGCAAGCTCTCTGTTCCGTTCGGGTGAAAAATGGGCGGTTTTCGTCGATGATAAGGGGAAAGCAAGGCTGCGTATAGTTGAGGTCGGACAGAGGAACGGTTTGACGGCCGAGATAATCTCCGGGATAAACGCAAACGACAAGGTGATCGCCCATCCAGGCGATTCAATAAACGACGGCACCCGGATCAGGGCAGGAAAATAAAAAGGGATCAGCAGCAACCTGATTGCTGATCAGGGGTTCAGGGGGTCGAGGATTCCTGAGTTCCGGTTAAAGAAAATTACAATGATTTTATGAAAGGAACTGCAATTGATTATAGAAGAACCGGGGTATGTGACGGAGAGAATACTGCTTCTCGGAAGAAGAGAATCATGCGTTTATCTGCTTAAGGGCGGCGATGAATACGCGTTACTTGGCGGCGGCATGGCATATATTGTTCCTGATTTGATCAGGCAGCTTGAAGAATATGAAATTGATGAGAGCAGAATAAAAAGGATAATAATCCTCCATTCCCATTTCGACCATTGCGGGATAGTTCCTTTCTTTAAAAAGCGTCTGCCGCATGTTAAGATTACAGCTTCTGCCAGAGCAAAGGAACTTCTTGCTGCCAGGAAGATAATTGACAGCATAGAATTTTTGAACCAGGTTCTTATAATGAAGTACGGGATTGAAGATAAGGCGAAAGAACTTGATCTTTCTTTTACGGGTGTCGACATTGAGGAGGTCGTTAAAGACGGGGAGATTCTCCCCTGCGGAAATCTTTCAATGGAGATAATCGAAGTGCCGGGGCATTCTTCATGCTCTGTTGCAGTATACGTCAGGGAAGAAAAAGCAATGTTTGCATCGGATGCGGGAGGTGTTCCTTTCGGTGACCGGGTTTTTACGGCCGCCAACTCGAATTTTGACAAATATGTCGAGAGTCTTGATAAAATGGCGCGGTATGAGACGGAGATACATATAGCGGAACATTATGGCGCAAGAACAGGCGAAGACGGCCGCGCCTTTTTACAAAAATCGATGATTTCGGCCAAAGAGACAAGGCAGATTCTTGAAGAATCGCTGGCGCGCACAAATGATGTGAAATTGAGCACAAAAGAGATAACAGAGATGCTGACAAAAAATGCGCCTGCCGGTTTTGTTCCAAAGGAAGTTATTGCACTGGTCACGGAGCAGATGTTGCGATTTGTTTCAGGGCAGAAAAGCGGTGAATATTGAGGATTCAAGGAGTCAAGGGTTCAAGGGGTCAAGGAATAGGCGTTCTTTTTCACTTGAACCCCCGAACCCTCGAACCCCTGAACCCTGTATACAGCTTAAACCGGAAACCAGAAATAAAAAAACAAACAACAGGAAAAGAGAAATGCTGAAGCCATGGTCGGCTTTTACAGAAGCTGTATGGTTTCAAATGTATTGCCGTCAAGATCGACCAGAAGCAGTTTGTTTCGTAAAAGGGACCCTTTTTTTAAAATAATTTTTATCGCTTCCGAAGCCTCAAGAGAAGCAACCAGTGAAACGCAGAAAGAGAGCGCTCCGAGGGATGTTTCGGCGCCCTTCTCCGGGGCATTCTCAGGATCGCCGTAAATAAGCTTCAACCCGGGATCTTCGGGGAATATGGTTGTTATGTGACCGTAGCTTCCCGCAACTGCAGCAGATACAAGGCGGCAGCCCGCTTTTTTTGAAGCTTTTTCCAGGATAAAACGGCCTGTCAATGAGTCGAGACAGTCGATAACAGTACCTGACTCTCCTATTATTCTGTCCGCATTTTCTTCACCGAGATATTCATAATATTTTCGTACCGTGACTGAAGAGTTTATCTCTTTGACTCTTTTTGCCGCGGCGTCTGCCTTTGGCTTCGAAAGAAGATTTTCCGTGCAGAGAAACTGGCGGTTCAAGTTGCTTTCTTCAAACAAATCCCCGTCGATAAGGTTCAATGTTCCGATTCCGGTCCTTGCAAGTATTTCAGAAACTATTCCTCCCAGGCCTCCCAGGCCGACAATGGTTACAATGGACTTCAAAAGAGTTGCCTGATCGGTTGAGGAAAAGGATTTCATGTTGCGGATGTATCGTTCCGGTATGATTTCTTCTTCAAGCGAGGCTATTTCAACCTCCCGTGAACTTATGCCGAAGGTTTTGGATATATTTATGATGTTATTAACCGAGATACCGGTATAAGGCGTTTTATCCGGAAGTTCCTTCCTGTTCGAGAGTTCTTTTATTCTGCCTGTAATGCTATTCTCCGGTTTCATCCGCCTCCGACAGGTGGGAAAATGCCGATTCTTTCGCCACCGTTTATTACAGCGTCGAGTTCCCTCTTGACGCCGTCTATGAAAATCAGCTTTGCCTTCTCCTCAGGGATTTTAAGCCCGGCAATCAGGTCCCGGACCGATATTCCCGGTTCTACCGGATAATTATCCGCCGAATCGGGTGTGAATTTTCCGAGTGTGGCAAAAAGTTTTAAGATAATAAAAGCTTTTTTATTCATATATTTTAAGTTTTATTTGCCCTTGAAATGGGATATAGAATAAATCTTATACGATTCCGGGGGAAAATTAAATAAAATTGGTTTAAATGTCAACTTGTTAAAATAGATCGGAATTTACTGATGCAAATTGCTTCGACAATAATTCCAATATTTTCCATTGTAATTATAGGATGGCTGATCCGCCATAAAGGTTTTGTTCCGCCTGAATTTCTGGGGCCAGCGAACAGACTGGTATTTTATATCGCCATACCGGCAATTATTTTCAGGTCGGTATCGAAAGCCTCTTTTAAAGCGCAGTTTAATTTAACCGTGCTCCTTATTACCGTTGCCTCAGTTGTTGCCGTTTTTACTGTTTCATGGGTGGTGGGAAAAGCCGGAAAGACGGCAAGAAAAACTCTTGGCACATATATGCAAACCTCAGTTCACGGAAATCTCGGATATGTCGGTTTTGCGGTTGTATACTACTTTATGGGACAGGAGGGACTCGTAAAAGCCGGAATAATAGGCGGCTTCATGATGATCCTGCAGAATTTTCTCGGTGTGGCTGCGCTCGTTATTTACGGGAAAGATGTTCCTTTAGGAGAGAACAGACTTTTTTTTGTGCAAAAGATATTCGGAAATCCCGTAATACTCTCGGCAATGGCCGGGATATTCTTTTCTGTTACGGAGTTGCCGGTGCCTGAAGTCGTAGGACGAATTCTGGATATCCTGGGTGATCTCGCGTTGCCGATGGCGTTGATTGTTATAGGCGCTTCCCTCTCTTTTGAAGTCATCCGCCTCTCCATATTTTCCGTTATTTCAAACAATTTTTTTAAACTCATGCTTCTCCCGTGCGTGGGATTTGTTTTATATGGCTTTTATGGTATTTCTGCGAACGAATATCTGCCGGCGCTTATACTTCTTGCATCTCCGACTGCCACGATTACGTATATAATGTCAAAGGAGATGGACGGGGATGCCGATTTCGCAGTCGCCGCGATTTCTTCAAGCACGCTCATTTCAGCCGTGACGTTTTCATTCTGGCTGAACGTGGCAGGATAAAAACAGGAGCCAGAAGACAGTAGTCAGGAGCCAGTGAACAGTGAATAGTGAATGGTGGATAGTGAACAGTGAATAGTGAAAAGCCGAGAAGTGAGAGATGATAGGTATAAGGAGATATCTGAAAATAGAGAATTAATTTAAATTTAAGCCTCATGCCTGTTTTAAACCAGAAACAAGAGACCATAAACCACAAATCTGTAATCAGTAATCAGTGATCAGTGGTCAGTGGTCTGTAATCAGTGATCAGAAACCAGAAACTGATTTTTAAACGGAGTTTACAGATGGATATAAATGCTGAAAGAGTGCTTATTACCGGCGCGGCCGGGTTTATCGGTTTTCATCTTTGCTTAAGACTCTTGAAAGATGGTTTTGCGGTGACAGGCATAGACAACATGAACTCTTATTATGATGTCAGCCTGAAGGAAGCGAGGCTCGCTCAGCTTTTATCACACGGAAATTTTGCGTTTGCTAAGACGGATATCGCCGGAAAAGAAGATCTCGAAAAAATATTTGAAAATAAAAAATTTGATGTTGTGGTGAATCTTGCGGCGCAGGCTGGTGTGAGATACTCATTGGAAAACCCGCATGCTTATATCGATGCCAACATAGTCGGTTTTACCAATATTCTTGAATGCTGCCGGCATAAAGGGGTGAAACATCTTGTTTTCGCTTCATCAAGTTCCGTTTACGGGGCAAATACAAAAATGCCGTTTTCCGTTCATGACAACGTCGATCATCCCGTTTCATTATATGCGGCCACCAAGAAAGCTAATGAACTTATGGCCCATTCGTACAGCCATCTCTTCGGTCTCCCATGTACGGGTCTCAGGTTCTTTACGGTTTACGGACCGTGGGGGCGCCCGGATATGGCTCTCTTTCTTTTTACGGATGCGATTCTTGAGGGAAGACCGATAAAGGTTTTCAATCACGGTAAAATGACGCGGGATTTTACCTACATAGATGATATAATCGAAGGAGTTGTGAGAATAATGAAGAAAGTTCCTGAACCTGATTCCAAATGGAGCGGAAACCAACCTGATCCCGGGACATCATATGCGAAATACAGGATTTATAATATAGGCAACAACAGCCCTGTTGAATTGATAAGGTTTATAGAAGTCATTGAAGATGCTCTTGGGGAAAAAGCGAAAAAGGAATTTTTCGATCTCCAGCCCGGCGATGTGGTTTCAACTTACGCAGATGTCGACGATCTAATGAAAGATGTCGGTTTTAAACCTCAGACTCCGCTTGAAACAGGAATAAAGGAGTTTGTTACCTGGTATCTTGAATACTACGGAAAGAAGATGAGATGAAAAGGCAAAATCTTTTGCCTATGGTCATCGGTCAAAGAGGCGCAGCGCTATGAATATCAGTAGTTACTGTGGATCGGGAGGAGCCTAATTTATATAAATCTAAATACTGCCTAACCACGCTCTTTTAACATCCGGCAATCCACTGCGGCTGAAGAGTCCGTTGGACCTATAGAACGCAAAAATGAAAAAGAAAGCGATAATATTAATTGCAGTATTGATTCTTCTTCTGATTTACCCTGTTTGGCGGATTAATAATGCCAAAATACGGATTAATCAATTTTATCAACAGCTCTTTGTGGATACATCTATTGAAAATTCTGAATCGCTGGCGCAGAAACTCAATTTGATCATTATTAAATCAGAAGAAAAAGACTCAAAGCCCATGACATTGGTTGTTTGGGATGGATGGGCTTTTGCCAGATGGACCTGCTTTGTTTCGTATGAAAAGAATAAGGTGGTGGGAAAAAAGGTTTTGTTCTTAGATATAGGATGTCAAATGGCGCCGTTTTTTAAGATTTACATCATTTGTTGGACAGCCGCGTGTTTCGTGACATTCTTTCCATTTATTATGGAGAGAGAACCTATTTCCTTGGCCCGGGCGGAATATTGGCGATTCATATTTAAACCATGGCGGTTGATGACATTTGCAATAGCAAACTTGAGCATGACCGTCATAGCTCCTCATACTGGCGATCCCACATGGGATTATTTTGATGTTTTTTCATGTCGACTCTAACATATTTTACATCACCCTGGGCGATAGGTGCCATATACAATGCAGGGGAAAGGAAATTGAAGCTATCGCACGCTTTTATTGCTATTTGCATATGGATGTTTTCGGCAAGCTGGTCTTATGACATTTATCTTGTTTTGAGAGACGGCAGCTATCCGGATAACTTGGTTTTCGAATATTTTTGCATCTTCAGTATTATATATTTCGGCAGGTCTCTTTTGGAGTCTTGACTGGATTCAGGGAAGGGGAGTGACATTCACTTTTCTGGAAAACAACTGGCCTTATCATATCTCTGAGTCACCTTTCTCCAAAATATTATGGTATGCCTCGCCTTTCATGGCGCTGGTATTCTTCTTGATATTATATTTTTTCCTATTCAAAGGAGGTATTTAAAGAGATTGAATACTTTTTTGGTTCAACACTCGAATCCAGTGGACGAAAGAAACGCTCCCGCTGAGCTGAAATGTGGTTTGAAGCTTCTATAAATACGTAAAACAAAACCAAAAGATAGAAATTATATTTTCAGCCCACAAATATAACAGGTCAGGCGACTCATAAAATCGCGTAATTTAAATGATCCTATTTATATGATATTAATGTTTATTTAATTATACGACTTAATCGATCTTATTTTCATTTCTTTCATTGAATTTGATACTTTCTTGTAAAAACGAGAAGCAAGTTAATATATAATTTGCCGGAACCCGGAATAGGAATCGAATATGGATGCAATCATTGATGACTTTGCGGTCAGAGCAAAGCGCTATCTTGTAGAAATGAATAACAGAAAAGTCTTTCCCTCCAAAGAAGCTCTTACTAGACTCCAAAGGCTTGACATGCCGCTCCAAGATGATCCGGTTGCTCCTGCGGATGTACTTGCGCTGCTTGACGATGTCGGTTCCCCAGCGACCGTCGCTTCCAGTGACGGTCGTTACTTCGGTTTCGTAATTGGCGGGGCACAGCCCGCCTCACTGGCGGCTAATTTGCTTGCTGGCGTATGGGACCAGAATGCTGTGTTGGACGTGGCCTCTCCCATTGCTGCGGCGATAGAAGGCGTCACCGGCAAGTGGCTGCTTTCTTTGCTGGGGCTTCCCGCTGACACCGGAGTGGGCTTTGTCACAGGCGCGACAATGGCCAATTTCACAGGGCTTGCCGCAGCGCGACATGCGGTGCTGAAAAATGCAGGATGGGATGTCGAGAAGAACGGACTGTTCGAGGCGCCCGGAATCACGGTCGTCGTTGGCGAAGAAGTTCACGTGAGCCTGCTTAAGGCTCTAAGCATGCTTGGCTTGGGCAGAGATCGAGTTGTTCGGGTGAGTGTCGATGGCCAAGGGAGGATACGTGTCGGATGTATGCCCAAAATCAATGGTCCCACGATTGTCTGTGTTCAAGCCGGAAATGTGAACACCGGGGCTTTTGATCCGATTGACGAGTTATGCGAGATGGTACGGAGCTCAACCAACGTGTGGATACATGTAGACGGTGCGTTTGGTCTCTGGGCGACGGCTGCGCCATCCCGCGCCTATCTCACACACGGGATTGAGAAAGCGGACTCATGGGCGACTGATGCGCACAAATGGCTAAATGTGCCATATGATAGCGGAATTATATTTGTCCGCAATCAGCAGCATCTCGTCGTAGCCATGTCAACAAGCGCAGCCTATCTCATTGAACGTGGAAAACGTGAACCATGCCACCATGTGCCGGAAATATCTCGGCGCGCGAGAGGGATCGAAGTGTGGGCGGCGCTGCGTTCCCTCGGCAGGGAAGGTCTCGCCGACTTGATTGAAATGAACTGCCGGCAGGCAACCAGATTTGCCGCAGGACTGACATCTGCCGGATGTCACGTTCTCAACGATGTTGTCTTGAATCAGGTCTTGGTGTCGTTTGGTGATTCGGATACAACCAATCGCGTCATTCAACGTGTGCAGGAGGATGGCACCTGTTGGTGTGGAGGAACGGAATGGCAAGGCAAGAAAGCCATGAGAATCAGCGTTTCATCGTGGAAAACTACCGACATGGATGTCGAACTGGCTTTGGACGCAATTCTCCGGATAGCAAAGGAGGAAAGCCGAAGGAATTCGGCTAACATATATATGTCCTTCTGTTGTTAAGAAAAAACTTTTCCCATAGATCGGAATTTAGTTTAAATAATATTTCCGTCTTAACATCAGCGTTTTGAGAGGTAACCCATTTGTTCCAGCTTTCGGCTTGTCCGCCTGTGGCGATACATCCAGTTAGGATGCCGCTCGGGTAAGGAGCAGAACACGATTATCACCTTTCAGAACATCATCGTATAATGGATTGGAACCGGAAGATGTTGACAATCAAGTTGAGCTTGCTTGCGCTGCTCACGGCGCAGGTCAGCACCGCGATTATGAAGCGAAAGAACAAAGGTATGCATCAGTAAATGAGGGTGAGAAGCTCCATGCAAAAAGAAAAAAATCACTCTGGAGAATTGGACAAAAAATTAGCCGCTGTATGCGGCCTTTATTGTGAGGCGTGCTCATGGTTTATCGCCACCACTGAAGATCCTGAAAGGCTCAAAAAACTTGCTGCACAATTGCATTTTTCGGAGGAAGAGAGCAAGTGCTATGGATGCCGGTCGGACAAGAGATTGCCCTATTGCGAAAAATGCAAGATGTCCGCTTGCGCAGCTGAACGAGGCATTGACTTTTGCAGCGAATGTGAAGAGTATCCCTGCGATGACCTGAAACGATTTCAATCTGCAATGCCTCATCGGATCGGGCTTTGGGTCAATCTTGAACGAATCAAGTCTATTGGTTATAAACAATGGCTCAAGGAAATTAGAGGAAATTATACCTGCCCACGGTGCCAAATCATCAATTCCACCTATGATCTGAAATGTCGAAAGTGCGGTGAAGATCCCAGTTGCAATTACGTAGCAGAACACAAGCAGGAAATCGAACAGTATTTGAAGAATAGATAATGCATAACCCTTATATGGCGGTCAAACGGACCCGCGCGAAAAGCCGCGCAGATCTGTTACCTTCAACGACCGCTATCCCCATATAAGAGCGGGTTTCCGATCCCTCTCCGACAACGAAGGCAACCGGTATCATTCCGAAAACCATTGCGAATGTCGCCATCAGGATCCTTCAGGCCGGGGAATCTTGAAAATATGGACAAAATACGCAGGAGTTTATTAAAATTATGAAGTGTGCTAATTAAGAAATGTATTTAAATCCCCGGTATTTTATTGAAATTGACCCTCTTGCTTAAAAAACGAGATGCAACTTCATATATGATGTCGGGCACAATAAACAGAATATGTTAAACTGCAGGCTATGGAGAACTTATTGAAAACTATTCATAAAATAATACAAGGTGACAGCAGACAAATGAGCCTAATCCCTGATAAATCGGTTCATTTAGTTATTACCTCGCCCCCATACTGGCAGTTAAAAGACTACGGAACAGAAAAACAAATCGGTTTTCATGAAAGCTATGAAGGTTATATCAACAATCTGAATCTCGTCTGGAAGGAATGTCATAGGGCATTACACCCCGGCTGCCGACTATGCATTAATATCGGGGACCAGTTCGCCCGATCAGTTTTTTATGGGCGGTATAAAGTGATTCCAATAAGAACAGAAATAATTAAATTCTGTGAAACCAGAGGGTTTGACTATATGGGGGCTGTTATCTGGCAGAAAGTCACCACATGCAATACAACCGGTGGTGCCACAATAATGGGCAGTTTTCCATATCCACGAAATGGCATTTTGAAGCTTGACTATGAATTTATTCTGTTTTTCAAAAAACAGGGCATTACACCTGCGCCGACGAAAGAACAAAAAGAACTTTCAATAATGACAAAAGATGAATGGAATAATTATTTTTCAGGGCATTGGTACTTTGCAGGGGCAAAGCAGGACGCCCACATTGCTATGTTTCCGGAAGAATTGCCTGCCCGCCTGATAAAAATGTTTTCTTTTTCCGGCGAGACGATTTTGGACCCGTTCTTAGGCAGTGGGACAACCGCACTTGCTGCCCGTAATTTAGGCCGCAGTTCTGTCGGCTATGAAATCAATTCGGATTTTATTCCAACAATTAAAAATAAGCTGAATGTGGGGCAATTCGACATTACAGCGACTGAATACGTGTTTCTGAATGATAGTGTTAAATCTGACCTGAATAAAGAAATCGAAAAGCTGCCCTATGTCTTCAAAGACCCTCATAAACTCGATAAGAAGATAGACCTTAAGAAGCTTCATTTCGGGTCAAAAATAGATAAAGACAGCGTTGAAAGAGAAATCTACTATTCTGTAAAAGAAGTAATCAGTCCTGAGTTGTTGAAGCTGGATAATGATTTGACTGTTCGCCTTATCGGTGTAAAAGAAAAAGCAACAACTTACGGACAGGCAGTCAGATTTCTGATCGAAAAAACAAAGGGTCAAAAAGTATTTATGAAGTTCGACAATCAGAAATATGATGGAGGGAACAACCTTCTCTGCTATCTATTCCTGAAAAACAAGACTTTTATAAATGCCCATATAATCAAGGAAGGCTTAACGGATGTAGATGTATCTTTCAATTTTAGATACAAAAATAAATTTATAAAACTCGGAGCAAAAAATGGCTAAAGAGAGGATTCTGAACAGCGCAATGAACAGATTTCAATTGAAGATAAACGGAATGTGGGTCCAACTTATGAAAGTATAAGACAATGTGTGCCGAAAACGCTTGATGAAGGGAAGAAATATTACCTTATAAATGTTCGATCCGGAGAGCACATTGAATTCCTCGGTAAAAAGCTCTATATCAAAATCACAAAAGTCATTCAGGCTGAGATTGAGAAAATCACAGAACAAGATTGCATTGATTATATTATGCAATTTGTCATTGAACGGACTTTTGACGGGTGTGAACTATGGACATATCTGTGGAAGAATTAGCAACGAAGGCCATAGCTTTGTATTGCGAAGCAAGGGCTTTTCTGGCAGAAAAACTTTTTGATAGTCTCGATCAGGAATCAATTCGCGAGATTTGGCTAACCGAGACAAAAAAACGTCGCGATGAAGTGCGAAGCGGTCGATTTAAAGCAATTACCGGGCACTGAGGCGATGCAAAGCGTCAAAAAGCTTTTTAATTGCAAATGACCTATTCATCCCACTCAGCGGCGCGAGCTGAATTCGAACAAGCGACACTTTATTATTTCGAGAAAAGCCTTTCACTTGTGCCGGCCTTTTATATTGAAGTAGCGTTTGCATAGGATTGTCAATAAATAGTTGAGGTGAACGTTTCATTCAAGATTATCAGGCAGGGTCGGCTGGCGGTTAAAGTTATGCATGCGATATCTTGGATCGGTATCAGGGATCTGGGTTATTCCGGAGCTTATGTTGCGAGGTATCTTGGTGTTACGAAATCGTGCGTGACGCGATTGATATTAGCAGGAGGAAAACAGGATATAGTAGAGGACGTGGATTTAATGCTGTGAACGTTCTGCACAATGTTCCGTATTAGCCGAAAGCAAATCTCAACAGTCCTTTCGGAGAGAAACCGGTCTTCTCGAATAGACATTAAACTAAAATAACCGTAGGGATCTCCTTCATTGAGGAATAATTTCGTTAAGTCAACATTTTTGGGCTTGCTGGCACTGCTGTTAATTCATCCCGCCCAAGCACAGGCCGTGAGAAAAGAAGTAAAGAATATCGTTGTGATAGGGTGGGACGGTGCCGGCCGGAGCCATATCAAGGAGCTTCTTGAAAAAGGTGAACTGCTCAACCTGGCGGCTTTGATCAGGGAAGGCAAGCTGCTGGATATAGACGTTGTCTCTGGTGCCACCGACACCAAGGCTGGCTGGACGCAACTGTTAACCGGCTATGTGCCGGAAAAAACAGGAGTTTACAATAATGGCCGTTACGAGCCGATTCCTGAAGGATATACAGTGTTCGAGCGGCTGGAAAAATTCTTCGGCCCGGACAAGATCGACACAGTGGCAATCATCGGCAAGAAGTTCCATGTCGATAATGACCCACCGTATCGTGGTACATTAGAGGAGTGGACAACCTTCATCCCGGAACGATTGAAGGAGATGAAAAAAACTTATCCTAACACCGGGATTGAGCCTGTTTCCGCGGTTTACAGGGAAGGCGGCCGGATTGTTGAAAAAGAAGGCCGGCAGATCGTCGAGATCCCCGGCAAACCGTGGTATCACGCCAGCAAGTATCTCGATCTGTGGATCAATGGGTTGGAAGAGAGCAAAAAAGTGGCCGAGAGGGCCATTGCGGAACTGGAAAAGCGCAAGAGTCGCCGTTTCTTTTTTTTCATTCACTTTGCCCAGCCCGATCACCGCGGGCACCGGTTCGGAGAGAACTCGCATAAATATACCGACGGGATTCGATTGGATGACAAATATTCAGGCTGGATCATCGATAAACTTAAGGCACTGGGGCTCTATGAGAAGACCCTGGTCTACGTCGTTGCCGACCACGGCTTCGACAAAGGGGGAAAAAGCCACCTTTATGCCCCATTCGTCTTCGCTGGCACCAACGACACGACTGTTGTCCGGAGCGAGGGAACCCGCGAGGATATCGCAACTACTATTCTGAGAAAGTTCGGTCTGGATCTGTTCGGGATCGAACCCAAATTGGACGGATATCCGTTCGACATGCAGGCGCCCACGCGCAAAGCGAACCCAGAACTGACCGAAGAATACCGCCACAAGTATAATTATGTTGATAACATGGAGAATAACGCGAAAAAAGAGATTGAGTACGATTGAGGCTTATCAAGTTTGTTTCATGCGGATGACGAGAAGATGTGGCTAACCATTAAATAATAACAAGCTGTTCCCGGCACTCGGCTTCATCAGTTTTGGGGAGTCAAACAGAAGAAAATAATATTCTTTTGGAAATATGTAAAAAAACAGGCAGGACTTTATTTGAAAAACCGGAAAAGCAGGAATAGCCCCATCACTCTGGAAGTTATGTATCAATATGGGATGCTTCTTTTTCGTTTTGTGCAAAGCCGTAATGGTGTTTGCCGGATAGATATGGGCCAACGGTATCTGGGAGAAGTCATTTCAAAACCTCGGATCAGGTTTGAGAGCAAGGCGCAAGCCGATGAAAAAGCGCAGCATACACGGTAGTATGTGAGCATTTTGAAGAGGCTTGCAACACAGCTATCAGACCTCAG
>RPRI01000080.1 GCA_003818505.1 Desulfobacteraceae bacterium | reverse complement strand
GAAAGGTTCTTTTGACCCATTTTGGAGCAGAAGAGAGGCTTTTCTTCTCCCACCTTGTGCATTAAACGGGGCAGGCTCCCGGAATGGTCCATCTCGGTGTGATTGCTGATCACATAATCTATTTTTTTGGGATCAATTATTTTCGATATATTGTCGATGAGTTGGTCGGCAAATTCAGCTTTAACAGTATCTATAAGAACTGTTTTTTTATCCAGAATCAGAAAAGCATTGTAACTTGTCCCAAGGTCGGTTGAATATCCATGAAAATCTCTTATATTCCAGTCAGTAACGCCAACGTCATAAATATCTTTTGCGATTTTTACGGGTTTCATCTTTTTTTCCTGAAAATTATTTTATTAATGGTTGCAGGACTCCCGCTGCCCGGGATGTGCCGGGCATAAAGCTTAGCGGAAGCGGCAGAATTTATTCTTTTTCAAAATCATCTTTTGAAGCCCCGCAAACCGGGCATTCCCAAGTATCGGGAATGTCTTCAAATTTAGTGCCTGGTTTTATTCCACTATCAGGGTCGCCAGCTTCAGGATCATAAACGTAACCGCAGACTTTGCATATGTATCTGTTCATCATAATCTCCTTTTTTGTTTAGAGTTTATCTGTCAGTTCAATTACTCTTTTTTCTATTTCATCACGAACGCTTCTCATAAATTCAATTGATTTTCCGGCAGGATCGGGAAGATCCCAGTTTTCTGTTTTGGCTCCCGGAACAAAGGGGCATTCTTCTCCGCAACCCATGGTTATAATAATATCTGGTTTTTCCTTTGATAGAGCCTGCTCTATTGATTTGGGTTTTCGAAATCCCATATCTATTTCTTTTTCCTGCATGGCTTCAACCATAAGCGGGTTGATTGCATCAACCGGAGTGCTTCCGCCGTTTAAAGCATCTATTTTGTCCCCGGCAATATATCGGGCAAAAGCGCTTGCCATCTGGCTGCGGCATGCATTTTCTCTGCATATAAATAGGATTGTTTTTCTTCCGATGTAGGGCGTTAAAAGCTTTTGCACCGCTTCCCTGATGTCATCTGATGCTGTTGGGTGTGATTCCATATCACCCCGCTTTTCTATACTGCGGTATGTCAGGCTTCCTTCGAAACCGGCGCCGACAGCATCGAAAAAATATTTGGAGGTAAGCTTCATGCCTTCAAAAAGATTGGCTCCTTTTGTTGCCCCGAGCGCAAGAAGAAAGCCGCGCCGGTTTTTACGTCCAGGATCGGTAAGCTTGAGGCGGTATTTGCGCGCCCATAATGTCTGGCTTCTGTCTATCAGGGCTTTAGTCTGGGCCGGAGCATTGTAAAAAAAGATTGGAGTGGCAAGAATAATAATATCAGCCTCGTGGAAAAGGGGATAAATTTCATTCATATCGTCATCTATCGGACAGGTCCCCTTCTTTTCACACACACTGTATTCCATGCATGGCATAATATTTTTTTTTGCGATTTCAATTACATGTGTCCTGACTCCTGCCTTTTCAAATTCATTCATGAAAGATGAAAGAAGAAATTCGGTATTTCCTTTTTTTCTGGGACTTCCCATCAGTCCAAGTACCAACATTATTTAATCTCCCCTACCGCAATCAAAAGTGCAGCTTTAATTCCGTAAGAATACGTCAGAATATACCTATGTCAGCCCCTTTGCTGCAATATAATATTATGCAACAGTCTCATTTTGAATGACAACTCTTGCAGGTTACAGGACCGGCCTTTAATCCGGCATTGGTTTTTTCACGGTGGCACTTCTGACACTGGTTCATAACTTTTTTCTTTTCAAGCTTTCCTTCATCTTTCAGCTTCTGGACTATCCCGGCATTCTGTGGAAAAAGGTTATGGCACATGTTGCAGTCGCCCAGAGCTTTTTGATGAAGATGATGCTTTACCGGAACATTTCCGGTTTTACCCCCCGGAAGAATAATATCCTCTGCTCCTTTATTCTGTGCCCATAAAAGAGTTGAAAAAAGAAGAACGGATGCCCCAAACAGTATAATAGTCGTTCTTTTATTCATAATATAATCCTTTAAAATTAATATGCTTCATCATATGAAAGATCTTTTTCAGTCACTTTTCCCTTGAAAAGATTATATGCCCATGCCTGGTAGGCAATAACCGCGGGAATGAAAATAATAACAACAATCAGCATTATCTTTAAAGTAAGGGGGCTGGAGGATGCATTATGTGCTGTAATGCTGAATTCGGCGCTTATGTTTGATGGAAGCATATCAGGATACAATCCTATTATTCCGAAAAAAACAGATCCTGCAATTATAATTGAGGATGAAAACCAGGCCCTGAAAAGATTTTTTCTTTTAATGAAAAAAATTGAAGCAAAAAGAGCCATAACCGTCAGAAGAATATCCAAAAAGAAGGCAGGCTTTGCGAAAAAGTTATCGTATAGTTTTGTATAAAACCAGCTTGAAACCAAAAACAGAACTGAAGAGATTAAAAGCAGAGGCCAAATCCTGACGGCTGTCGATACTGCTCTTTCGTGAAGATCGCCATCTGTTTTAATGGATAACCAGACAGCTCCATGAAATAGAAACAGGAATAAAAACAACAAACCTCCAAGAATTCCGTATAAATTCAAAAGGTCAAAAAACGAGCCCTGAAAGACCCCGGCCCTATCTAATGGAAGCCCCTTGAATATATTGGCAAAGACAATACCGAACAGAAGAGCGGGAAGCAGGCTTCCGGTAAAAATAGAAATATCCCATATGTTACGCCAGCTTTTTTTATCCACCTTACCCCTGAATTCAAAAGCTACTCCCCGCAGGATAAGGGCAAAGAGTATTAACATCAGACCCGAATAAAGCGAAGAGAACATAATGGAGTATGCGCGCGGAAAAGCAGCAAAAGTAACTCCGCCGGCAGTAATGAGCCATACTTCATTACCGTTCCAGAGGGGGCCGATTGAATTTATCATTATTCTTTTTTCCAGGTCATTTTTTCCAAGAAAAGGGTACAAGAGTCCTATTCCGAAATCAAAACCATCGGTCATAAAGAAAATAGCCCAAAGCAAACCCCAAAGAAAAAACCATATTGTCTGCAGCTCCATTTTTACCCCCAGGCTCTGAAGATTTCTTAAAAAGAATGATTTTTCATAAAATCATCAGAAGAAAATTCGGTCCAGCCTCATAACACAGGGTTCTTTTTGGCATTTTTGATGATCAAGTAAAAACCTGCAATTCCCAGAAGCCCGTAAACAAGTATAAAGGCTATAAGAGAAATAAGAACCTGTGAAGCGGCCAGCGGTGACACTGCATCAGATGTTTTCATAATTCCATGGACAATCCATGGCTGCCTTCCAACCTCTGCCAGCACCCATCCAGCCTCGATGGCGATGTAAGGCAGCGGAATAGACAACAACATTACCTTCAAATATAAGGGGCTTTGAAGAAGCCTGTTACGTTTAAACCATCCGATTATTGTAAGAAGGATAAACATAGATCCCAGGCCCACCATTGTTCTGAAGGAAAAAAGGGGTATAAGTACCGGCGGTCTTTCTTCTCTGGGAAAATCTTTAAGCCCCTTAACTTCCGCGTTTATATCGTGGTAACCAAGAAAACTCAAAAGTCCGGGGATGGCGCCTATCTCAATCAAGTTTCTTTCATTTTTCTCATCAGGAATTGCAAAAAGAGTAAGTGGCGCTCTCGTGGCGGTTTCCCAGTGCGCCTCCATTGCGGCCAGTTTTGCGGGCTGGACTTCTGACACGTGAACCCCGTGCATATCCCCTTCGATGGCCGTGAAAACGGAAAAAATAAGCCCGAATATTAAACCGATTCTGAAAGATTTCGTAAAAAACTGGACAGATTGATTCTTGAGCAAATGGTAGGCGCTTATGCCCATTACAAAAAAAGCACTTACAATATAAGCTGCGCTGATCGTATGCAGGAACTGGAGAACGGCAAATTTCTGGAAAATAACAGCTGAAAAATCTGATAGCTCAGCCCTTCCGTTGCGCAGGATATATCCCACAGGGTGCTGCATCCAGGAATTTGCTATTATTATCCAAACGGCAGAAATTGTTGATGCACCTGCAATAAGCCACATTACGGCAGCGTGGGCTTTCGGGGAAAGTTTTTGCCACCCAAATATCCAGACGCCTATAAGCGTTGACTCAAGAAAAAAGGCGGCTGAAGCCTCAATTGCAAGCAAAGCTCCGAAAATATCTCCTACAAATGCGGAATAGCGTGACCAGTTTGTCCCGAACTGGAATTCGAGAGTAATTCCTGTGACTATTCCGAGGCCAAAATTTATTAGGAATATTTTTCCCCAGAATTTGGTCATGGAAAGATATATCTTCTCCCCGGTTCTGGCGTATTTAGTTTCCATTATGGCAATCATAATGGAAAGCCCCAGCGTGAGCGGAACAAACAGGAAATGAAACATGGTGGCTGCGGCAAATTGTAAACGCGACAGCAAAACAATATCCATGAATGACTCCTTTTGAATTATTGAGGGTTCATGCAAAAACAGCTGGGGGCAACAGTATTTTGATTATGATGAACAGACTGTTATCCGCAAATGAAATCATTGAAAAGATAAAGATAGCCTATGCCTTACCTTCAAGCGTACATTGTGTAAAATCGATATCTTTTCCACAGGAGTTGCATTTATGCTTTTTATCAAACTCATCAGAAAATATTTCGACCTTTTTCCCGCATGAAGGGCATTTGCACATAAAAGATTTAAGGTGTTTGAATTGCTGATATCCCGGGCAGTGCTGGGGTGTAGACATAATCACCTCCGTGATTTTAATTGTTAAAATTTTTAAAGACCGATCTTTTTAGCTATTTCCCGGCCATAATCCTGAGCCATCTTTATTCCGCCACCCAGTGAACTTGATTTTAACCTCAGGGAGCCGCCTGCCATATCCATCTTAAAAATATTTTTCATGGTGTCGAAAATGCGGTCAGGCGCTTCACCGCTCCATCCGAAGGCACCAAAGGCGCCCCCTGCTTTTCCCGAAAGGCCGGCTTTTTCGGCAAGAAACAAAAAGGTCTTCATGCCCTGCATCATATCTCCATGATATGTTGCCGATCCGAAAACATAAGAATCATATCCATCTATTGCAGCTTCATTTTTTATCTCGTTGACGTTTACAACGGAAGCCTCGGCACCCGCAAAGCGGAGGCCTTCGCCAATGAGCTCAGCTATCTGTTTGGTTTCACCCGTTCTTGTTGCATAAACTATAAGAGCTTTTGACATGATAGAATCACTCCATTCGAAAGACTTGCAGAACAAAAGGTTATTAAGCCAGGTGAGGAGACAGTCTGATCACATGAAACCGTATCCCGCCCTGCTTAAGTTTAGCTGTTTAAATCTTGCCATTCTTATTTGATCCTATGATCAACGCCTTCAATTTTACAATCCGGAGTATAACAAGTGTTATCGAGAAATTCACATTTTTGCTTGCATGAAGGACACTGATCTGGCGGAAATTCGGCCTCAAGAGTATACCCGCAATTTTTACATTTCCAGCTTGACATTATATCACCTCCCCCTTTTTTTTTATGCTTTCCACAGGCCGTGAATATTGCAGTATTCACGTGCAGAGACTTCCTTGGCATCTACTGTAAAAAAGGCTTCAGGAATTTGCCCCGGATTGAGAAACTGACGGTAGACTTTCCCGTCTGCTATTATGTCTATCCACTCGATAAAATGTTTTTCTTCCATAGGATGGGCAACGCTTCCGACTTTGACTTTTATGCCTCCTGAAGTTTTTTCTATCACCGGAACATGTTTTTCTTTTGCTGCATCTACGGTGTTTTCAACCATAAGCTTCATGGGTTTTCCGCAGCATACAAGCTGACCTACACTTCCGTGTAAAACCTCTACGATATTCCCACAAACTTCACATTTGTAAACTTCAAGTCTTTTTGCCATGTTATCTCCTTTCCTTATAGATATTAAGTTACTGCTGGAGTTTTATTATAATTATATTGCGTAATAATTAATAATTTTCTCCAAGCAGCTCAAAATGCGCTTTTGGATGAGCGCATGCAGGGCATAAATCCGGAGCCTCGTTATCTTCATGAAGATACCCGCAGTTCCGGCAACGCCAGACTTTCTTTTCCTTTCTTTTAAAAACTCGGCCTGCTTCAATATTGGCAGCAAGTGTCATATACCTTTTTTCATGCTGTTTTTCCGCCACCGATACCTTTTCAAAGACTAAAGCTATTGCTTCGAAACCTTCCTCTCTTGCTGTTTTGGCAAAAGACGGATAAAGATTGGTGTGTTCATGCTTTTCACCTTCTGCCGCAGCCCTTAAATTTTCAAGTGTCGTTCCAATTTTTCCGGCAGGAAAGGATGCGATAATTTCAGCTTCACCGCCTTCCAGAAAATTAAAAAATCTTTTCGCATGTTCTTTTTCCTGGTTTGCAGTTTCTTCAAAAATAAACGCTATCTGCTCATACCCTTCTTTTTTGGCTTTGCCGGCAAAATAGGTGTAGCGGTTGCGGGCCTGGGATTCACCTGCAAACGCGGCAAGAAGATTTTTTTCTGTTTTTGTTCCATTAATTTGTGCCATAAATTAACCTCCGGAAAATAATATTATTAAATCAACATTAGTGATAATAATTCCTATTAATAACTTTGCAAGATATTTTTTGAAAAAAACGTGCTATATAAAAAAATCGGCAAAGGGAAAAAAAGTGTAAATCAAAAAATGAAGTTATATTGGATAGATAAAATACAGTAATATTTCCAGGTTAAAATAAAAAATGTTTAGCAATTTTTTTCTTTGTTTTATAGCATGCAGATAATTATATTGCAATAAATAGGTGGTTTCCATTTGGAAATCGCCCTTTTGAGCGGTTTCAGTGTCGATCTGCGGAACTTCCTTGAGCTTGTTCCATGCTGCTTGCGGCGGGGAGCTTCAAACGATATTTCAGTTGCACAAATCTGTCTATGATAAGCAACATCTGCTTCAGTAAACAAATATTAATTCATTTAGACGCTGGGTGATCAGGAAAATTATTAAAAGGAGGGCATCATGAGATTCGGATCATTTGAGGAACTTGTTAACTTTGCAATTGAAAAAGAAAAGGAAGCTGCTGCGTTTTATGAAGAGGTCGCCGGTCGGGAAATATTTTCCGGTTCAAAAAAAATGCTTTCAGATTTTGCAAAGGAAGAAAGAAAGCACCAGAAAATGCTTGAAGATGTATTATCAGATAAAGGGAAGCTTTCTAATTACAAGCTGGAGTGGGTGCCGGATATGAAACGAAGCAATTATCTTGTTGAAATGAAATATCAGCAGGGCATGCATTACAGGGATATACTGGCAATTGCCATGAAGCGCGAAGAGAAAGCCCTTGAATTTTATAATGATGCAGCACGCGAAAATAAGAACGAAGATCATGTCAGGATATTCAGGATTCTTGCCCAGGAGGAGGCCAGGCATAAGCTCGGGCTTGAAAAATTATACGATGATTATATGGCAAAACAGGGGGATTAACGCTATAGCCCAACCCGGCTTTTATATTTGGGTAATATCTTATGCGGGGTGCCTGACATTTCTGCTTGTGCAACAATAAGTTATTCAATCTTCGCCCGCTGGAGGCGCAGGCTGTTCCCGACTACTGAAATGCTGCTGAATGCCATTGCTCCTGCTGCAAGTATCGGATGAATCTGACGAAGAAAGCCGGGAAAAAATTCAAACGGCTGCAGAATTCCGGCCGCAACCGGGATAAGTATTATGTTGTAAAAAAAAGCCCAGAAGAGATTCTGTTTTATAGTCTTCATTGTTGCCCTGCTGAGTTTTACTGCTTTTGACACGCCAATCAGATTTCCGCCTGAAAGTATAATATCAGCTGTTTCGATGGCAACATCAGTACCTGTTCCTATGGCAATGCCGATGTCAGCCTGGGCAAGAGCAGGGGCATCATTTATCCCGTCTCCAACCATTCCGACCATCTTTTTTTCTTCCTGAAGCTCTTTTATTTTCAGGGATTTTTCATCCGGCTTAACTTCCGCAAAAACTTTGTGTATATTTACATTTGATGCAATGGATTCAGCTGTCATTAAATTATCGCCGGTGAGCATAATCACTTCGATATTCTGTTTCTGGAGTTGCCTGACCGCTTCAGCAGATTCCGCTTTTACCTGGTCTGCCGCTGCAATCAATCCGAATAATTCATTTTCAACTGCAACCACCATAACTGTTTTACTTTCCATCTGAAGCAGGCGGATTGTATTTTCCGCATTTTCAATTTCCAAGCCGCGGGTTTTAAACCACCCGGGTTTTCCCACCATTGTAATTCTTCCATTTATAACAGCTTCCACCCCGAGCCCTCCCAGCGCCTTGAATCCTTTCAGCTCATAGAGATCAAGTCCTCTTTGCATCGCTTCATTAACAATTGCTTTCCCTATTGGATGCTCGGATCCCTTTTCAACAGAAGCTGCTATTTGAATAAGATCGTCCTTGCTGTTACATGCCGTTTCAAAAGGCAGGATATCCGTAATTGCGGGTTTTCCTGTTGTAATAGTTCCCGTCTTGTCTAAAACAATCGTCTCAAGCGCTGATGCTGTCTCGAGCGCCTTGCTGTTTTTAAAAAGAATTCCATTTTCAGCACCTTTCCCGGTTCCGGCCATTATTGCTGTCGGTGTCGCAAGCCCTAGTGCGCAGGGACAGGCAATAACAAGCACGGCAACAAACCTTATCATGGCCGGAATGAAATCACCCCCCGCCCACCACCATATAATGAAGGTGATTAATGCCGATGCGAGCACAAAAGGGACAAAAACGGATGCAACTCTGTCTGCAACGGCCTGGATGGGCGCCTTGCTTCCCTGTGCTTCCTGCACAAGACGAATTATCTGAGCAAGAGCTGTTTCTTTTCCGACCCTTGTTGCCCTGAATTTCAGTAAACCCTCCACATTGATCGTTCCTCCGGTAACCGCGCTGCCAGTATGTTTGTCAACAGGCATCGGTTCACCTGTCAGCATCGACTCATCAACAGACGAATCTCCTTCGGTTACAATGCCGTCAACCGGAATTTTTTCTCCTGGCCTCACAATAATCATGTCGCCTGATTTAACTGCGGTGAGCGGAATTATTTTTTCTGTTCCATCCTCTGTTATTGTTGCGGTTTTAGGTGAAAGCCCCATTAGTTTTCTTATGGCTCCGCCGGTTTTCCCCTTTGTGCGGGATTCGAGCATTTTGCCAAGTTTTATAAGAGTGATAATTACAGCGGATGTTTCAAAGTAAACATGTCCGCCGGAAACAGGAAAGATGAGAGCTGCAAACGAATAGAAATAAGCAACAGAAGATCCCATTGCGACAAGCACATCCATGTTCGCACTTTTATTTTTAAGGCTTTTGTATCCGCCTAAATAATAATCCCATCCCGTATAAAACTGAACCGGGGTAGCAAGAACAAAAAAGAGCCAGTTTACCCACGGTTCATGGCTCCATGTTCCTGTAAGATGGAAATCTCTTGCCATGCTTAAAAGAAAAAGTGGAATTGTGAAGAAAAGCCCTGTAAAAAATTTCCGGGTCTGGTTTTTTATTTCTGCATTACGAGCTTCAAGCTCATAGTCTTTTGGATCGGATGATATGTCCGGAAGAATTGCCCCGTAACCTGCTTTTCGTATAGCCGAGACAATATCTTCAACCGAAGCTGCAGCGGGAATATATTCGACAGAAACACGCTCCGTTGCGAAATTTACCGATGCTTTCAATATTCCTGGAACTTTCCGGTTCAAGGCTCTTTCGATATTCATG
Organism: Desulfobacteraceae bacterium; assembly: GCA_003818505.1. Lineage (GTDB taxonomy): Bacteria > Desulfobacterota > Desulfobacteria > Desulfobacterales > RPRI01 > RPRI01. The sequence goes on along the minus strand of RPRI01000080.1, from coordinate 12,283 downwards.
GCGCAATTTGCGCATGTCATTCCTGTGACGGGAAGCTCAATTTTGCTTGTAATAGCCTTGTAGCCGAGGCTGTTTATCTTTTCAGTAATATCGCTTAAAGAGATCTCAACGGGTTCAAATGTCACTGATACCTGCTCTGAAGCAAAGCTTACAGATGTGGCTTTTATGCCGTTTAGCTTTTTCAAACCTCTTTCTATGTTGGCGGCACAATTTGCGCAGGTCATCCCGGCAACAGGTATTGAGAGCTTCTGTTCAGCCATAATTTTTATCCTTTAACATCATGCAAGAAGCCATAAGTCCGGAGCCGGAAATGTTCCAAGCTTCATTATTACCGGAGACCAGTTCATATTGATGATATAATTGTTACTGTGCCGGATAGTTGATCTGCTTTAAAGTGTTCAATATTTTTTCAAGAGTTGCCGGCATATCCCATTCCACATTTATGCTTTTGCTTTTAGGATCTCCTTCAACCTTTTTTACTCCTTCAATCTCAGATAGTTCATTTTTTATAGACATTACACAGTGACCGCAAGATATTGCGGGAATTATAAAAGTTTTGCTTTCCATTTCGATTCTCCGGGATAGTTGTTTAATGTTATGGATTTCTTACTGGTGATTGGGAGAAAGGGTGAATTGCTATCAGTCTCCCTCAGCAAGCAAAAGAACCGAATAAGAGGTATTTGTAGCCCAAGTTGCAAAAAATTAAGATTATTTCGTGGCCACAAATAGTGCCTATATTGCCATTAGTGGTGTTTAACAGCAGGTGGTCGGTTCAAGATACTGATATGCTATTTTCCTATTTTGCAATCCCCGCATCCGCATACCGGACATTCTAAAGATCGTTTTTCTTTGCTTTTTTCATCATGAAGAAGTTTGTCCACGAATGTTTTAAAGGCATGTCCGCATTCGGGACACAATGCATCAACTTCATCCTGCTTCTTGTTTTCCATTTTTATGTCCTTTCAAGCTTGCGGTTATAAGGCTGTTCAATAATCATGCTGTTTATGACTTTTTGCGCACTCAGGGCAAAGACCTATAAACTCAAGTCTGTGGCCGATAATTGAATAGTTGGTATAAGGTCTTACCTTTTTTTCAAGACATGTTTCGACCTCAAATGGAGCATCATCAAGGCGGCCGCATTTAACACATCTAATATGATAATGATTTTCGGGCGTTCCGTCAAAACGTTTGAGTGTTCCTACATTTTCAATCGTTTGAATTTCTTTTAATTCGGAGAGGACTTCCAGGTTCCTGTAAACTGTTCCAAGACTTATACGCGGAATGCGCTTGCGCACCATAGCATAAATTTCATCGGCACCTGGGTGAGTTTTTACTTTTTTCAGCTCTTCCAGTATCACCTTTCTCTGACGAGTCATCCTGTGATTTTGCCTTTTCAGCAAATTTTGATCTCCGGTTTTAAATAAATAATAATAAAGGCCAACAGCGTTATATATCATATTAATTTTTTGTTTTCAAAGACGATAAATGAGTCTCTTCAGGATCGGCAGTAAAAATGATGCGATTTGTTTTAACTTCAATCGGGCAAGTTAAAGCTCATAAATCATTTTATATGAAATAAGCGATTAAAGGTCGAGCCATATGTCCGCCTCATTGCCACAATGCGAACAGGTTGCAGTTCCCTTAATTTTTTCTGAAGTCTTTCGTTCTTTTACTGAAGAATTTTCATTTGTAGTCTGTAGTGAACATGTAATCACCATTTCAGCTTCGTTTCCGCAATGATCGCATTTACAAACCTGTTTTTTTATGATTTCTGTCATATCGTCCTCCTTGGTTACGGGTGTACACCTGAACTTAAATAGTTTCCATCCGGAAATGGCCCTTTTGGGCGATCCCTGTGTCAATCTGCGGGATTTCTTGTGCGACATACTATGCGTATGTCTCCGTGCAATCCCTTGATTTCCTTGAGCTTGCCCAAAAATTGCCTATTTCCGAATTGGAAACTTAACTGTGTCCGAGCTTGGTTTCCGGATGGACACTAAATATAACATCTGATCTGAAGCAATGTCCCCGGATACGGAGACGCTGTTTACTCGGAGCCCATAATGTCTCAGATCGCATGATCTATATTCCCCGAAGGCGCCCAGCTATGTTTTTTTGATCAATTTGAAGCTTCCATAGCTTAAATAGGATGCGTTATTTGTTTAAAAATGAGATTTGTTGTGTAAAATGTCAAGAATGAAGTTACATAATAATTAATAATGACCATATTGAAAAGTGGATTTATTGATGCTAATGGTAAAAAAACATAACGATATATTCCGAAAACACTATTAATATGTCATAAGATTAAGGTTTTTATGCTTTATTACAGGTGGTTATTTTGTGGAGGCGGCTGTGGCGGTAAGAGATAGGTTTATTTTCGTAAATGATGATCTGGAAAGCATAATTCGTACTTCGGAAGGCAATACCCTTCTTTCGGGTCTTGCCGAAAACGGCATATATCTCCCTTCGGCCTGCGGAGGAAGAGGGATCTGTGGAACATGTAAATGTGTTGTTACAGAGGGCGGAGGAACGATCTCTCCGGTTGAACAAAGACATATCGTTGAAACCGAAAGAAAAAATCTTTTTCGTCTTGCGTGCCAGATAAAAGTCACGGAGAATCTTAAAATTAATTTACCGGATCAGGTATTAAGTATAAAAAAGTACAGTGCAACTGTAATTTCAAATGATAATGTTACGCCGTTTATTAAAGAGCTTATCCTGAAACTCGATAATGAGAAAGAACTGAATTTCAAATCAGGAGCATATATACAGATTGATATTCCGGGCTTTGAGATCTCTTTTAGGGAATTCAGCGTTGACGGAAGATTCCGTGAATCATGGGACAGAGTAAATCTTTGGAGTCTTAAAGCAAGTTCCGAGGAACCTTTATTCAGGGCTTATTCGCTGGCAAATCCGCCTTATGAAAAAAATGTACTCAGATTCACGATACGTATTGCAACTCCACCTGCGGGGAAAAAGGAAATATCTCCCGGAATAAGCTCGTCATATATTTTTAGCCTTAAACCCGGGGACAATGTAACCTTAACAGGCCCTTATGGTGATTTTTTTATTAAGAATACTGACAGGGAGATGTGCTTCATCGGCGGCGGGGCCGGCATGGCACCAATGCACAGTCATATACTGGATCAGCTCCTTAATGTTAAAACCAGAAGAAAGATGACCTTCTGGTATGGGGCAAGGTCTAAACAGGATGTTTTTTATGCCGATGAATTCAGCGCGCTTGAAAAGAAATTCAGCAACTTCAAATATCATGTTGCCCTTTCCGAACCGCAACAGGAGGAAAAGTGGGAAGGAATGACAGGTTTCATTCATCAGTGTCTGCATGATAATTATCTTGTTTCACATAACAATCCGTCAGAGATCGAATATTACCTGTGCGGACCACCGATGATGATAAATATTGCGGTAAAAATGATCGAAGGCTTTGGAGTTAACACTGATATGATAGCCTACGACAAATTCGGATAGTAAAAATATAACTAGTCGATATAGTTTATAAATTAACCATTTACAGAATTACCCAGAAAGGAAAGCACTATGGATTTCAGCCTATCAACAGACCATGAAATTTTGCGCGATTCAGTGCGGAAATTTGCCGAAAATGAAATCCGGCCCGTAGCAAGAGAGCTGGATAAAAAAGAAGAATTTTCTTACGACACTATGCAGAAGATGGCAGAACTCGGTCTTTTCGGTATTTTCGTTTCGGATAAGTACGGCGGACAGGCAATGGATTATCTTTCATATATAATTGCGGTTGAAGAGATTGCAAGAATTGACGGATCGCATGCTGCAACGGTTGCAGCTGAGAACTCACTTGGTATAGGGCCATTATATTATTTCGGAAATGAAGATCAGAAAAAGAAATATCTTCCCAAGCTTTGCAAAGGCGAAACTCTCTGGGGGTTTGGTTTAACTGAAGCAAACGCTGGCTCGGACGCTGCAAATTCAAAGACAACAGCTGTGCTTGATGGGAATGAGTGGGTGATTAACGGGAGCAAAATATTCATTACGAATGCGTCTACCAATATCTCTGCGGGATCGACTGTACTTTGCCGGACAGGCACCAGAGATGACGGCAGACCTGAGCTTTCATGCATCCTTGTAGAGGCCGGGACGAAGGGGTATACTCCTAAGGTAATGCATGACAAAATGATGTGGAGGGCATCGAATACGAGCGAACTCTATTTTGAGGATTGCAGGGTTCCGAAGGATAATCTTTTGGGGCCACGGGGACAGGGCTTTTACCAGATGATGCAGACTCTTGACGGAGGAAGGCTATCAATAGGCGCTATGGGCCTTGGGGGGGCTCAGGGATGCTTTGATCTTGCGCTTAAATACAGCAATGAAAGAGAACAATTCGGTCAGCCGATTGCACACTTTCAGGTAAATGCTTTTAAGATTGCCGACATGGCTGTCGAGATTGAATGTGCCCGCCTTCTTCTTTACAAGGCCTGCTGGCTGCGCGACAATAATCTGCCTTTTTCAAAAGAAGCCGCAATGGCGAAATTATACTGTTCTGAGGCAATGTATATGTGCGCCAATCATGCTGTTCAGCTTCATGGAGGATACGGCCTGATGCAGGAGTATGATGTGGAAAGATTTTACAGGGACCAGAAACTCCTTGAAATAGGAGAAGGGACATCCGAAGTGCAGAGAATTGTTATAGCAAGGCATGTAGGGGCGTTGTAGTCCGCTATTGAACAATAGGAATGATTTTTAAGATCATGGGAGATAAAAAATGGGAGAAAGAAAAAAACAAGATGAAAGAAGCACAGAATATTTCAAGGAATTGACTGGAGATATTGCAGCGACCGTGCCGAAAGAACTGGATGAAATAGGAATAAGAATTAAAAACATAAGGGAAGAGAAAGGGCTTTCCCTTGATGAACTGTCAAAGCTGACAGGGTTTGACAAAGAACTCCTTGCGCATATGGAGGAAAATAAAGTTCAGCCCCAGCTTGGCACGGTAATTAAGCTTTCCAAAGCTCTTGACAGCGCTTTCGGGAGAATTGTTGCAGGCGTTGGAGACAAGCTTTACTCGGTTACCCGGAAAAATGAACAGATGAAGACATCCAGAGCCACCTCTCACGAAGGGGGAAAGCAGGTCTATACGTATATGAGCCTTGCTCCTGAAGTCAGGGGCCGCCATATGGAGGCTCTGATAGTAAGGCTTGAGGAAAATCCGGAAGATGATATGTCTGTGCATGACGGTGAAGAGTTTATTTATGTTCTTGAAGGTCTGGTTTCCTTAATAATAGGCGCAGATTCATTTGTGCTTGAACCGGGTGACAGCGTTTATTATCTTTCAACTACTCCTCATCTTATTGCGTCAATAAAAGGCAACGCTACAATACTTGCCGTGCTTTATGAGGGCTGATCAAACAGGCTGATTCTATGCCACGTCATTAGAGGGGGTGTAGAGTATGCCCTGCATTTATCTACCCCTCAAGGGGGTGCTGAAAAGAGTCCCGTTTATAGGGGTCAGGCATTGGAGATACTTTCTCGCCGCCAAGAACATAGCCGCCGTCTATTCTAAGGACGCTTCCCGTCATGAAGGGTGCGTCCTTTACTAAAAAACACACAGCTTTTACAACGTCTTCTATAGTTCCGGTCCTTTTAACAAGAGTATGATCTATGATAGCTTCTTTCTGAGCATCCGTCAGCAACCCCCATCCTCTTGTCTTTTCGCCGTGCCTTGTTTCGATTATGCCCAGCATTATTTCATTTACGCGGACATTGGGAGCTCCGAGTCTAGCCCATGTTTCGGTTAAAAGAGAGATGCCGCGGTTTGCCGCCGAGTATCCCTCATTGAAAATATAACTCACAGGACCCGACCTTCCGACCATGCCGGCAATGGAAGAGATGTTTATAACTACACCGTCTCCTGAAGCCCTGAGATACGGAAGAGAGCATTCGAATACCCATTGCTTCGCGCGAAGTGTTGTAGATACTTCAAGATCCCACTGGTCGCATGTATATGGGCCATGCACTACCGGCCATCCTCCCCTCTCTATATTGTTTATCAGGATATCAAGACGTCCGAAACGCCCGATAACTTTATCCACAAGACCCTGTATTTTATCTGTTTTCATAAGATTGGTTCTTGTTATGATGTACTGGGAATCAATTTCTGAAAAATCATGTTTCAGCTCATCAAGTTTCTCTTCCCAGTCGAAATAATTAAGGGCAACAATAAAACCCTCTTTTGATAGCGCAAGGCCGATGCCCTTGCCGATTCCTTTTACGGAACCGAGTACAAGTGCGACTTTGTTTTCGGTTTTCATAAAAACTCCTTAGTTGAATCTTGTCAGAGGATGTTGTTACAAAATAAATTTTGCTTAACCCATGAGAAAGCAAATACCAACAGAGCAGTATCATCCCATTTTAAAGCCTTAATATCGGATTCATTTAACGTGTTATGAGCTTCTTTATCATTTAAGAGATAAGATCTGAATCCGTCGAGATCATATAATGCCATCCTGAACAGATACCCGGATTTAATATCCAGTTTGCCTGGTATCCTCTGATTTTTCAGACTTATTACCTCCATGAGCATATCGTTCATTCTGTTGTACGGTTCGATATCCTGTTCAATGATCCATCTGCTAACAGTCTGTTCTTTGCCGTCATTGAAACCGAGGCAGTGCTTTTCTTTTATAATCATATAGTATTCCGTTAATTTTCTCGATTCCCTGTTGCGTGAAACAAGTCTTGCAAGAGGGTATGTCCGGCATGACGATGGCCGGTCCCTGTAAACTCGGCACCCGGAAGGCGTTACAAAAGGGCATATTGACCCGGAAGCAGAATCTGTTTTTAACGTGACTACCGGCAGGCCTGTTTCTGGTCCGGTATGATGAGATGTGTATGTTTTTAAAAATATACTGGAAGATATTTCAAGACCGTTTTTGAGCCTCAGTATGTCATAAGGGGTTAAGTACTGATTAAGATCCCGGCAGCATTCATTGAAGCACGAAAGGCGGCTTGTGCATGAGAAACTAAATTTGTCATCCGGATAGAGAGATATAAAATCATCTTCCATTATACGTATTCCTTCTTGTCAGTCTTTTTAAAGATGCCTCTGTAGATTTTCTGCTTTTTAAAGTAAAATTGTTCTATATGGTTTTAACAATTTGGTAAAGAAAGAAGCAAATAAATTATCAGGATCAGATTTATGGGAAAAGTTTCTTTCTATACCACAATATATGGTAGGCAATTTCAGGATGTAAGCAATCGGTTGTGATATATAGAGTCCTGTAAATATTTACATATTCTTATTTTCTATCGGCAAAAATCCTTGACATTAAAAATACGGGATGGTATTAGTGAACTTTGACAAAATAGACAAATCAACATGTTGATTTAAAAGGAAAAAAAGCTTTAAGCTCTGTTTGTTGACAGGCTATAGGGGAAAGTAAAATTTATAAAACTATAATAGAGGGCTTTGTATTAACGGGCCCGGTTTATGAAGGGGGGTGCTTACAACTCAGAATAGTTTAAATGAATGCGAGTCGATGGTTTGGAAAATGAATTTAATACAAACAACATTAGGAGGGATAATAGATGCCATCTTTTGTAATTGCTGAAAAATGTGACGGATGCAAAGGTGGGGACAAAACGGCTTGTATGTACATTTGCCCCAATGACCTTATGGTCCTTGATACGACTGCTATGAAGGCTTACAATCAGGAGCCCGATCAGTGCTGGGAGTGCTTTTCATGTGTAAAAATATGCCCCACCCAGGCAATTGAAGTCCGTGGTTACTCCGACTTTGTACCGCTTGGAAGCAGCGTAATGCCGATGATGGGTACCGAAGATGTTATGTGGACCTGCAAGTTCAGGAATGGCCTTATTAAACGCTTTAAGTTCCCCATTCGGACTACCCCTGAAGGTCAGGCTAATGCTTACTTGAATCTTAAAGGAAAAGACCTGAACAGCGGCCTTCTTTCAACAGAAGAGGCCGACGGGCGCGTACTTCCGACACCTAAGATTTAAGCAGTTTTGTTTTGAGCAAGTCCAATTGGAAAAAGATTAATTATGAATAAAATTTCTTAAGGAGGATTTAATATGGCATTACCTAATAAACCTTTGGGTGAAACAAAGGCCGTCAAAGATCCGGCAGTTGAAGAACGCGAAGTCGATATTCTTATTGTTGGTGGTGGTATGGCTGCCTGCGGAACCGCATTCGAGGTAAAAAAATGGGCTCCGGATGCAAAAGTGCTGCTTTGTGACAAAGCTGCCATGGAAAGAAGTGGCGCTGTTGCTCAGGGGCTTTCAGCGATCAATACCTACGTTGGAAAAAACAGCCCTGAAGACTATGTCAAGATGGTCCGCAACGACCTTATGGGCCTTGTACGGGAAGACCTTATTTTTGACCTCGGTTGTCACGTAGATGATTCAGTTCATCTTTTTGAAGAATGGGGTCTTCCGATCTGGAAAAAATCAGCGGAAGGCAAGACCCTTGACGGCAAAAAAGGCCTCACAATGGGCTCATTGAAAAAAGGAGCCGAGCCTGTCCGTACAGGTAAATGGCAGATAATGATCAACGGCGAATCTTACAAGAGAATCGTTGCCGAAGCCGCAAAACTTGCTCTTGGCACCGAAAACATCATTGAGCGCTGCTTTATAGTCGAGCTGCTTCTTGATGCCAACAAGCCGAATCAGGTTGCCGGAGCAGTTGGTTTCTCAGTACGTGAAAACAAGGTCTATATCATCAAGTGCAAAACCATGATGGTTGCATGCGGCGGAGCGGTAAATATTTACATGCCGAGAAGCGTTGGTGAAGGTAAAGGCCGCGCATGGTATCCTATATGGAACGCAGGCTCAACATACACAATGTGTATGAAGGTCGGAGCGGAACTTTCAATGATGGAAAACCGTTTCACGCCGGCGCGTTTTAAAGACGGGTACGGCCCGGTTGGCGCATGGTTCCTTCTCTTCAAGGCCAAAACATTAAACGGTCTTGGTGAAGACTTTGCGTCAAGTGACGCGGCAAAAGCAGAACTCAAGAAATACGCTCCTTACGGAACGGCTGCCGTTACACCGACCTGTCTGCGTAACCACCTCATGCTGTTTGAAATGAAGGCCGGACGCGGACCGATCATGATGGATACGGTTACGGCTCTTGCCAACCTCGGAAAGACAATGAGCAAGCAAGAACTCAAACATCTTGAGTCTGAAGCATGGGAAGACTTCCTTGATATGACATGCGGACAGGCAAACCTGTGGTGTGCTCAGGACTGCGAACCTGAAAAGAAAAATTCTGAAGTTATGCCTACAGAACCGTATCTGCTTGGATCACATTCAGGCTGCTGCGGTATGTGGGTATCAGGCCCGGATTTTGACTGGGTGCCTGCTGCTTACAAATGGGGTGATGGCGGAAAAGTTTACAACCGCATGACGACAGTTGTCGGTCTCTTTACATCAGGCGACGGTGTCGGATGCTCAGGCCACAAGTTCTCTTCAGGCTCACATGCTGAAGGCCGTATGGTTGCAAAGGAAATGGCAAAATTCGTACGCGATCATGCCGATTTCAAACCTGCCATCAAACAGAGCGCAGCAGAACTGGTTGACCTTGTTTACAAGCCGGTTAGAACATATCTTGACAACTGCAACTATACGACAGCAGTTGATATTAACCCGAACTACGTTAAACCTTCCGGAATGGCCTTGAGACTTATGAAGGCGACGCATGAATACGGCGCCGGAACGGCAACATTCTACCAGACCAGCAGCAAGAACCTTGAAATCATAATGGGTCTTCTTGCAACAATGCGCGAAGACTGCGAAAAGCTGGGTGCCGGTGACCTCCATGAACTTATGAGAGCATGGGAAATTTATCATCGTATCTGGACGGTTGAAGCACATCTGCGCCATATTCAGTTCCGTAAAGAAACCCGTTATCCCGGATTCTACTATCAGGCTGACTATCCGGGACAGGATGACAAGAACTGGTTCTGCTTTGTAAACTCAAAGTATGACCCGGCAAAGAAGGAATGGAGCGTATTCAAAAAAGATTACATCAAGATCATTCCTTGATTTACTAGTTAATTTAGTTTGTTAGTTGGATATACCTCCAGGTGTCGAAAGACGCCTGGAGGTTTTTATTAAGTTTAAAGTTTTACGTGATTCATGCCATAAGGCGATATCCGTTTGAAAATGTCCGCTTGCTTAAGGTTTTTACAGCAAAAAATTTTTGAACGTAGAAATCTTAAGAATCCGGACATTTCTGGAATTTTTCAAATTTGTTATATTAAAGGATATCGCCTTGGATGTTGGCACAAATTTTTAATAATAATTATTTAAATTAACTTTTTTAAGCACGGAGGGATAGCATGACAGCAGATAAAGCAGCTCCTGCTAGCGGAAGTGTGATGGTCGTCGGGGGCGGAATAAGCGGTTTGACCACGGCCCTTGAGACTGCGGAAGTGGGATATGAGGTCTTTCTGGTCGAAAAAAATCCTTATCTGGGTGGAAGGGTAGCACAATTAAATCAGTATTTTCCAAAGCTATGCCCTCCGACCTGCGGTCTGGAGATCAATTTCAGAAGAATTAAAGACAACCCAAAAATCAAGGTTTTTACACTGGCAGAGGTTCAAAATGTTGAGGGCGTACCTGGAAATTATGATGTTCAGATCAAGTTAACGCAAAGATATGTCAATGAAAATTGTGTGGCTTGTGATGAATGCGTTAAAGTCTGCCCTGTTGAAAGGAAAAATGACTTTAACTTTGGTCTCGATAACACAAAGGCCATATTCAGGCCTTTTGAAATGTCATTCCCAATGCGCTATGTTATTGACGGAGCAGTATGCAAGGGACCTGAATGCGCCAAATGTGTTGATGCATGTAAATACAGCGCTATAGACCTTAAGATGGAATCAAAGACAATTAACCTTAAAGTGGGCGCAATCGTATGGGCTACAGGATGGGCCCCATATGACGCCAATAAGATCGACAATCTCGGATTCGGTAAATATCCGAATATCATTACAAACATGATTCTGGAAAGATATGCTTCTCCCAACGGTCCAACAAAGGGGAAAATAATTCGCCCCTCCGACAGCAAGTCTCCGGAAAGCGTTGCCTTTGTCCAGTGCGCAGGGTCACGGGATGAAAACCACCTTCCTTATTGCTCTTACATATGCTGCATGGCTTCACTCAAGCATGCTACTTATATCAGAGAACAATATCCTGATGCCAAAATCTATATCTTTTATATCGATTTGAGAACTCCCGGCCTGAGATATGAAAAATTTTATAACAAGATAAAGGCCGACGACAAAGTGTTTTTCATCAAGGGCAAGGTGGCTGAAGTAAGTGAAGATCCTGCCACAAAAAATATTACAGTAGTTGCCGAAAATGCTGTAACAGGTGAAAAGGTCAGACAGACTGTAGAAATGGCCGTTCTTGCTACAGGCATGCAACCGACTGCAGCAACAAGCAAACCGCATGCGGAATTGAATTATAATCCTGACGGATTTATCATCAATGATTTCAATAAGGGCGGGATGTTTGCTGCGGGATGTGCCAACAAGCCTGCCGATGTAGTATCGTCGAACCAGAATGCTACCGGTATGGCCCTTAAGGCTATTCAAACCCTGGTGAGGAGGTAGGAGGTTATCAATGGATAAGAAATATGGCGTATATATATGCACTGGTTGCGGAATCGGAGAAGCTCTCAACATAGAAAAGCTGAGCGCGGTTCCTAAAGAAGAAGGCGTGGGCATAGTCAAAACACACCCGTTTCTTTGCGGCAAGGAAGGCCTGGAATTACTCAAGCAGGATATAGCCGGCGAGGGAGTCAATACACTTGTGATTGGAGCCTGTTCCCGCCGTGTCAATTTCGATATTTTCAGATTTGACGGCTGCATTGTGGACCGTGTCAATCTGAGAGAGCAGGTTGTATGGACCCATCCAAGCACAAAAAAAGCCGGAGAAGAAGGCGGCATCGACCATGTTCAGATGATGGCTGAAGATTATCTGAAAATGGGTGTCATCAAGGTAAAGAAGATAACACTGCCTGAGCCCTACAAACTCGACGCTTTTTGCAGGAAGATACTGGTTATAGGCGGCGGCATCGCGGGTATTTCAGCGGCAATAGATGCCGCAATGGCCGGATATGAAGTAACAATAGTAGAGAAGGAAAATTCTCTGGGAGGATATGCCGCGAAGGTGCGCAAGCAGCTTCCGGTTGAAAATCCATATGAGAATATTATTCCTCCTGTTATTTCAGCAAAAATTAAAGAGCTTGAATCATTGCCCG
>RPRI01000079.1 GCA_003818505.1 Desulfobacteraceae bacterium | reverse complement strand
GTGCTCATTTCCGATCATAATGTTAGAGAAACTCTAGGGGTATGCGATATGGCATACATATTAAATGAAGGGAAAATCATTGAATCGGGCAATCCTGAAAAAATCGCATCCAGTGAAATTGCACGACGCATATATTTAGGAGATGAATTTAGGCTGTAATATGGCTCTTGAATTCAGACAACAACTTAAACTATCCCAGCAGCTGGTCATGACTCCGCAGCTTCAGATGGCTATCAAGCTTCTGCAGCTTTCACGTCTTGAACTCATCGATACAATCCGCCAGGAACTTGAGTTAAACCCGGTGCTTGAAGAAATTCAGGATTCCTCTTCCGATGATTCTGCAGCCGAACAGTCTGACGTTAAAATTCAGGAGGAACCTTCCGTAACCCAGGAAATAAAAATTGGAGAAAAAATCGATCAGGATATCGACTGGAGCAATTATATCGACGAATACAATGCTCCAGGGAAGATTCATTTTGAAACGGAAAACAAGGAGAATCCGGGCTACGAGGGTTTTGTCTCCCGTACCGAATCCCTAAACGACCATCTCCTGTGGCAGCTTCTGATGACAGGCCCGACTAAAGAGGAAGAAGATATAGGCAGTTTGATTATCGGAAACCTCAATTCGGACGGATATCTGGATGTTTCAGTTGAAGATATATCCAAAAACAGCAGCGCTGAAACCGACAAGGTTGAAAAGGTTCTGTCGCTGTTGCAAACTTTTGATCCTTCAGGAGTTTGTGCAAGAAATCTCGGCGAATCTCTTCTAATACAGGCAAAGCAGCTCGGGTTGGATAACACTGTAGTAACCGATATCATCCTGCATCATATGAATCATCTCGAAAACAGAAATTACAAGGCCATAGCGAGGGCGCTTAAGGCAGACTATAATGATATCATGACAGCCGTAAATATCATAAAAGGGCTGGAACCGAAACCCGGGCGGAAATTTTCGGATGAGGAGCATTTGTACATAACCCCCGATATTTATGTATACAAACTGGAAAATGATTTTGTGATAGTATTAAACGATGACGGAATGCCAAGGCTGAAGATTAATTCATACTATAAGAACACAATAAATAAGGGCGGAACAATCGCCAAAGAGGCTAAAGAGTACATCCATGAGAAAATGCGTTCTGCCGCATGGTTGATAAAGAGCATTCACCAGCGCCAGAAAACGATTTACAGGGTCATGGAAAGCATTCTAAAGTATCAGCGGGAGTTTTTTGAGAAAGGAATAACTTATATGAGACCCATGGTGCTTAGGGATGTGGCACAGGATATAGAAATGCACGAATCAACAATAAGCAGGGTCACAACAAATAAATACGCTTTCACGCCGCAGGGAATATTTGAATTGAAATATTTTTTTAATAGTTCTATAAACAGAACTGACGGAGAAGCTCTTGCGTCTTCAGGTGTCCAAGAAATGATAAAAAAACTTATTGAAAACGAGGACAGCAGAAAACCTTACAGTGATGACAAAATTAAAGAACTTTTAATGAAGTCCAATATAAATATTGCCAGAAGAACTGTGGCAAAATACAGAGAAATGCTGAAAATACTGTCTTCAAACAAACGCAAACAGCCATAGAGGAGGATTTAAAGCATGCAAACATCGGTTACCTTTAAAAATCTTGATCCTTCTGACAATCTCAAATCGTACATAGGCGAAAAACTGGACAAGCTTGATAAATTTCTTGATAACCCGGCGGAGGCTACCGTGGTTCTTTCGATTGAAAAATTCCGTCATATTGCCGAAGTAAATATTACCGGAGACAGGTTAAACGTTTACGGAAAAGAAGAAACAAGCGATATGTATGCCGCTATCGATATGGTGCTCGATAAACTTGAAAAGCAAATCAAGAAAAACAGGCAGAAAATACGCAAAAGAAGGGGCACTCAAAAAGACAAATCGATAATAGCAAGCAGCGAGAACAGCTATCCTGAAGAATCGAACAAAGGGCAAATAAAAGTTCGGAATATTGAATACAAACCAATGGATATTGAAGAAGCTGTTATGCAGATGGACCTTGTAAATGATAATTTCCTAGTTTTTACAAATGCGCGGACAGATAAAATCAATGTTCTTTACCGGAGAAAAGACGGCGATTACGGCCTGATTCAGCCCATTAGCTGAAAAGACTCTCCAGAACCACCGAATATATATTTTTAGCATTGGTATTTCATTTTTGGACTTAGATGAACGCAGATTTTAGAAATACTAATGACAGGTTAGACCGGCTATAGGTATTGCTAATAGCCTGCAGTCTAAACAACCTGAGTAATTACTAAGTATTTGCGAATATCGGGATTCTAATATAAACTATTGATATAATGGAATATAATGAAAATTCTTGAAGTATTAAGAAAAGAAACTATCCTTACAGACCTTAAATCGAAAGATAAAAAAGGGGTTATAGAGGAGCTAGTTGCCTCCGTTTCACAAATTACAGGAATAAAAGGCAGCGAGCTTTCTCATGTTATTCTTGAAAGAGAACGTCTTGGAAGCACCGGGATAGGCGGTGGTATAGGAATTCCTCACGGGAAGCTTGCAAACCTTGAATCACTTATTATGGGTTTTGGTTTAAGCCATAAAGGTGTGGATTTTGAGTCGATGGATGGGAAGCCCACTCATCTTTTTTTCCTTATTATCACACCCGAAAATTCAACAGGTCTGCATTTAAAGCTTCTTGCACGTATCTCAAGGATTCTGAAAAATGATTCCTTCAAAAAAAAGCTCATGAAAGCCGCCAGCAGTAATGAAGTTTACTCTATTATTGGGGAAGTTGATGAAGATTTTTAAAAGCAGCCTTTTTTGACGTGAAAGATTTAAAAATATTTATTATCACAGGTCTTTCCGGATCGGGTAAAAGCACGGTAATTGCCGCATTTGAAGACGCCGGCTTCTATTGTGTTGACAACATGCCCGTTGCACTCCTGCCAAAATTTCTGAAACTTCCGATCAAAAGTTCGGATGAAATAGCAGGGCTTGCCTTTGTGATGGATCTTCGTGAAAAAGGATTCCTGTCAAAATACAAGTCAGTCTTCGATTCAATACGCCAGACAGGCTGTTATTTTGAAATTCTTTTTCTTGAAGCCGATGAAGAGATTTTGTTGCAGCGTTTCAGCCAAACCAGAAGGCACCATCCTCTCTCGCGCGGCAGTACTCTTATCGAAAACATCAGAATTGAGAAAGAACAGCTCAAGGATTTGAAAACATTCTCAGACAGAATAATTAATACATCCAGATATAATGTCCACGAACTTAAATCCATAATTTCGGACATTGCACATAAAAGTAAAAATTTTTCACCAATGAGGATGCATGTGCTCTCTTTCGGGTACAAATTTGGAACACCAATTGACGCCGACCTTATTATCGATGTCCGTTTTCTTGAAAATCCCTATTTTAAACCGGAACTGAGAGACCTTGACGGAGAAAATGAGAAGGTAAGAAATTTTGTATTAAAAAACAGGAAAACAAAGACTTTTTTAAAAAAATATCTTGATTTACTTGACTATTTAATCCCTTTATATGAAAAGGAAGGCAAGGCCTATTTAACCATTGCAGTGGGATGTACAGGTGGCAGGCATCGTTCTGTAACCATAGCCCGGACAGTATTTGAATATTTTAAAAAATCCGGAATACAGGTGGGTATATCGCACCGCGACATTGGCCGGTGAAACCGGTGAAGATATATCGACGAACATATAAAAAGTCGAAATTCAGACGGCAAAGTAAAAAGTTCAGTATGCAAGGCGCGCAAATCTTGAGGAATGAAGCGTAACGCAGCAGAATGACTTTTTACTTTGCCGTCGAAATTCAGGAAGATTATGATAGGAATAGTAATTGTAACTCATAAACAGCTTGGAGATGCATTGATAGATGCAGCCGAATTCATTCTAGGCGCCCGTCCCGAAGGGGTGGTATCCGTTTCCATAAATATCAATGAAAATGCCGATAAGCTGAGAGGAAAAATATCCGAGGGCATAAAAAATGTCAACATGAAGGAAGGGGTACTTATTCTTACCGACATGTTTGGCGGAACTCCTTCAAATCTTAGCTATTCATTTCTCGAAGAAGGCCGTACCGAAGTCATATCGGGAGTAAATCTTCCCATACTGATAAAGGCGGTTAACACACGAAAGGATATGGATATCAGCAAGCTTGCTCAGTGTATTGAGGCCTATGGGAAAAAAAGCATCTCGCTCGCAAGCGGAATTCTGAAAGGAAACAAACGGTGTTAAATAAGTGGACTTTAACCTTTCGAGCCTTTCCCTGCATGATATAGAAGAGATTCTTGCAATTGAAGAGGTATCCTTCAAAGCGCCGTGGTCACGCTCATTATTTCTTGAAGAACTGGATTGTAAAACAGCTTTCGATTATGTCGTTAAATTGACTGGCGGCGAAAACGACGAATCTGTGGCAGCATATATATGTTGCCGTATCATCGGCTCTGAAATGAATATTTTAAGGATTGCCGTATCCCCGAAATGGCGGAATCTCGGAATCGCATCATGGCTTCTGGACAATTGTTTTAAAATGGCTCTGAATAAAAGTGTTACATCGGTCTTTCTTGAAGTTAGAGATTCAAACAGAGCTGCAATATCCCTTTACAATAAAGCCGGTTTTACGCAAATCGGGAATAGACATAACTACTATTCTGAAACAGGAGAGGACGCGGTTGTCCTCATGAAAAAACTGACTTAGAGATACCAACAGAAAGAGACCTTGGAAGAACATCCAATTTTGTCCAAGTACAAGGAAGGCGAGAATTTTACCCGCAGGAATACATTTAAGTATTTCGAGGATAGCGCGAAAGCTTCACTTCGTGCTTAAATTTGAGCGTGACGCAGTAATCGGGCAAAAGGGGAGGTTATGCAAAGGTCTCGAGGAGAAATTTATGAATCGCAGACCATTCATTGCCGGCAACTGGAAAATGTACAAAACCAGCGCCGAGGCTGCTGAAACCGCAAAAAAACTGGCCGGTCTTGTATCAGGTGTAACGAATGTCGATGTCATGATCGCCCCGCCTTTCACTGCCCTGGCACAGGTACATGAAGCAATAAAAGAGAGTTCTGTCATGCTGGGCGCCCAGAATCTCTTCTGGGAAAAGGAAGGCGCGTTTACCGGAGAAATTTCGCCTCAAATGGTTGTTTCAGCAGGATGCAGATATGTTATAATCGGACATTCGGAACGGAGGCAATATTTCGGTGAAACAGACCTGTCCGTCAACAAGAAGATAAGAGCAGCGATAACAAACAACCTTGTGCCTGTTTTTTGCATAGGTGAAACGGAAAAAGAGCGGGATGCGGATAATACATTTAATATTCTTGACAAACAGATCAAAATGGGGTTAGAAGGCTTCTCTCCGGATGACCTGCAACCCGTAATTCTGGCATATGAGCCGGTTTGGGCGATAGGAACAGGCAAAACAGCGACAAGCGGTCAGGCTCAGGAAGTTCACCTGTTTATACGCAATCTTCTTGAGAAGCTTTTCGGGAAAAAGATTGCCGGATCGGTAAGAATACTCTATGGTGGAAGCGTAAAGCCTGAAAACATAAAAGAATTGATGTCGATGCCGGATGTTGACGGAGCCCTTGTCGGAGGGGCGAGCTTAAACGCTGATAAATTTGCAGAAATTATAAAATATAAGTAACTGCTCAGGTGGATAGGCTATAGGCATTTAGGCTGTAGGTTTCTGGCTAACAGCCTATAATCTAACAGCCTACAGTCTAACCCTGATAAACTGGATTTAAATATGTCAATTTTATTAATTATAATACATGTTATTGTTTGCATAGCGATCATAATGATCGTTCTGCTCCAGACCGGAAAAGGGGCCGATATGGGTGCAGCCTTCGGCGGAGGTTCCAGCCAGACCCTTTTCGGAAGCACAGGTGCTTCTACTTTCTTAAGCAAGGCAACAACGATTGTTGCGGTAATATTCATGATTACCTCTCTCTCTCTTGCTTATATCTCGGGACATAGGAGAGGAAGTTCGGTCATGACGGACGTTAAAGCGCCTATCGAGCAGAAAGCGGAACAAACAGGCAATGTTACACCTGTAAATGAAACAGTGCCTGCGAAACTGCCGGATGTAACTGAAAAGAAATAAAAATGCCGGAGTGGTGGAATTTGGCAGACACGCTATCTTGAGGGGGTAGTGGGCTACGCCCGTGCCGGTTCAAGCCCGGCCTTCGGCACCATCAATAAATACAGAGGGTTAGCTGATTCATCAGTTAACCCTCTTTCGCTTTTGAGGGTACTTGGTCAACGGTTTAGTCAACACTTTTCAAAAAACCTTCCATTTTATCAACAGCTTTCCGGGTATCCTTTAAATGGCTATGGTTTATTCTCCCCTAAGCGGCGGGTTTTAACCGACCCCTAACCGACACCTTCAATTGTCAAAATGTAACTACGGTATCCTGGGAGCCAGACACATACACTTTTTTTTTAACCGCTTAATTTTCTTGACGATGTAACAATGAACAGGTGTCCAAATGGCGACATTTTCGTCCTGCCATGCCCGTGTTGAACTGTTTCGGGCAGATGCTCCCGGACCTCTGTATTCTTCATAATTCCGGCATTATATATTAAGTTGTTTTTAAGCTTTTATGTGACGGTATCAATTTAATCAAATATGGCGGGTCGCAAATATGCTTTTTTTTATCATACTTATTCATTATAATAAAGCCCTGCCTGTTTTATTACATATTTCCAAAAGAATACTTTATTTCACCGGTTTGACTCCACGGAGAGGATGAATCCGGGGTTATAGCCGATTCAATAGAGTTGCCGGACCATCTTTTTATCAGTTTTACCATTTCTACTCATACCGTACGGTCCGCCCTATATACCCGGAGTAGTCTTTGAGAATTGATTCATACTCGGCATCCAAAAGAGGCGATGAAATCAAAAAATCTGCTGTTGAACGGTTACACGCAGTCGGAATATTGTATAAAACGGAAATTCTCAAAAGGGCTTTAACATCAACATCGTGAGGTTGCGGTTGCATGGGGTCCCACAGGAATATTATTAAATCAACCTTATCTTCCGCTATCATCGCTCCCAACTGCTGATCTCCTCCCAGCGGGCCTGATTTCAATTTTATTATTTCAAAATTGTTTGCCCCGTTATCCCCCAGCTTTTTTTTAATGGCTTTTTCAACTAACCTGCCTGTTGTTCCGGTGGATATCAATTTGTGACGTATTAATACCTCATAATTCCATTCGACCCATTCGATTAAATCTTTTTTTCTGTTATCGTGAGCCACCAAAGCTATACGCTTTATTTTTTCCATACAATCTCTCCTCTCAGGATATAGAAATTGCGATCATTACGACAAATGCGTCAACAATTGCCGTCTGGCGTTGAGTCTTCCGGTTTTTACAGAGCGCAGCTAAGTAAAAAATCGATGGCTGAGATCTGTAATGTGAGCATAAACCGAATCTGTTATTTTTCAGCTACGACTAAAAAATGTTTTGACATCTCATTATAAATATTAACGTTTCTAAACTCAGCGCCTGCCAGCTGGTCTTTAACCTGTTCGGGCAAATATCTGATATGCAAGGGAGGTCCTTCGGATGTATCTTCTTTTTTCCAGTCAACAATAAAGATTGCACCGTTATTTTTCAGGATTCTGAATGATTCTTCGAGTATTGCCTCCGGCTTATCCAGCTCATGGTGCAGATTTATCATATATACTAGGTCTGCAATTCCATCTTCGAGAGGAACGGAGCTTTCTTCCATTTGCAGCGGAACTATATTTGGATACCTGGGACAAATATTATCTTTCATCCATTGGATCATGATACCGGATGTGTCACAGGCAAATATTTTTCCGTTCCATACATAATTGAGAAAAGGAACGCTGAAAAAACCTGTACCGGCGCCTATATCAACAAATACTTCCGGCTCAACCAAATTAATTTTGTTCCAGATGTATTCTGCCGGGATGTCTGACAGTCTTTCAGGATTATTAAGTTTATGCAGTTTTTTGGGATCAAACTTTTTCTCCGTCATGCTGAAATCCTCTATGATATTTTATACATAACATTATAATTTATACCGCTGATCGTTTTTACAAGAAAATACCGGATTGAAATTCCCCGCAAACAGGCTCCATTAATAAAAATCGACCCTTCCACTTTGCGAATGCCGCAGGAGAATTATTTTGCGCCGAAGAGAAGCTTCAGCAAATCAGTAGTCCGCTTGGCCGGATTCCGGCGGATAGCAGCTTCCTCGATTGCCATGTAATGAAAGATGCCGTCCACACCCTTCTCCAGGACATAATCTGTAATATCGGCTTTGACTTCCGGCACGAATGGTATCGACCTGTATTGAGTCATTGCATTATCATATGCCCTGACTGCCCCGACTTCGGCAAGGCTGTTTTTAACAACCGGCTGCATCTCTGCTGACAGAGAGGAAGACATTTTACCCCTGAAATACTGTGTGGCGGCGTCTTCCGGGCCTCCGTATATCTTCTTTGCATCATCAAAACTCATCTCTTTTATAGCCTTCCAGAAGAGATTCTTTGCCTTAGGGGCTGCCTGTTCCGCAGCACGGTTCAGTTTCAGCTCAAGGTCATCAAGCATGCCCGACATGCCGACTTTGGCCAGCAGAGACTTTACAGTGTCCAGCTGCTGCGGTAAAGGGATATGGATATCCGGATCTTTATTGAAGCCGTCCTCGCGCCCAAGCTGTTTGACCACATTCTCCGAGCTGACGCGAAGCGCATCTTTAAGCCCTGCGCCGATCTCCTCAACCGAGATGTTTGTATCCGTGCTGCTTTCTTCGAGACTCCTCAAAATACCTGACCCTTTTTCCCACCAGCTCTCGGCTGCTTCCGCTGATACTGAAGACGAACAAAGAGCGATAAAAAGCATCCCTGCAGCCGTTATTGACATGTTCCTTGAAATCTTCAGGAAAGTCTTACCCATAAAACCTCCTTACGCCTATGGCCAATATATCTTTCAACGTTTATTAAAATATTTATCTGAAAAACCTGCAACCAAAACTCTTTGGCCCAAAACAGCTTTATTCTGATCCGCTCCATTCGAACCTTCCCCGGCATAACTCCCTCCCGTCTCCGGCCCGCCTCACAGAGCAAAGCTCCTGAATTCCCGTTTCTTCAGAAAGGACCGTCACTTCGTCACCCGGCAGCGCTTCTGACAGAAAGTTCAATTCAATTTCTTTTATCTCCGTCGTTTCCAGATGTCCGTACGAATGACTGTCTATCATCCACTGCAGGTACTTCGCAGAATTAACATGCCGGTTCACGTCAATATCGGAGAAAAATACCCGGAAACGCGCGAGTTCACCGCCATTTTTCAGCTCCTGCACCTTTTCCAGACTGGTTTCCATCTCATCCCTTCCTGCCTGCCATGGAAAGCTGTCTGATTGCCTGTCAAACCGCTGCGGCCGCCCGCTTGTTTTATCCAGTATCATCCATGACGAAGTAGCCGAAACCAGCTTTTCGCCTTCTCCGGAACAAACGGTAAAATCGCGGAGCGCGTAAAACCTGACCGTCTCTTTTCCCCAGGTCTCGATTTTAATCCGCTCACCCCATTTGGGCCTTCGCTTAACTGATATTTGCGCTTTTATCAGCACCCATATCTGGTTCCGTTCAGACATCGCCTCGTAACCGAAACCGGTTCCTCTGGTATGGTTCCATGCTGAATTCATAAGAAACAAAAAAAGTGTCTGCGGGCGCAGCCGGCCCATCATGTCTGCGTCAAACGACTCGATAATCCGCTCTTCCCTCCAGATGTCGGGAACAATACACATCTGATTGAAGCTCCCCGCCGCAGAGCGAGCGGGGAATCTTCACCGCATGGAATATCATCTATTTTTTAATTTGCTCGCTAACCCCGCCGCAAGCAGCGGGGAATGCGCTCGCGTTTCGGTTCAACTCCTGCTTTGAGATCTTTGTATAACTGCTATTTTTTGCTGACACGCATACCCGCGTCAGCTCCTGTATAATTTAATAATATTCAAAGCTCTCACTTTTTATATTTCAACCAGTTCTCATCGGCTTTTTTAATATTGCCGGGAATCTCCCTGCTCCATTTTTCATACGCAGCCAAACTGCAATTTAAATAAAGCTTTCCGTCAACTATCTTCCATACTTCAGGATCTGTATTTGCCTTGCGCGCCTCGGTCATTGCCCAGGCGCAATAACCGTCATATTGCGGAGCGTATTTCTCAGGACCGGCCGCGAAAAGCGCCCTGTTCTCCCCGCTCGAAAAATACCAGGTCATGTCATGCCACCGGAAGGTGAATGATTCGTTTCCTTTTACTGCCCTGCCGTCTCTGAAATAAGCTACGGTATCATATCCGTTTATTGCCAAATCATCCACTGGCGACTTTCCGACAGCCACGCCGCCGCATCCGGTCAACAGCAGTAATACTAACGATAAACACAATAAAATCCTGCCGATTCTTTTATATGATTTCATATATATTCATCTCCATATATAAGACTCAATATATGCAAAGTATGACCCTGCATCCGGCATGATCCGATGCCGAAGTGGAGCCGATGGAAGGAAAGGCGTTTTTTCCGGATTGGAAACTTAACTGTGTCCGAGCTTGGTTTCCGGATGGACACTATTTAAACGGCAGTTACATCTGTTCTTGGCCGCATAACGATGCGGAGAAGCTAATCCTTGCCGGGTGTCTTCAGCCGGTCCATAACAGTTTCCGCGTACTTTGGATACAGTTCCCTGAGGCAATCGGGACACATTCCGTGACTGAATTTAACATCGGTGTGTTCGCTCAGGTACGATTCGACTTTAGTCCAGAAGCCCTCGTCATTTCTTATCTTCTTGCAGTGTGAACATATGGGCAGCAGCCCGTGCAATGTCCTGACCTGCGCCAGGGCTCGTTCAAGCGACTCCGTTTTTTCGTTCAAGAGATCGATATAGCGGCTGTTTAGCAATGCTATGGCCGCCAGTTCCCCAAAGACAGTTGCTATTTCGGCATCCTCAGCCGTAAAGTCCGACGGCTTGTTGGCCAATCCCATGATACCCACTGTTTTCCCTTCGATATTAAGAGGCGCAAACATGACGTTGTGCAATGCCACGTGCCCGGCTGGAAGAAACTTAATCCAGTCGCTGTTCATAAAATTGTTGTCGAATACAGCCCTGTGCGTCTCGTATGCAACAGCGCGTAATCCGCGTATAGGCATCGGAAGTTCTGTATCAACCGTACAGGGCATTCCTCCAGCCTCAAGGAAAAGAACCTCGTTCTCTTTGCCGTCACTGCTCAACAGAGCGACATATCCTGAAACAGCTCCTGTCAGCTCACAGCAATAGTCAAATATGGCACGCGCAGATTTCTGGAAAGACTTCTCCTCCAGAATCGCCCGTGCGCCTTTTATTACAGCCTGCAGCTTTACTTCAGCAGAAGGAGTTTTCATCATATTGACTCTCCTGTCATCAAACATTATATTAACTTGCTTCTCGCTTTGACGCGACAGTCTCAATTAAATAAAAATACGGCAGAGCGAAAAGATATTGATTAACTTATCACAATCCTTAATTTTAATAAAGTTACGTTATTAAAAAATCAAATGATTATTTGAACGGTTCGATTTGATTCTTCCGGTATTGCCGCCGGAACGTTTATGCTTGCTTCAGTATCAAAGCATGTTTTTAAAATGTTAAGCCAGTCAACCTTGACAAAAGCATCAACTGCTGCATTATTAAATCAGCAACTGCCATGGATGCTTCTATCATGACTGACAATAACCGGAATTCATAATAAATATGCAGTAAAGAGAAATGACGTGTCACCCGAGGAAACCCCAACAAACAGGAGATCACGCATATCAGGTTTTCTTGCCATCCAGCGTAACACTGTCGGCATGCTCGGGATGGTTGTTCTTATCGGCATGGGCGAACGCATGGCTGAAAGATTTCTGCCCATCTATATCATGGCTTTGGGTGGCGGAGCGATAGCCATCGGCCTGCTTAACGCAATGGACAATCTGCTCTCGGCGCTCTATTCTTTTCCCGGCGGCTATCTGTCCGACCGGATCGGCATCAAAAAATCTCTTCTGATTTTCAATATAGTGGCAATGTCCGGTTTTCTTCTGGTAATCCTGATTCCCGCATGGCAGGCGGTTCTGGCCGGGGCAGTTCTCTTCATCTCCTGGTCAGCCATATCGCTGCCTGCTACAATGAGCCTTTTATACAAGGTATTGCCGCAGAATAAACGCACGATGGGCGTCAGCATGCATTCCCTCGTACGCCGTATTCCCATGGCCCTGGGTCCTATTCTCGGCGGCATGTTTATAAGCGTTTGGGGGGAAAGTGACGGAGTGCGCCTGGCGTTTTTGGCAGCCTTTATCATGTCCGCCATTGCCCTGGTATTACAACAGCAGCTCATTGAAAATGACCGGCCGGTTGAACCATCCTCAGCGGATTCATGCGGTCTGGCTCCTGAAAAAAACCCGTTGAAATTGCTTCGCCTGATGAGTCCGGACATGAAAAACCTCCTGATAACCGACATCCTTATACGCTTTTGTGAACAGATCCCGTACGCATTTGTGGTAGTCTGGTGCATGAAAACCATTGCCGCGCCGGTATCGGCTTTCAAGTTCGGTCTCCTTACCGGCATAGAGATGGCCACCGCGGTGATAGTCTACATCCCGGTAGCGTATATGGCGGACCGTAGCGCCAAAAAACCATTTGTCACTATTACATTCATATTCTTCACGCTCTTTCCTCTGGCGCTCATGTACAGCCGCTCGTTCGAATGGCTGATTCTGGCGTTCATTCTCAGGGGGCTCAAGGAGTTCGGCGAGCCGACCCGAAAGTCTATGATCATGGACCTTGCCCCCGACAACTGCAAGGCGGGAATGTTCGGCCTTTACTATCTGATCCGTGATGTTTTTGTTTCAATTGCGGCCATGGGCGGCGCGTTTCTCTGGCTGATCAGCCCGGAAACGAACCTGATCACGGCATTTATCTTCGGCGTAATAGGAACCCTGGGGTTTGCGATTTTTGGCCGCGGCGTTCGAGCGCCTGCAGACAAAAAGGATTTTTAAGCGGATATTTTCCATCAAAGCCATCGTCTAACCGAGGCCTTGTAATTTAAATAATTTTCACCGAATTTATCCGTTAAATATTTTTCCTCGGGTCTGATTGCAAACCATTGGAGTGAGACAAAAAGAATCAATAGCTCCGGTATAAGCCAGACAGAACCTGTTACAATCGCAGCGCCGCTCAACAGAAGCAGAAGGGCAAGATACATAGGGTTTCGGGAAAACCTGAAAGAACCCTCATATACTATTTTTTCCGTTGGTTTTAGAGGGTTAAACGGAGTTTTATTTTTAATAAGCGCCGTAAAGGCGCTAACGGCCATTAAACCGGAAACAAGAAAAAGAAAAAACCCTGCAACAATTCGAAGCGGCCATGCCCCGCTGATAAAATGAAATGGGAATAAATACTCAAGCAGAATACCCATACCCAAACACGCGAAAAAAATCAGCAGAGGCTGTACGGGAATCGATGCTCTGTCTTTTATATCATCTTTCATGTTTTTCCTTATCTGACATAGGCGATAAATTGCCAGGATTTTTCGTATAATAGGATATAAATATAACAAAACATATGGAAGGCGCCAAGTAAAAAAGCCGGGCTTTTATTGATTGGCTCCCCGGAACGGATGAATCCGGGCACTGGGAACATACTGTTGATATTATTTATTTTCGGCGTGCCCAGGATAGACAATGCATAAGGTTAACGCAATCTGTTCGATAAAAGTGATTCTTATTAGTGCTTATATTTGGATTTCTGTTTCTCCCAGTATTGCATCATTTGTCTATGGCTGTCTGGATCAACACTCTTAAGGTAACTGAGCCAACCTATAATGGATAACTCGGTTGGGTAGTCAGGATGTGGTCTATTCTCTGCAAGTAAATTGTGTATGATCGCGCGCATTCTGATCTTCTTGGCTTTTCCTATACCAAACCGCGCTTCGGAAGCATTCTTCACCAAACCCGTAATTCTGCACTGTACCCGGGGACCCAAGAATCTGTGTTTATTTTCATTAGGCTCGAACCACTCCGATCTCAGGATTTCACATACCAACGGCAATAAGCGACACAGAGCGTTGCGATTGTTAGTCGAAAAAGTCATGTCGTCTGCGTAACGGGTGAATACTATATTTCTGCGAGAGGATAGTCCAGCAAGCCTACGATCAAGCCGGAGACAAACCAAATTAGAAAGGGCCGGAGACGTTACACCCCCTTGAGGAAGTCCTGAAAAGTACGAGCAGAGTCGTGTAAGCGCTAATGCCGCTCGATTTGAATATCCCAATGCCTCGAATAAAAGACAGACCCGATCCTTCATAACTGTTGGGAAAAAATCCTTGATGTCAACAGAGAGAAAGTAGCGGTTACTTGCATGCGGCGACACATTATCTATCAACTTTTTCCCCTTAAGATAAGCAGTGGCAAAAGGTGACGGTGAGAGTTTATCCAAGATATTTCTGAGGATCCATGCCTGAATGGCCTTAAGTTCTTTCGATGGACTGCTGATTTTTCTCCACCCGCCAGACTTCTTGCGAATATGATAGGTTCGATAGAAACGTTCCGGATGTATACTAAGAAGTTTAAGGCGACCGGGCTCAATGCGGATAAGAGCTGCAAGTTCCTCAACAGTGTCGAAGAATGGCAAACCTATGAGTTGCATGCGGTGGACGATATTATTCATAGGGTAAAAGGGGAGAAGGCAGCTATTACTTACTCAATAAGTTAATGCACGAAGTGCAGTACGCTTGGCTCGATGAGCCAAGCCACGAGGCTTTTCTGGGAGAAAAGCCTCGTGTGGGCATTAGCATCGGTTCGCATGCGGGGCAGAGCAACTCTACCCAAATCCAACGTCTGGTTCTACCCCTGAGGGGGTTTCACCTCGGTTAGATTCGACTAAGTTAACGCTGCCTCTCCCCAAAAATGTTTATACCTCCTTCTCAACATACCATTCAATGCAATTATGCGCAAACTGGAAAACATTTCCATAAGCGTTTCAAGTTTCCGAATTGATCCTGCCCCAACAATGAGTTTCTCTATCCCTTTTTTCGAAATAGTAAGATTACGGGAGATAAGTAAAGCATCTCCGTTATTGATCAACCCATTGATGACAGTTTCTACCGCAGTTTCTGCGCTGCGCGGATCACTTAATTCCAGAGACTGAGCAATCAGCGATAGCGCGCACCTGGGAATTGGATCAAGCACATAGAGCAATGAAAGATAGAACTCATAACATAGAATTGGATTTGTTAGATTCCTTCGGGGCGGATGAGTTGCACCTATCGCTCTAGCTGCTTCAACAAGCACCCTTGCAACTTCATCAAGATTATCCTCGGTCATTTTCACGAATAGGACATGACTAGATGTCTCATTTTTTAGGTGCCGAAGTGGTCCAGTGTTTATGAAGCTTTGGGCTTTTCGATATTTAGGGTCAACGATAACGACGAGTTTGTTCTTTAAGAGTTCATGGTTTGAGAAAGCACCCAGTTCGGTAAATGTTCCAGCACTTTGTAGTAGAATTGCAACCGCGCTTACACTACTTGCGAGAAGATTCTCCAAAGTGAGTAAATCCTGCTTTTGATGTCCTAGAACCAATTCAACAAACATATCCTCGGGGTAGTAGACCGAATAGCGGTACTTGGATCGGATTTTACAGATAGATGTCCCCACAAGTCTTCGAAATGCTAGTTCCTTCTTACCTGCTCCTCCGCATAAAAAAATTGTGATGTCAGCTGACGCTGTCTCAAGGAGAAAGTGTTTTTTGAGTCGTTCAGCGATCTGCAAAATCATTGGGTTCATTGTTCTCGTCTAATCTCTTTTGGCTAATATTATATATTAAGTTGTTTCTCGTTATTACGATAGAGCTTCAATCTAAAAAAAACGAACGAAAACGAGTTGCCAAAATGTATAATCGAATAATCATTATGCATCATATATATGATATTATATAATTATGCAACATTATGAATCATTTGACTTACAATATTGCTCGGATTGGGAATAAAATTTCTACTTTTTGATTTTGTGTTTCATATTATATAGAAACTTTATAATATTTCATTGTTTTTTTGGACGGTGAGATAAATAATTTTCCCCGTTTCAGTAACACGGGGGGTTGAAAATACATAATTCACATAACACAATTATTTATTTAAATAAAGTTATGTTATTTATTAATATTATCAAAATGTTCCATTTAACAAAAAGAAAGTTAACGAAACATAAACTATTTTTCTTGACATGAGAAAATGTAAAGCGTATTTGGTTTATGAAATATAAACATGAGGGGGCAGGATATGGGAAAAGATTTTCCGTTTGTGGAGATACCTGAGCATTTTAAAGAAATTATTGGTGTACCAGACCCCGGCACACGGCTTTACCGCGCCTATGGATCGGAAGACTTTGGTGAAACATGGGCTGACGCGGTGTTTGAAATCTGTCACGGTGATGGTGCTGTTTCTCCCGGTGGCGTGGCTATGTATGCGCATGTAACCCGTCCCGGCGTGCATAAGAAACTCAAATCGGGGGGCTTAACTGGATTCATATTCCATGTGACAAAGACTTCTCGATTTTTCAAAGGAAAAGAGGCGCTCTCAAACAATGCAAACACTTATTGTTATATACCTGTCAGTGAGTGCAAGGCATGGGCAAAGGAGTTGAGCAAGAAGCGAGATAAGAAAGAATATATAGATGAAGTCTCAGGCGATGGGAATTGGAATGATACACATTTGATTAATCCACCCAAACATCTGAAGAAAAAATTCAAAGAAGAGCAAAAGAAAAGGCGAAAGTAGACAATGGACTGTCAGGAAATTAAACTCTTGCTGCACGGTATAGACACCCTTCAGTGTGCCTACTTTCTCAATGCCTCTATACGGCAAGGAATAAATTTTGAGCAACTGGCAAGACAGAAGGAAGATATC
This sequence comes from Desulfobacteraceae bacterium, assembly GCA_003818505.1. Taxonomy (GTDB): domain Bacteria; phylum Desulfobacterota; class Desulfobacteria; order Desulfobacterales; family RPRI01; genus RPRI01. The sequence continues at coordinate 5,634 of RPRI01000079.1, read as the reverse complement.
CGTCAATCAAAGAGCAAGAATCCGGTGCAGATCAGCTTGGGTATATCTGATTTTTTACTTTTCCCCTATGGATCATCTTCCGGTTATCCGTTTGTCATATCTAACGAAGATTTCAAAATTGAATTCGGAGAATTAAACACACCAAATTATTTTGTAACTTTCAGAAGTCAGGCTCTTTGGCGTGAATCCGCCTTTCTCCTGCATGATAAGTTAATAAAGTGGGCTGGTTCAGTCGGTTATGAACCGTATAAAAAAGAAAGTCTCTCACGTGTCGATTTCAGCTTTGACTACAATCTCAAGGAAGTTGATTTTGACGAAAACAGTTTTGTAAGTCGTTCCAGTAAAGACAGTCAATACAGGGAAAATGGCCGGGTGCAGACTTTCGTCTTAGGCAGAGGTGATATTGTTTTACGCGTTTATGACAAAGTGGCCGAGATTAAACAACAGAGCGACAAGGTATGGTTTTATATCCTGTGGGGCCAAGATGAAAACGTCTGGCGCATAGAATGGCAAGTAAGAAAACCTGTTTTAAAGAGTTTTGGAATAAAGACTTTTGATTATCTGAAAAATAATATGGGTGGATTACTTTATTATTTAGCATCAGAGCATGACACATTAAGAAAAGCAAATGATGATAGTAATTCTTCACGTTGGCCTTTACATGATCTTTGGAAAAATTTGATAAGTCAAATTGAAAAATTGGATCATCTCGGCATTTCGCGAGTATATGGACAAAATTCCGCACTTGATGAACGTATGATGCGAATTACAATATCGATATATGGTTATCTAAAAAGGATTGCTGCTATTCAGTGCGTTCAAAGCGGAAAGAACCTAATAGACTCCGAAGAGGCCATGAAGTCTCTTGACGATAGGATCAAGAGACTTCATGAGCCTCTCGCATGGAAGTTTGATGTTGAGAAACGAATAAAGGAAATTGAGCTCGGCGAATGGTAGATAAGGAACAAATATATCAGATTATCAATTCACGGCTAACCCAAGTGCTTTTGTTTGCCGAGTCTTCGTTGCCGCAAAGCCAGTTTCAGGCTTTCCGGAAGCTTACGTTGGATCAGTTTGGAAAAAGCGGATTGCACAAGGATTTAGATTTGATTTTACGAAACACGAATCACAAGGAAAGGTAAGGATCGGGCAGGAATATATTGAGCAAAAGAAGGGGTGCATCATGAGTGAATGATGCTGGTATAAATAATGACATAAAGATAACATATAAAATAAATATACATGATAATTCTGTTCTACTGGAAGAAATAAGATTGATTCAGGCTCATATGAATGACTTGTTAATCAAGATATTGATGATGACCGAGGAGGATTAAAATAATGATAGTTGCTCTCTATGCAAGGGTATCGACTACAAAACAGGCAGAAAAAGACCTCTCTATTCCGGATCAGCTTCAACAGATGCGGGAATGGTGCAAGTCAAAAGGGCATAACGTAGCTGTTGAATATGTCGAGCCGGGGGCCTCAGCAACTGATGACCGGCGCCCGGTTTTTAAACAGATGATATCCGAGGCAAGCAATAATCCTTCGCCCTTTGATGCAATTATCATTCATAGTCTTTCCCGTTTTTTTCGTGACTTGTTCCAGTTCACTTTTTATGAACGTCAATTAAAAAAAGTCGGGGTGCAAGTTATCTCGATCACTCAGCAGACAAGCGACGATTCAGCCGGTGAAATGGCCCGTAGCATATTCAGCCTGTTTGATGAATATCAGAGCAAGGAAAACGGAAAACACACGTTAAGAGCTATGAAGGAGAACGCACGCAAGGGATTTTTTAACGGTTCAAAGATTCCATATGGTTTCCGTAAAATGGAATTGGAAATTCAGGGTAATAAGGGAAATAAAAAACGCCTTGAAATTGATCCGGCAGAGTCCGCAATCGTTAACATGATCTTTCAACTTTATCTGAACGGCTATCAGGGCCGGGCATTGGGTATAAAGGGGATCGCGGCAAATCTCAATGAACACGGCCTGACCATGAGGGGAAAAAGTTGGAAAAGAACCTTTATTCAAAACATGCTTAATAACCGCTTATATCTCGGAGAATACACATTCAACAAAATAGAAGCAAAAACACGGCGGGTTAAACCTGAATCGGAATGGATCACATTCCAGATAGAGCCGATTATAACACCTGAAACTTTTGCACATGTTAAGCAAAGACTCGCCGAACGTCTCCCCGATAAAGTCCCGCCCCGGATCGTCAACACTCCCACACTCTTGACCGGTTTTGTGAAATGCGGCTTATGTGGGGCAAATATGACCATTGCAACCGGCAAGAGTGGCAGATATCGGTATTACAAATGTTCAAATAAGATAAACAATCTCGTTAAAGGAAGCTGTTGCAGTAATAATAATATTCCTATGGAAAAGCTGGATAGTCTGGTGCTGGAAACAATATCGAATAAGGTTTTTACCCCAAAACGTCTGGAAATCATGCTCAAGGAACTTCGGCAAAATTTAAATCATTCTGACACTGATTACGATGAAAAGTTGAGAAAATTAAATAAGGAGCTTGATGCAATAAAGCAACAGACTGACAGGCTTTATGAGGCTGTGGAAAAAGAATTTTTGCCATTGGATGCAACTCTTCAAGAAAGAGTCCACAAACATCATGCAAGACGGCAGGAAATATTGACTGAAATAGCTGGACTCAGGCGAAAAAAAGAACTTCCGGTGTCTAAACTCGGCAAGAAAAATATTATAGCCTTCAGTTTGGCGTTAAAGGATATATTCCGGGATAAAGGTTCAAACTTCGGGAAAGAATACTTGAAATTATTGGTAAGTGAAATCAGGGTGGATAAAAAAGAAGTGCGCCTGTCCGGCAGTTATTCTGCCATGGCAAGCGCACTTCATATGTCAACAAAACGTGAACACCTTGAAAGAGTGCCCAGTTTTGACCCGGTTTGGCTCCCCAGCACGGACTCGAACCGCGGACCCAGTGGTTAACAGCCACTTGCTCTACCGACTGAGCTACTGGGGATCAGTCTTCGAAAGGATTGCTTATCTAATAGAGAACGCCGCCAAAGTCAAGAAAAAAGTTCCGGCTCGATACGCAAAAAACCGGCATCCGATCATGACTTAACCGTTTTGATTCTAAGGCAAAGCTCGTCTAATTGCGCCTTGCTCGTCTCAGACGGCGCGTTTGTGAGAAGGCATGCCGCCTTCTGTGTCTTCGGAAAGGCTATGACATCCCTTATGGAAGACCCGCCGCACAGCATCATGACCAGCCTGTCGAATCCGAAGGCGATTCCACCGTGAGGAGGCGCTCCCGAATCAAGAGCCGAAAGCAGAAAACCGAATTTTTCATTGTAAGATTCAGGCGACATGCCGAGAGCCGCAAAAACCTTTTCCTGCAATATTTTCTGATGTATACGTATGCTTCCCCCTCCGATTTCTGAACCGTTTAGAACAAGGTCATAAGCCCTTGAACGGACGGCAGGCGGGTTCTCCTCAAGCAGCCCGTAATCTTCCTCAAGAGGCGCAGTGAAGGGATGATGCATGGCCTGGTATCTTTTTTCATTTTCATCATATTCCACCATCGGGAACTGAGTGACCCAGAGGAATCTGAACTCCTTTTCATCAATCAGTTTCAGCTTTCCGGCAATGTGATTCCTTAAATGCCCCAGCGCATCATTTGCTATTTTGGGCTCATCGGCCACGAAAAAGACGAGATCTCCTTTCTCCATGCCGATGCGTTTTGCCAGTTTGTCCTTTTCCTCATCGGTAAAAAATTTTGCGATCGGAGACTGCCATCCTTCTTCCTTAACTTTTATCCAGGCAAGTCCCTTTGCCCTGTATACCGCGGTAAATTCGGTGAGATCGTCAATTTCTTTCCGCGAGAATTCAACGCATCCCTTCGCATTCAGGGCTTTGACAATCCCTCCTTTCTTTACAACATCGGCAAAAACCTTAAACCCTGAAGTCTTTACGATATCCGAAACATCTTTCAGCTCAAGCCCGAAACGAAGATCCGGCTTGTCGAGCCCGAATCTGTCCATTGCTTCGGCATATGAAAGCCTCTGGAAAGGAGTCCCGACATCCCTCCCGAGAACATCCTTGAATATAGTCTTTATCATGCCTTCTGCGATTCCCATGATATCCTCTTCACCCACAAAGCTCATCTCGATATCTATCTGGGTAAATTCAGGCTGCCGGTCGGCCCTCAGGTCCTCATCCCTGAAGCAGCGGACAATCTGGTAGTACCTGTCGAAACCGGATACCATGAGGAGCTGCTTGAAAAGCTGAGGTGACTGGGGAAGCGCATAAAACATCCCCGGGTTGACCCGGCTCGGCACAAGGTAATCCCGCGCGCCTTCCGGAGTGCTTTTCGTTAAAACAGGCGTCTCAATATCGATAAATCCCAGACCGTTTAAGTACTGCCTGACCGATGCAGCAGCCTTGTGTCTTAATATCAGATTTTTCTGAATGTTCGGGCGCCTTAAATCAATGTGCCTGTACTTTAGGCGCACATTTTCTGAAACATCCACAGAATCTTCAATCAAAAACGGCGGCGTACTCGCTTCATTCAATATTTTAAGCTCCGTCGCGAAAACTTCTATCTCCCCGGTTTTAAGGTTCGGATTTAACATCCCTTCGGGGCGCATCGATACTTTTCCGCGGATACCGATTACATACTCGCTTCTTATGGCATGTGCTTTTTCGTGTACATTTTTATTAAAATCCGGATTGAAAACAACCTGCGTAATTCCTTCCCTGTCCCGCAGATCGACAAAGATCACCCCTCCGTGATCTCTCCTTCTCTGAACCCATCCCATGAGAACGACTTCAGAACCCGCATCCTCCGATACCAGTTCGCAGCAGTTATTGGTTCTTCTCATTGTTCCAAGTATATCGGTCAATTAATTGATTCCTTTCAAATTATATATCAAATCCTGATAAAATATCAGTTCAGAATGTTCAGGCAGCGAGCTGATGCCTTTTCACCAACTATGGTTATTCTGACGTCAAAGTAAAAAGCTCATTATGCAAGGCGCGCAAATATTGAGGCATGAAGCGTACAATATTAGTACGCTGCAATGACGAAAGATGAAGCGCAACAAAGCAGAATGACTTCCAACGAACTCATCGATTATAATGAACCAGTTGGAAGTTATATGCTAACGGATTTGAGATTTTTGGGAAACAGATTTTTAAAGAACTTGAGCGTTAAAAATCACAAGCCTTTGAGGGCGTCAGCCCAAACCTTCTTGTGATTTAGCAAAGTGATTTAAAAATCCCCAAAAAGCTCATTAAGAGAGAATATTCAGACTTCCAACGAGTTCGTTGAATATAGATTGCCGCAAAACGGCATAAAATTGCTTTTTACGAAGCCGCCAGTTTTGCTTTAAGATTCTCGATGATACCGTCAATCTTAATGGGAATCTGCTCTTTAGTCGACATGTTTCTCAAAACCGCAGCGCCTTCATCAAGCTCCTTCTCTCCTGCAATCAGAACATTGCCTGCTCCGAGCCTGTCCGCTCTCTTCATCAACCCTTTCAATCCCTTATTTGAATAGTCGGTTTCAGTCTTTATCCCGTAAAGGCTCAGGGCGCATGACCATTCAAGAGCTGCGGTTTTAGCTTTTTCCCCGAGCGCGGCTATAAAAAGATC
>RPRI01000078.1 GCA_003818505.1 Desulfobacteraceae bacterium | reverse complement strand
GGATATCTTGAGGTACCCGATGAGATCCTCATAAATTCAATGCGTGAGCATCAAAAGTATTTTGCCGTGACCGATGAAAAGGGGCGTCTTTTACCATGTTTTATTGCCGTTAATAATACCCGGGCCAAGAACATGCAGCTTGTTACAAAGGGGCATGAGAGAGTTTTGAGGGCGCGCCTTGAAGATGCAAGATTTTTTTATAGAAGTGATATCAATGTCCCTCCTGATGTACGGGTTGAAAAGCTTAAAGGCGTTCTTTTTCAGGCAAAGCTGGGGTCTATGTATGAAAAAACGGAAAGGATTGAGAAGATCGCAGGATATCTCGCTGAAGAAATATCCGATGATCCTGAAATCAAAAAACAGGCGTTAAGAGCCGCCAGGTTGTGCAAGGCCGATCTTGTGAGCCACGTTGTGGGAGAATTTCCCAAATTGCAGGGTGTCATGGGAAGAATTTATGCCATGAATGCAGGTGAGGAGAGGAATGTGGCTATTGCTATTGAAGAACATTACAGGCCTACTTACTCCGGGGGATCACTTCCTGAAACTATAGTAGGCGCAATTGTCGGAATTGCAGATAAGATTGATTCGATTTGCGGTTGTTTTTCGGCGGGACTCATACCCACAGGAGCTTCGGATCCTTATGCCCTGAGACGTCAGGGGATCGGCATAATCCAGATAATGCTCGAAAAGAAATTTTCGTTCTCAATGAAACTTCTTATCGATAAAAGCCTTTTACTGTTTGGTATAAATAAAACGAATGAGAGAGAAAACACGACAGAGATGGTATATCATTTCCTGCAAAACCGAATGTCGCACATGCTTACTGAACAGGGTTATTCAAAAGAGGTCGTTTCAGCGATTGTAAATGTTTCCGTCGATCATGTGCCGAATGTGTGGAACAGAGTTAAGGCGCTTGAAAAGTTAAAAACCGCTCCCGATTTTGAGCCGCTTGCAGTTGCCTTTAAGCGTGTTGTCAATATAATAAGAAAGTCGGCTCCGGAAAGTGCTGCCGGCAACTTGAGCGAAGTAGATGAGAGATTGTTTGAAAAGGAATGCGAATCAACTCTTTTTGCTGCTTACGGGGATGTAAAAAGCAGGGTATCGGAAAATCTACAAAAAGGTGACTTTGAACAGGCCCTTCTCGATATTGCCTCCCTGAAAAATCCAGTTGATGCTTTTTTTGAAGGTGTTCTTGTAATGGCGGACGATGAGGATGTGCGAAAAAACCGGCTTGCACTGCTTGGATCTGTTTCCGGCCTTTTTGCCTTGTTTGCCGATTTTTCAAAAATATAAAAATGATGGAGGATAAAATGCCCTTTGATCCCGAGATGGATAAAATACTTAAAGAGTGGAGGTGTGAGGAAACAGGTCTTGTTGTTTCCATAAACAGGTATGGTGAAGGTGAACCGAAGCTTCAGATAGGTCCCAGGGTATTTATTCGAAAAGACGGAAATGAAAGCCAGCGGAAGGCAGGACGTCTCACAATAGAAGACCTCATGTGGTTCTATGATATCATTGATGAAGTGAAAGACGAATTATCGAAACTTGCCGGCCCCCGGTAAATACAGGAGGCTGCAATAAAAGGTCTTAAGGTTGCTGGCTGTCTTCTGTGATGCATTTTCATTATGTTCCGTTTTCTGCCGACGGGGTTTAACGCATGCTCAAAGATGATGAGATTGTAAAACCTGTCAAAGGAAGGAATCCTCCCGATCCTAAACCGGTTGCGCTGATGATAAGCAGTAGGGTGGATCTCGATTGCATTTGCAGCCTGATAGATATGAGGGATGACCAGTCGCGTGGATTGCATTACAGCAGGCATTTCTCTCCTGTCTGCCCTGAGTATAATTTTTCCATTACAGGCCCTTTTGCGGGAGCTCCTTATGCGGTAATGCTTCTTGAAACTCTTGCGGTCTGGGGCGCAGATAAAATAATATTTTACGGCTGGTGCGGGGCGGTCTCCGATTCGGTTAAGATTGGCGATATTATTGTCGCCACATCCGCTTTTGTCGACGAGGGCACTTCAAAACATTACGGATATGATGAGATATCCAGTAATGGTGTCGCGCTTCCGTCATCTGCTTTAACCGAAACAATAAAGGACCTTTTAAGACAAAGTGCCATTAATTTTCATGAAGGGGCTGTCTGGTCCACAGATGCCATTTACAGAGAGACACCCGAAAAAGTCGCTTTTTACAAAGAAAAAAATGTACTGGGAGTTGAAATGGAGCTTTCCGCAATTTATTCGGCGGCAGGATTCAGAAATATTGAAGCTGCCGGAATTCTCGTTGTTTCCGATGAAATATCAACATTGACATGGAAGCCCGGTTTCAGGGATAACCGTTTCCGGGAGAGCAGGGCCGCTGTGTGCGAGGCTTTGATAAAAATATGTCAGAATTTATAGATCCGAATATTGTTAAAAGAATTATAAACCTGAGAGAGGAACTCCACAGGCATAATTATCTCTATTATGCTGTGGATGATATTGAAATATCTGATTCAGAGTACGATAGAATGATGAATGAGCTGATTGAGCTCGAAAAGGCATATCCCGAGCTTGTAAGTCCGGATTCACCGTCTGTTCGTGTCGGCGCTCCTCCCTTGAAAAAATTCGGGACTATAAAGCATACAATCAAGATGCTGAGTCTAAAAAACGCATTTTCTGAATCTGATATCCGCGACTTCGATAAGAAAGTGAAAAAGGAGCTTGGAACGGACGGAGATATCCTTTACACGGCTGAACCTAAAATGGACGGTGTGGCTGTGGAATTGGTCTACGAAGACGGAAAGCTTGCCGTAGGATCGACTAGGGGTGACGGCGATACGGGTGAGGATATAACTTCAAATGTCAGGACGATACGCACGGTCCCTCTTTTGCTTCTGAACCGGAGCGAAAGCGAAAAGATTCCATCCCACCTCGAAGTTAGAGGGGAGATCGTTATAAGCAGAGAAGGATTCAGAAGTCTTAACGAAGATATGTCCGAGCAGGGTCTGCCTTTATTCGCAAACCCGAGAAATGCCGCTGCAGGTTCTTTAAGGCAGCTCGACTCAAAAGTAACGGCGGCCCGCCCTCTTGAAATTTTCTTTTATGGAACAGGTGAGGCGAGTAAAATGGATATCGGGTCTCACTGGGAACTGCTTTGTGCATTGAGAGAACATGGGTTCAGGATAAACTCGCACATAAAGCCTAAGATCGGAATAGAGGATGTCATCGAATACTACAGGGATCTTGAAAAGAGACGTTATGAACTTCCATATGATATAGACGGGATGGTGGTCAAGGTCGACAGTTTAATCCTTCAGATCCAGCTCGGTTCAACCGCAAAATGGCCTCAATGGGCAATAGCCTGCAAATTCAAGGCGATACAGGAAACAACAAAGATATTGGATATTTCTGTGCAGGTAGGGCGCACCGGAGCTCTTACCCCTGTTGCGCATCTTGAAACGGTCAATATCGGAGGTGTAAACGTAAACCGAGCTACACTTCATAATGAAGATGAGGCCAGGCGAAAGGATATCAGGATCGGAGATACGGTACTTGTTCAGCGTGCCGGGGATGTTATCCCGGAGATTATTAAAGTTATTGATACGGCAAGAAACGGAGATAAAAAAGTTTTCAATATGCCCGAGAACTGTCCTTCATGCAGTTTCCCAGTAGTTCGTGATGAAAAAGAAGCGTCTGTCAGATGCAATAATGAGTTCTGCCCGGCAAAAATTAAGGCTCAGGTGGAACATTTTGCTTCAAAGAGGGCTTTTGATATAGATGGATTGGGAGAAAAACTGATCGGTCAGCTTTTCGACAACGGCCTCCTTTCTTCCTATGCGGATATATTTTATCTCGATAAAAAGAAAATTGAAGGTCTCGGAGGCATGGGGGTAAAATCTGCGGAGAATCTTGCAGAAGCAATTGAAAAGAGCAAAAGCATATCTTTTGCACGTTTTCTGTATGCTCTCGGAATACGTCATGTGGGAGAGCATATTGCAGAAATAATTTCTTTGAAATACGGAAGTCTTGAAAGCCTTTTTAGTGCTACATTTGATGAACTAAAAGAAATTAAAGGAATAGGCCCTGTAGCGGCTCAGAACCTTATGGAATTTTTAAGTCGGGAGAAAAACCGCAAAAAAATTGACCGTATTTTAAAAGGCGGTGTTAAAATTCTTTTCGAGAAAAATAATAAAAAGGCGACACTGGATGGAAAAGTTTTTGTTTTAACCGGTATCCTTGACACCATGACAAGAAATGAAGCCGTAAAAAGAATCAAAATGCTGGGCGGAAAGGTCAGTGAGTCTGTGAGTAAAAAAACAGATTATCTTGCGGCAGGCAAATCACCTGGGTCAAAGCTGGAAAAGGCAATGGCTCTCGGTGTTGAAATCATTGACGAGAATACTCTCAGGGCGATACTTGAAGCATGAGAGAGATTTGATAACTCATATTCGCCGCGACTCGCACCTATTAAGAACAGGTGTTACGAAGGTTTCGTTGATTCGGTTGAAACTTACAGCCCGACAGGCATATTGAGGATAATAATATGACTGAAAATGTTAGGTCTCATGTCATTGTTTCAGGCAAGGTCCAAGGCGTTTGCTTCAGGATGGAAACAAAACGGGTTGCGGAGAGTTATAGCGTTTTAGGCTGGGTAAGAAATAACAGAAATGGAACTGTGGAAGCGGTATTTGAAGGAGAAAAAAGCGATGTCATTGCTGTTATCGAGTGGTGTAAAAAAGGCCCTTCGCATTCAAGGGTGAGCAGAATTGATGTTGCTGAAGAAAATTATACAGGAGAATTCCTGGTGTTTGATATAACATTTGGATAAAAAAAGGCGGCCTATTTTTAATTTTAGACAAATAAAAATAAACCGCCCCTGATCGAATATCGATTAATCTTTTCCTTTGAGTTTCTTGCCGGGTCTGAATTTAACAACGCTGCAGGCTTTGATTTTGATGGGTTCGCCTGTTTGAGGATTGCGGCCTTTTCTGGCTTTTCTCTGGACTTTTGTAAAAGTGCCGAAGCCGACCAGAGTGACCTTGCCGTCTTTTTTCTTAAGAGTTTTCGTGATGCCGTCCATGAAAGAATTGAGTGCAGCTGCAGCCGCGACTTTGGAAATACCGGCATCCTGTGCTGCTTTGTCTACCAATTCAGCTTTTGTCATAGTGCATTTCCCCCCTTTTATTATTGATGGTTAACGTTGAAAACCTCAACTGTCCTGCAAATATAGCAGGAATATTTTGATGTCAAGTGAAAATCGGCATCCTGCAACACTTTTTTTGTTACAGCCTCTCTCAAACTATACTGCGCTTGTGTTTAAACCGGTTGCAGGAAAGATAAAACTATCTCGGAGTAAAAAATTAACCCGAGTGGCAAGCGGGAAACATTCCGAAAGGCCTTCATTGCTCGGATTAAAAGAGAGCATTAACAAAGGATACCGGGTCAAATTCCTGCAGGTCATCGATGCTCTCGCCTATCCCTATATATTTGAGCGGCAACTTATGGGTGTTGCATATGCTTATGACAATTCCGCCTTTGGCGGTTCCATCAAGCTTTGTGAGTGCTATGCCTGTAATTCCTATTGCTTCATTAAAAAGCCCTGCCTGAGACAGGGCGTTCTGTCCTGTTGTGGCATCGAGGACGAGCAATATTTCGTGTGGCGCAGAAGGCAATTTTTTTGAAACGGACCTTTTTATTTTTTTAAGCTCCTCCATAAGGTTTGTTTTGGTATGGAGTCTCCCGGCAGTATCGACAATGACCACATCAATATGTCTTGCCAGAGCAGCTTCAATGGCGTCATAGGCCACTGCCGCAGGATCTGCGTTTTCCCTGTGTTTTACAATATCAGCTCCGGCCCTTTCAGCCCATATTGTGAGCTGCTCGACAGCCGCAGCACGGAAAGTATCTGCAGCTGCAATCAAAACTTTATTGCCGGCAGCCGCATATTTTGTTGCAAGCTTTCCTATGGTTGTAGTTTTACCGACCCCGTTAACCCCTACAACCATTATAACGTGTGGCTTGCTTTCCTGCTTTTGCTGTAAGGGAGCCGGGTCGTTCAATAGAGCTATCAATTCCTGCTTAAGAAGTTCTTTTATCTGATCGGGGCCGGAAATAACTGAAGCCTTCTGGGATAAACTTTTGATAAGTCCTGTCGCAGTCTGAATGCCGATATCCGATGTTATCAGAAGTTCCTCAAGTTCTTCCAGCAAATTATCATCTATGCCTTGTTTCCCTGAAAATAATTTTTCCAGCCCACCCGAGAGCGTTTTACGGGTTTTTGAAAGGCGCTCTTTCAGTCGCTTGAAGTAACTTTCGGAACCCGAGGACTTAATTTCTCCTGTTTCCGGATGGTTTGCTTTTTTAAACCAGCCCAGTTTCATGCAATTCTCACGGGGATAAGCATTTTAATTTTCATTGATCATTCCTTTTGGCTTTTCGAGGCTGACGGAAACAACTTTTGAAATGCCCATCTGCTCCATGGTTATCCCGAAGAGCATATCTGCAAACTCCATACTCTTTTTGTTATGCGTTATCATTACTATCTGTGATTTTCCGCCTATGATTTTCAGAAGATTGTTAAACCGGTATACATTGGAATCGTCGAGAGGAGCGTCAATTTCGTCCATGATGCAGAAGGAAGCCGGTTTAAGCAGAAATATTGCAAATATGAAGGCTATTGCAGAAAGAGCTTTTTCCCCACCTGAAAGAAGGCTCATCCTTGTAAGCTTTTTCCCGGGCGGATGTATCATGTATTCGACCCCTGTTTCAAGCGGCTTATCCGGTTCCGTCAGAACGAGATTGGCTGTGCCTCCTTCAAAAAGACTCGGAAAAACTTCAGCTATTTTTTTATTGACTTCGTTGAAGGTGTTTAAAAACCTTTCCTGGGATATCTTATTTATCTTCCTTATGACCTTATGCAGGTCATCAACAGCTTTCACAAGGTCGTCACGCTGACCGCACAGAAAATCAAAGCGTTCCTTGAGATTTTCGTATTCTTTGATAGCGCCGAGGTTTACATCCGTAAAATCCCCGATTTTTTTCCTGCACCTGTCAAGTTCCGCTTCCATTTCATCAATGGTAGTTTGCGGCTTGTCGCCTGACGTCTCTGAAACGTATCTTGCATCTGTAAGAGGAGATTGGTAACGTTCCTCGAATCTTTTTGCGATATTTTCCCGCTGTATATGTCTTTGAGACTGTTCAATTTCAAGCAAACGCAGTTTTTCTAAAATCTGCTCCCGCTCATTTTTGACGCTTGAAATCAAGCCGTCATGCTCTTTCAGTCTGGTATCAATGGAATTATAATCGGCTTCGTTGTAGTCAAGCGCTTGCCTGATAATCTTTATTTTGTCGTACATTCCTTTAAGCGCAAGTTCATTTTCGGCTATCTTGAGTTTTGATGCTTCGATTTTCCGAATCTTCTCAGTTATCTCTCGTCCGAGCATCTCTATCTGCCTTATTCCATCATCGTGGAATTCCCTGAGTCTTTTTAACGAACTATTTCCATTTTCCAGTTTGGCGTTTAGGGACGTAAGCTTTAGCTTAAGATCGACAACCTTTTGATCATAGGATGCAATTTCTGATGTTGCAGCGCCGATTTTCCCGGAGATTGCCTCCGTTTGTTCGCGGGCGGCTGAAACTTCGCTTTCGATCCTTGAGAGCGCTTCGTTGTACTTGACTATCTCTTCATCAATATCACTTTCTTCACCAATTAGCTGTTCCTGTTCGAGTTGGACGATTTCCATGTGGCGTGTTGCATGCTTTAAATCTTCGGATGTCTTGTAAAGAAATTTTTCCGCTTCAAGCTCATCCTGCACGGCCCTGTTGTTTTGCTCCTTCAGTTTCTGCAGGGCTATTTCAGCTGCCTTTAATTCAGACTCAAGAGATTTTTGAACTGTATGGGCCTCTTCACTCTCCGTGTCGAGAACAGATATCTGTTTTTCGAGCGCTTTAATCTCATGCTTCTTTGCGAGGATTCCTGCGTTGCTATCATTGCTACCGCCTGTCATTGTTCCATGGTGAGAAATAATCGCACCATTTTTCGTGACAACCGTTTGAAAAGAACCGTTGCCGTTATAAATATCAAGCGCTTCGTTTATATCCTGGGCAATAATGACATGCCCGAGAAGGGTTTCAACCGTTTTTTCGAATCCCGGTTTGACTGCAACATGGTTTAAAAGCAGTTTTGAAGAGTCGGGCTTTTTATAATGTTCGCATTCCGGCTTTCTGATGGATGATATGGGAATGAATCCGCTGCGGCCGGCGTTCTTTTGTTGCAGAAATTGAATCAGCGAATGACCTGTATTTTGATCCTGGACGAGTATATATTGAAGAGATTCACCCAGCGCTGTTTCTACTGCTGTTTCAAAGGAAGGTTCTGGTTCGATGATATCAGCCATAAGCGCGATAATACTGCCAGCTATGCTGTTGTCAACCCCGTCCTGCCCGCTTCGGTTTTTCATTATAGCTCTGACACCGTCTTTATACCACTCGAAATTATCTTCCATTTTCTTTAAGGCAGTATATCTCGATTTTACCTTGTTCCGTTCCATCTCAAGGGTTTGTACTTTCTTTACCTGGCGGCCAAGCAGCAAGCTTTTTTCAGAAAGCAGCTGTTTGGCTCCGCTTATTTCCTTATCCAGTTCATTTATCCTTTGTCTGCATGATTTAAGTTCATCTCCTGCTTTTGTCTCTATGCCCTTCAATTCGGAAACTTTTTTTACAGCAACGGCATATTCTTCATCAGCTCTTTTGAGCCGCCTTCTGAGGTTTTCCCTGTTGCTTGTCGCATTCTGGTAGATATTCTTGTATCGTGCTTCGTGAGCAATAAGATTCATAAGATTCGTTTTGCATGAATCAAGCTCTTTGTTTAGCTCCGACAACCTGCTTCGTATATCCAGAGAAGCATCTCTTTCTTTATTAAGACCCGAGCGGGTTACCTGTATTTCATCGTTGATGTATATACTCTGAGATTCGACCTGGGATATTTCAGAGAGGATTTTGCAGTTTCTTTCATCGAGTCCTGTACGTGCTGATTCAAGCTCCGATATCTCGGTAATAAGCCTCTCCTCATCTTTACGAAGGTGCAGCAGATCGTTTTCCAGCTTGTCCGCATTGCGCTGGATTTCAAATATACCTGATTTTTGCTCGGATATTTCCTGGTTTTTTTGGGAAAGTTTCAGTTTTATCTCTTCTACAACAGCATCCAGTTTACGGAGTTGTGAAACGTGCCCAATATCGACATCCTTCAGATCTTTCAATATTGCATCAGTTTCATCTATCTGTCCCGTGTATTCATCGAAATAATAGATCGTAATAAATGTATCCAGTTTTTTCATGCGTTCCTGGAAATTTTTGTAAATCTCTGCTTTTCTGGCCTGGCGCTTTAATCCAGACATTTGCCGGTTGATTTCTGAAATTATGTCTGTTACGCGTAAAAGATTCTGGTTTGTAGCCTCTACTTTACGCAATGCCTCATTTTTGCGGGTATTATAGCGGGTGACTCCAGCAGCTTCTTCTATAAAGAATCTTCTTTCTTCAGGCCCGGCATCGATAATGGCTCCAATGTTACCCTGCTGTATTACGGCATATGATTTCGGGCCGAGGCCGCTGCCTAAAAAAATATGATGGATGTCTTTAAGACGACAGGGTCTTTTATTTAACAGGTATGTACTTTCTCCTGAGCGGTACAGGCGTCTTGTCAGCATGATTTCCGTGAAGTGCTTGAGCTCTTCAGGTGCTGATCCGTTATCATTTGCCAGAGTCAACGTTACTTCAGCCATATTTAACGGCGGTTTTCCGTTGGTGCCTGAAAATATGACGTCTTCCATGGATTTTCCGCGAAGCTGTTTAACGCTTTGTTCGCCCATGACCCATCTTAATGCATCGACAACATTGCTCTTGCCGCAACCATTCGGACCAACAATCGCACAGATACCGGGAGGGAATTCGATGTTGGCCTTGTCTATAAAGGATTTAAATCCGCTTATTTCCAGCGATTTAAGTTTCATATAAGGTCATGCCCCCCATGTAAATTGTTAACAGAAATATAATAAACATTGTATTTATCAGATATTATTCTGAGATCTTTGTGCAACATCTTATCAAGAGGCCAGTCGGGACATCTGAGCGCGTGAGAACCGCAGGAATCATAAATAACTCTTTGTTGGCAGTGGTCCTCCTAAAGCGGACATTCTGAAATCCGTATAGCCACGGAGAAGTTATTCCAACGACGCAATATATCCTTTTCGCCTGTATGACATATATTATCCATTCGGTGCCTTCTCGAAGTTTTATAGAAAATTACCTGAAATTCAGCAGTGTTCTAACAGTCCAGCATGGCAAATGCGAGTTATCAAAAGTTCTCTATTTTACCTAAAGGAGTTTAGCAGAAAGGAAACTGATTGTAAAGGAAAAAACACAATAGAAGGTGTGCTATGATATAAAAAATACAAGATATGGTGCTTTCCAGTTGCAAATATGCTGAATTTAATACAATTTTTCTTTGCAGGGAGCTAATCGATAAAAAAATCATAATATCTGGCTTAAGAAAAGTTTTGTCCTTTCGTTTACAGGGCTTGTAAAAAAGTGCTCCGGTGTTCCTTCTTCGACAATAGCTCCCATGTCCATGAAAATGACCCTGTCAGCAACTTCTTTTGCGAATCCCATTTCATGCGTGACAACAACCATAGTCATGCCTTCTCTTGCCAGATTTTTCATGACTTCAAGAACTTCTCCGATCATTTCAGGATCAAGGGCCGATGTCGGTTCATCAAAAAGCATGATTTTGGGATCCATAGCAAGGGCTCTTGCTATAGCCACACGCTGCTGCTGCCCGCCGGAAAGCTGGTCGGGATATACATTCGCTTTATCTTTTATTCCGACTTTGTTCAGCAATGAAAATGCTTTATCCGCAGCTTCGGTCTTTGTCCTTCTGCGGACTATTTTTTGAGCTAGTGTAATATTTTCAAAAACATTTTTGTGAGGAAAGAGGTTGAAGGACTGAAAAACCATGCCTACCTCAGCCCTTAATTTATTAATATCTGTTTTAGGATCAAGAATATCAATCCCTTCAATAAAGATCTTTCCACTGTCAGCTGTTTCAAGATGATTAAGGCATCTTAATAAAGTGCTTTTACCGGATCCGGACGGTCCGATAACCACTACCACTTCTCCTGCTTCTATTTTGCATGAAACATTTATAAGTGCCTGAACAATATGAGGAACCAGAAAGGTTTTATAAACATTTTGAACCTCTATCACTATACTGCCGTCCTCCTTTCAAGGTATTGAACAAACATGGAGAGTGTAAATGTGAGAAAAAGATATAGAAGTGCGCAGACAAACCAGAGTTCAAAAGGCTGAAGGCTGGTTGTAACAACCTCCCTTGTGGCTTTGGAAAGTTCCCTTACAGCAATAATTCCGAGCAGTGAAGAATCTTTGATCAGGCTGATAAACTGGCCTGCAAGTGGAGGAAGTATCCTGCGTAATGCCTGAGGAAGAATAACATATCTCATCGACTGAGCGTACGTCATACCCAGAGATCTTGAAGCTTCGACCTGGCCTCGGTGTATCGATTGAATTCCGGCTCTTACGATTTCAGCAACATAAGCTCCTGTAAAACAGGCAAGAGCGGCTACACCGTACCACAGGGGTGGTATAGAACTGATACCATATTTGCTCAGAATAGTATTTATCAGTGTGCCGAGTACAAAGTACCATATGAAAATCTGTACGAGCAGAGGAGATCCGCGGATGATTTCAATATATGTTATGGAGAACCATTTGAATGCAGGATTTGATGACAAACGGGCAAGCCCGCCGAAAAGTCCGATCAGTATTCCAAGGAGTGTGGATATTAAACTCACTTCTATTGTAAGCCATAAACCCTGCATCAGGATGCCGGGTTTCCAGTTTTCCTGGGAAGCCAGGATGTAGCCTGGATAAACAAAATCGCCTTTAGATACTTTTAGGTCGCCTTCAGGAATATCAATGGTTTTGTCTTCTCTTTCCGTTTTGACGGTAATGACAGCCTTGCCATCCTTAAGTGATATATCTGTTATTTTCCCGTCAATCTGGGATTTTATTTCAATCTTTTCCTTGAATGCGAAATACTGCGGGATACGGTACCAGCGCCACACATAATCAATTTTTATGGTTGAATAATATAAACCTGATATCATTCCAGCAATGCAGAGGAAAAAAACACCCACCCAGACAAAGTAGACGGCAGTTTTTTTATTCTGTTTTGTTTTTGGTATTACAGATTGGTTCATTTTTATTGAGTTTGCTTTATTAAAATATTTATAAATATCCTATATATGCAAATTTTTTATATTGTATAAATTTATAGCCGGCAGGAAATTAAAATCCCCGCCGGCTATAAAAGTCAGACTGTGCTACTGAACATCTTTTATCCAGTCCGTATTTTTTATCCACTTGTCATAAACCTTGTCGTATCTGCCATCATTTTTTATTTGTCTCAAAAAGTTGTTGAGCCAGTTTATGAAGTCAGGGTCACCTTTTCTTACAGCCCAGGCAAGCGGTTCGTAAGTAAAGGGCGTATCGAGAAATATGAGATTTCCTGCTCCCTGCTGGGCCATGAAAACCACACAGTATGGGAGATCGTAGACAAAGGCATCCGCTTTACCGTTAACTACTTCAAGAGCTGCTTCGGGTTCTGTTTCAAAAGATTTGTATGTTGCTTTCGGTATGACTCTTTTTACTGCCTGCTCGCCTGTTGTGCCTAGTTTCGAGGTAATCGTATATTTAGGGTTGTTAAGGTCTTTGTACGATTTTATTGCGCCTTTATGTTTTTTGTTAATTAAAATTGTCTGGCCGACAACAATGTTAGGATCGGCGAAATTAATTTTGAGGTTCCTTTCCTGGGTTACCGTCATTCCACTCATGATTATGTCGAACTTCTCCGTAATAAGAGACGGAATAATTCCATCCCAGGCTGTGTTCACCGGAACAAATTTAACTCCGAGGGCCTGTGCCATTTCCTTTGCTATATCAATGTCAAATCCAACAAAATTTCCATTTTTATCGGTCATTTCAAACGGCATATATCCGGCTTCAAATCCAACGCGGAGTTCTCCTCGCTGGAGGATCTGTTCCAGAGTCGATTGTTTTACAAGTTGCATACGAACGCTGTCACCCGATGTTACAGTCTGACTTCCCGTCTTCTTTTCTTCCTTGTTTCCACATCCTGAAACCAGTAATAAGGATAAAATAATTGCTGCCGGTACCCATGTTAATTTGAAGAATTTTTTCATTAACTCCTCCTACTTAGTTGCTGTTTTAGTTAAATAATTATATATAAATCAATAAGATTTACCTTCTGTCAGAAGTTCCCGTATTATCATTTTAATTTTACAATCCGGGCATTTCGGGATATCTTCCTTTGGTATGTAAATGATTTCCGTTCGTTTGCATTTCGGGCATACTACTTCTACCGCCTCTTTCTTTTCCCGCATCACATTTCTCCTTGATGACTGATTATGCCGGAAACAAGATTTTCTCTCGTAAAAAAACCGCATGCCTCTGTGGCAGAACAACTAAGCATGAAAATCTATTTTAACGATTAAAATCTTGAAAAATCAATTTCCCAAAAATCAAAAAATCAGTTCGTTTATGACTTTTTACGAAACCATCTATGTTTTGAAGATTTGAATGTGCTTGTATATCAAATGGACTACAAAGTAAAGCAGTCTTTGAATCATTTTCGGATATATGTATTGATAATGTTATTGATATATTATAAAAAAAAACTGTAAAATATCACAATTTCTTTATATGCGGGAGAAATATGATAAAAGCATCGCAGTCGTTCCGGTGTTTTATTCAAATATTCTTGACATTAATATTTAGCGGAAGTTATGAGTGGCGATAACCAGCCTGTAGAACTATCAATCGCATTTCTGGAAAATAGTTACGAGGATATTTATGCAAGGCAAAGAAAGTATCAAATTTATCCACCATATTGAAACAAATCCCGTCATTAATAAAGTTGTCAGTAATGTTAACCATGAGCTTGTTGCAAGGAGGGAAAACAAGCCTTCCGTCTGCAAAGTGTTCTTAAATGAATTTACGAAGCTGAAAGATACGGATCAGTTCGTTTTTGAAATTGACAAGGAAGCAAAAAGACGCCTGTTCGACATCATTGGGAACAAGGTGCAGTTTGTGGAAGGTATCAGTTCTCCGGATGTTCTTTCCAGAGAGAAATATTGCAATAAACGCAATATCGGGATTGTCTTTTCAGGGGGCCCGGCTCCGGGAGGCCACAATGTAATAGCCGGGATTTATGACGCAGCAAAGAAGGCAAATCCTGAAAGCAGGGTATACGGATTTTTGCTCGGTCCGGACGGGATAATTGAAAATGAATATATCGAGCTTACCAATGGTGTTGTTGACGCATACAGGAATCTTGGCGGCTTCGGAATGATAAAAACGGGTCGTGCCAAGATAGATTCTAAATTGAAAATGCAGCATTCAAAGGAGACGTGCAGAAAACTGAAACTGGATGCGCTTGTAATAATAGGGGGGGATGATTCGAATACGAATGCAGCTTTCCTTGCTCAAGAGATGTATAAAGATGGCGTGCAGATAATCGGAGTGCCCAAGACCATTGACGGGGACATACAGGTAAGAGATTCAAAAGGAACGGTATTGTGTGCAATTTCTTTCGGGTTTCATACCGCGGCGCTTGCTTTTGCAAATGCAATAAGCAATCTTTGTACCGACAGCAGTTCCGATGTCAAGTACTGGCATATATGCAAGGTAATGGGAAGGGTTGCAAGCCACCTTGCACTTGAGGTTGCTCTCCAGACTCATGCTAATATAACGCTTATCGGCGAAGATCTTGCCGATTATACTGATTCAAGAAGGATCGATAAGGCAAAAAGAGATGGAACTTCCGATTATACGGCCTTTGGTATGACTTTGCGACATCTGTCCCGTGTGATATGCGACGGTATTGTTCGCAGGGCGGCAGTCGGCAAGAATTTCGGAGTAATGGTTATCCCGGAAGGCATACTGGAATTTATTAATGAGATTCAGGTTTTTATTATAAAATTTAATACCATAATCGCCCAGTATAATTCAACTCATGACACAGATTTCCATACCAATTTCCCGCTCCTTGAGGATAAGCTGGAATACCTGAGACGTCTTGCAAAAACATCACGGGAGGAAGGTACTTTTACAATCTGGAATACGAGGGATGATGATTTGTTTAATGACATTCCCGCCTTTTTTCAGGAAGGTCTGCTCATGGAAAGAGACAGTCATGGCAATTTCCAGTTTTCCCAGGTTGAAACCGAAAAGGTACTTATGGGGCTTGTAAAGGACTATCTTAACATTCTTAAAGAAAAAGGCCAGTATAAGGTAGGGATATCGAAAGTTTATTACGGTAAGACCATGGGAAAGGGGGATCTTGATCCGGATATTTTAGGCTCCGTGCTTTTTAAAAACTACGGTGATGAATTCCTTATTATTAAAGAGACCATAACATCAGTTAAAACACTGAAACAAGCACTTGTCAGAGAAGGCATTATCCAGGAGAGCGATAAGATTCCGTCAGAGGTTGAAAAAATATTTAAAAAATCGATACCCAGTTTCAAGACACAGGTGCATTTTTACGGTTATGACGGAAGAGGGAATGACCCAAGCGGTTTTGACTGTGTTTATGCTTATAATCTTGGATTGACTGCGTTCAGCCTTGTGGCAAATGGCGCAACCGGTCAGATGGCGGCAATAATGAATCTTGAAAAAGCATTTGACCACTGGGAACCGATTGGTATCCCTATAGCCCCACTTATGCATATTGAGGAAAGAAAAGGTAAACTGGATCTTGTTCTGGAAAAAACGATTGTTGATGTAAATTCATCCTGTTTTCAGATAGTGAAAGCGCTCAGGGAAAAATGGCTTGGCGCGGTTGCCGGTGAAGATGATTACCGCAGGCCTGGTCCGATAAGGTTTGTCGGAAAATGCGAGGAGGAGAGGCCGCTTACTTTTGTGCTGAATGAAGTTTCAAAGCAGGGTTCAGATTAAATTTATTATTTTTTAACCGGAATAGAGACTGTAAAAACACTTCCCTTGCCGGGAGCGCTTTCTACGCTTATCGAACCGCACAGATCGTTTAACAGGCCTTTTACTATGGGAAGCCCGAGGCCTGTGCCTGTTATCAGTCTTGTTTTTTCATTCTTTACCCTGAAAAATTTATCAAAGATTTTGTCCATGTAAACCTGTTCAATCCCGAAACCGTTGTCTTTTACTTTCACGATCAGGTTGTTTTCTGCAAGACCGGCCGTCACGATTATGCCGCCCCCTTTCTGCGTGTAGTTGATCGCGTTTGTTATTAGATTTCCAAATATACTTTCAAGAGCCATGGGGTCGGTTGTGAGAGATGGAAGAGGGTAATCGGGAAGCTCCAGCACCAGCGTTTGTTGCTTGTTTTTTGCCCTGGTATTTAGAAAATCAATTATGTTCTTCAATAATATGGATATATTCACCATTTTGGGCTCTTGATAAACAGCGCCAGCTTCTATACGGGATAAGTCAAGAAGATCTCCAATAAGTGAGATAAGGCCGCTTGTTTTTTCTTTCGCACGGGCGAGAATTAGCTTTTCATCGTTTGATTCTTCACCCGCCATGTCTTTTAAAACAACTGCTATCTGTTCATGAATTGTGGAAAGGGGAGATCTCAGCTCATGAGAGACCTTGGCAACAAATTCGGATTTGAGCCTGTCAAGTACCTTCAGAGCTGTAATATCTTCAATTGCAACAACAGCGCCAAGGCATTCGTTTTCATCTCCGAGAACATGCCTTCCCCTTGCCATTAGATATTTGCCGTCTGCAGTGGAAAACTCATATGTCGGGACATCGCCTTCATCAAGATGCTTCCCCTGTGAGATTTCCATAACAAGCCTGCAAAACCCATCATCTTTTACATAATGGCCGATATGTTCACCTGTCGTAACGCATGGAGGGTCAAAGCCAATATGTCGTAAAAAAGCCGGATTCATCAGCGCAACCTGACCCGATGAATTGGTTACTACAATTCCGTTTGGAAGAGATTCGATTATAGTCCTGACGCGACTTTTTTCTGTTCCAAGATCCGCCAGGGTTCTTTTCCTTTCAATATCCAAGGTTTCAGCCTCAAATGTAAGCATAATTTTTTCTCTTGCGCGGTTTACGACTATTCTTAAGTGATCAGGCTCAAAAGGCTTTGCAATAAAATCATATGCTCCCTGTTTCATTGCTTCAATTGCAGTTTCAACTGTTGCATAACCTGTAATTACTATAACCAGAATGTTCAGGTTGTTTTCCCTGATTCGTTTTAAAACCTGCATCCCGTCAATACCGGGCATTTTCAGGTCAAGAAGGACTATTGAAACATCTTCCCTCTCCATGATGTCAAGAGCTTCATTTCCTCTGGCAGCTGTAAGTACTTTTAACCCCATCCGAAGCAGAATTCTTTCCGCTCCTATCCTTATTCCTTCTTCATCATCAACAACAAGAACATGTGCAGTTTCGGGTTTGCTTTTCAAGTTACTGCTCCTTCCTTGGTCCATCTGGCAGTGGGAAGTTCAATTACAAAGGTTGTTCCTTTACCCGGCCAGCTCTTTGCATATATTCTTCCCTTGTGATTATCAATCATACTGTATACAAGGCTAAGCCCTAATCCAGTGCCTTTCCCCTCTTCCTTCGTGGTAAAAAAGGGTTCGAATATGTGCGGGAGTACGTTTTGTGGTATTCCGGGTCCGGTATCTGATATTTCAATTATTATGTTATCACTTTGCAGTGGTTTATAACTTTTTAGGGAAAGTTTTCCTCTTCCTTCCATTGCATCTGCGGCATTTAAAATAACATTCATAAAAATATGATTCAGCTGCTGTATGTCTCCGAAAACTTCGGGAAGTGAGGGAGAGAGCTCTTTTTCTATCTCAATATTATGAAAAAGGGTCTGGTTTTCAAGCAGAAACATTGTGCGCAAAATAGCTCCATTAATATCATGGGGACGCATTTCCTGGCGTGTTTGCCGTGCAAATTCAAGTAGTTCCTTAACAGTATCTCGGCATCTCTGGGCTTCTTTATGGATACGTGTTAGATCATTACGAGCGCCTTCCTCAAGTTTATATTCTTCAAGTACGAGCTGTGTAAAAAGGGTTATGCTGCTTAACGGGTTGTTTAACTGGTGTGCAACACCTGCTGCCAATTTTCCAAGGGAAGCCATTTTTTCCGACTGGAGGATCTGTATCTGAGCCTTTTCAAGTTCCTTTTTCATCCTCAGGGTTTCACGCATGTCGTGAAAGAATCCGATTGTAGCAACTTCTTGTTCCTCTTCGTAAACAATTGCAGCATTAAGGCTGATGGGAATATTTTCTCCGTTTTTCCCCAAGACATCCACTACGTATGATTTCAATTTTCCTTTTCCGCCGTAGTCGTCGCTCCGGAGCTTTTTCATTATCTCTCTTGCACCGTCGCATGGATATACATCACGGATATTAAGATTATTTAAAGCCTCTTCAACATTGTATCCGCTTATTTTGGCAGCCGCATCATTGAAAATGAGAATTTTACCCTTCATATCTGCTGCTATAACACCGTCCACCGAGCTTAAAATCAGATTTCGTAAAAAGGCATTTGACCTTTTCAATTTTTCTTCCAGTCCTTCGAGTGCTGGAAAATCAAAGTCTAGAATTACAAGAGCGGCAATATTATCGTCATTATCGTCTGAAAGTATCGGGTAGGAGTAAAGACATAACATTTTCTCCTGACTTGTCATAGCGTTCCGGTCCATCATGGCAGGTTTTTTTGTTTCCAGAACACTCATGGCAGGACAATTTAAACAGTGTGAAGTCCGGCCATAAAGAACATTGTAGCAGGTTCTACCTACGAAATCTTTTTCCATGATTTGGTTTGAATCAATATTAATGGCAAGAATATTAAACTCGGGAGAAATTACCAAGACTTTTCTTTTAAAAGAGTTTATGGCTTTCAAAAGGTATTCATTTTTATTTTGGTGCTCCATTCTACCCTCTTATATCTTACGGTGTTGGTATTAAACCGAAATAGCACACACTTTCCCAGTCGCTTATGAAAAGATGTGCATGCTAATTCAAAACAGACTCTATACTCTATGGTCGAAGATTCTCAGATGAATGCCGCGGGGAATCTTCGAAGAAATAATAGAATATTATGGAATTTTGGAAGAATGATTTCAAGAACCGTAAATTGTTTTGATTAAGTCATAAACACCTTAAAAATGCAATTAAAAGTTCATAATTATTAATAGCATGGATATTAATTGCGACGGAATTTAAATGAATGAGCGCTCAACAAGATTTGCAAAAAACAGGGATGTTCTGACCGAGTAAATTCCCATTATAAATCAGGATAATTAGTATGATTTCACTAATATTGAGTGTGTTTTTATAACTAATTGGTTTGACTGGTTGAAAAATTATTTATTAAGAATTTTGACACTATATATTTACTGGATGTATCCATGATATATTTTTTCAAGATTATTCTTGACAGGCGAAATAGCTCTTTGTTAATGAATGAATATTCATTCATAATCATAAAAAGTATATTTCAATGGAGGCCTGTGATTAATAATAAAGCTAAAGGAAATGACAAGTACCACCGCATACTGGAGGCTGCTGTCAAGGTATTTGCCGAACAGGGTTTTTATCAGTCGACGATATCCCAGATTGCCAGGGAGGCCGGAGTTGCCGATGGAACCATTTATTTATATTTTAAAAATAAGGATGATATCCTTGTTCAGTTTTTTAACTACAAAACAAAGCAGGTTTTTGACAGTTTCAGAGAAGAGGTTGACAAGGCCGACAACAGTTTTAATAAGCTCAGAAATCTGATACGACGGCATCTTGAAGAATTTCAGAGCGATAGGAACATGGCGGTATTATATCAGGCCGAAACTCATCAGAACAGCCGTCTTGTTGAAGAGCAGATCAAGGAAATGTCCAAGATGTATCTTGATATTGTTTCGGAAATAGTGGAGCGGGGTCAGGATGAAGGGAATGTCCGAAAAGACCTCTACGTTGGCCTTGTAAAAAGGTTCATACTTGGCGGTGTTGACGAAGTAATAAATACCTGGCTACATTCTGGCGGCAAGTACGATCTAGTTTCAATGGCCGATCCTCTTGTTGACCTTTTTATAAGAGGAATAGGCAATATGGGAAAAATAAATATCGAAGATTCAAAAAAGAATAATTTATAAATTACTATTTAAGGAGAAGTCAATTATGGCGCAGCTAATAGCGGACAGAAGGGATGTGGATTTTGTTCTGCACGAACAATTGCAGATCTCGGATCTCAGCAAGCATGAAAAGTATATGGAGTTCAGCAAAAAAACAATTGATATGATTATATCGGAAGCGCGTAATTTGGCTATAAAAGAAGTGCTTCCGACCCAGAAGTTAGGAGACAGGGAAGGGTGCAGGCTTGATAACGGCAAGGTAAGCGTTCCCGAATGTTTTCACAGGGCGTATGATCTGATAAAGGAAGGGGAATGGGTTGCCATGACTGAAGACCCCGAATGGGGAGGTCAGGGAATGCCCAAAACTGTTGCCCTGGCAGCAGGCGACTATCTTGTCGGAGCGAACTATGCGTTTATGATGTATGGGGGGCTGACACATGGCGCCGGGAAACTGATTGATGAATTCGGAACAGAAAAGCAGAAAAAACTCTTTTTAAAAAAGATGTATACCGGTGAATGGTGCGGTACGATGCTTCTAACAGAACCTGAGGCCGGTTCGGATGTCGGGGCTCTTACCACAAGTGCAAAAAAGAACGATGATGGCACTTACTCGATAACCGGCAATAAGATATTTATTTCAGGCGGTGAACATGACCTTGCTGAAAATATAATTCATCCGGTTCTTGCCCGGATAGAAGGAGCTCCGGCCGGTACCAAGGGAATTTCCTTGTTTCTTGTGCCAAAGATATGGGTTAACGAAGACGGAAGCCTTGGCGAATTCAATGACGTAGTATGTACAGGAATAGAAGAAAAAATGGGTATCCATGGAAATTCAACGTGTTCACTTGCGCTGGGCGGAAAGGGCAAGTGCCGTGGCACTCTTCTTGGAGATGAGAACAAGGGTATGCGGGCGATGTTTCTTATGATGAATGAAGCGCGTCAGCTCGTCGGTCTTCAGGGGTTTACCTGTGCTTCTTCATCTTATATGTATGCCGTTAACTATGCGAGGCAGCGTGTTCAGGGGAAAAACCTGCTTCAAATGATGGATGCAAATGCACCGTCAGTTCCTATAATACAACATCCTGATGTGCGTCGCCAGCTTATGATAATGAAAGCCTATGTCGAAGGTATGAGAAGCCTGATTTACTACTCTGGTTTTTGTGCAGACAAGATGGAGACCTCAAGTGATGAGGTCGAAAAAGCAAAGTATCATGGGCTTATCGAAGTTCTTACCCCTATAGTCAAGGCATATATAACTGACAAATCTTTTGATGTGTGCAGCCATGGAATTCAGGTTTACGGTGGTTATGGTTTTATAAAAGAGTATCCGGTTGAACAGTTGTTGAGAGACTGCAGAATAACCATGATTTATGAGGGAACAAACGGTATTCAGGCGATGGATCTTCTCGGACGCAAGCTTGGCATGAATAAGGGCAAGCCTGTTATGGATCTTTTCAGCGAAATACAGAAAACCATTGCAACTGCAAAAGGAACACACGGACTTGAGAAGCTTGCTGAAAATGTTGAGAAATCGTTAAATAAACTCGGAGAAGTTGCCATGCATATCGGAGCTACCGCGATGTCGCCCAAAGTTCTTACCGCATTTGCATTTGCACATCCGTTTCTGGAAGCTTCAGGGGATGTCATAATGGCATGGATGCTTCTATGGAGAGCTGTAATTGCAGCTCCGAAACTTGAAAAATTGATTGGCAGCACCGGCCTTGAAGAGGGTATCAATTATCTGGAAAGGCGGGCAAAAATTGAAAAAGACAGAAATGCCGCATTTTATGAAGGCCAGATAAAAAGTGCCGAGTTCTTCATTAATGCAATGCTTCCTGTGACTTTCGGAAAGATGAAAGCAATTATGGAATCAAGCAGTGCAGCTATTGAAATTCCTGAAGTTTCGTTCGGAGGATAAATCATTTATTTTGAAGTATCTGCTTTCCGCGGCCATGTTTTTAAAGGCGGAATAAAAGGAAGATAGATGAAACAGATATTCCTATTATGGGAAAGTCCGGCTCTCCTGGGTAGCAGCTTTATTTACAGAAAATCATTAATTCTTAACGCTGGGAGATAAAAATGTCTCAAAGAAAAATATTTCTAGGTGGTGAATTTCTTGTATCGGAAATTATGCCTAAGGATGTATTTACTCCTGAAGATTTCAGCCGGGAACACAGAATGATTTATGATACTGCGGTCGACTTCGTTAAAAAAGAGATTCTGCCGAATATTGAGCATATAGAGGAGAAAGACGCATCGTTTGCCCGCTCACTGTTGCGAAAAACAGGTGAAATAGGTTTGAATGGAATTGATATTCCGGTCGAATTCGGCGGGGAAGGAATGGACAAAATAAGCACCTGCCTTGTGACTGAGGCTATGGGAACCGGAGCGTCTTTTGCTGTTTCCCATTCTGCACATACGGGAATAGGCACTCTTCCGATAATTTTCTTCGGCAACGATGAACAGAAAAAAAG
>RPRI01000077.1 GCA_003818505.1 Desulfobacteraceae bacterium | reverse complement strand
GATTCTATGCAGACCGGTTGGCAGCATGAAAGATTTGGTGTCCACTATTGACATCCGAGGTCACATCGAGGAGGCGGCTTGATCATGAAGAAAGAGCTGGTGCCCAGTGATAGTCTTGATCCAGGCAAGGGCCAGTTTCTCGTCTATAAAGCCGAAAACGGCCAGATCAAAATAGACGTGCGCTTCGAGAATGAGACTGTTTGGTTGACTCAAAAACTGATGGTAGATTTGTTCCAGGTAACTGTTCCCACCATCAATGAACACATAAAAAACATATTTGATGAAAGAGAACTTGTCCCGGATGCAACTATTCGGAAATTCCGAATAGTTCAAAAAGAGGGGCAGCGAAATGTCTCACGCATGGTTGATTATTACAACCTGGACATGATTATTTCCGTGGGCTACCGGGTGAAAAGCCACGTGGCGACACGCTTCCGCATCTGGGCTACCCAGCGCCTGCGTGAATATATCATTAAGGGTTTTGTACTGGACGACGAACGTCTGAAAAACCCGGATCAGCCTTTTGACTATTTTGATGAGTTGCTCCGGCGCATCCAGGACATCCGCACCTCTGAGCGGCGTTTTTACCAGAAAATCACCGATATCTACGCTACCAGCATCGATTACGATCCCACCTTGAAAATCAGCATCGAATTTTTCAAGACCGTTCAAAACAAAATGCACTGGGCCATTACAGGCCAGACCGCGACAGAAATCATCCATGAACGCGCCGACAGCGCCAAAAGAAATATGGGACTGACCAATTGGCGTGGGTCCAAGGTCCGCAAACAGGACATAAACATCGCCAAGAACTATCTTAACGAGCAGGAACTGCTGGGCCTTAACAACCTGGTAGAGCAGTACCTGATCTTTGCCGAAGGTCAGGCCTTGCGCCGCAACCCAATGCACATGGCTGACTGGATTAAAAAGCTGGACGCCTTTTTATCTGTCAATGAACGAGAGATTCTCACCCATGCCGGCAAGATTTCACATGAAATGGCCAAAGAGGCGGCTGAAGCTGAATATTAATAGTTTAACCGAAGGCGGATTTCACAGAAAGACCGTCTGAGAGGTGATTTTGAGAGAACCATCAAGCAGGTAACAGAAGGTAAGCGAGGGAAGAAGAAATAAGCACATGCCGCAGGGCTTTTTGATAAAATCAGCATTTTTCAAATATGAGCTCATCTGGAGGATGGTCATGCCTTTTCTGCGTTTAAACAGCAGGCTTGCGGACGGCTATGATCAGCGTACTTTAAAAAAGGATATGCCTTCAAAGGCTGACATCTGGATACAGGCGGCATCGGCAGGTGAGGCTTATCTTGCCGAAGAGATAGTGAACGGATTCGAATCCAGAAAGCCCTTAAGCATCCTGCTTACCTCGGGAACAAGACAGGGTGTTGATATTCTTTCGCGCACGGTCAATGCCCTTTCCGGCAAAAACAATATTTCCTGCCGCGTATCATCCTTTCCATTTGACTCTCCTTCCATAATGGAAAAAACTGTAAATAACATCAATCCGAAGGTCATGGTGCTGCTGGAATCGGAAATGTGGCCCGGTCATCTTTTTGCTCTTAAAAAATACGGATGTAAAACTGTCGTGATAAACGGACGGATGACGGATAAAAGTCTGGGAAAATACCTCCTCTGGAAATCTTTCTGGCATTCGATCAAACCGGACATGATTTATGCGATATCGAAAAAAGATGCCGGCCGCTTTGGGAAGCTTTTCGGAAGCAAAATGGTCGAAGTCATGCCGAACATCAAATTCGACAGATTCGGCAGTGATGAAACAGATTTTCGCTCTGGAAATCCCCTCGAAAAAATTATAACGCGGGATACCTCGTTTGTGGTTCTCGGCTCCGTAAGAGAAGAGGAAGAGCCTCTTGTTGAAAAAATCATACTCGATATTCTTAAAAGAAAACCTGAAACAATTATAGGCCTGTTCCCCAGGCATATGCATAGAACCAAACACTGGAGTAATGCATTAGGCCGTATGAATATTAAATGGGCTCTCAGGACAAATACGGCAAAACCTGCTGAAAATGGAAGAGTGATACTCTGGGATACTTTTGGGGAGCTTGTCCATGCATACAAATACGCAGGAGCGGCATTTGTTGGAGGAAGCTTAGTTCCTCTCGGAGGTCAGAATTTTCTCGAAGCCTTAAACTGCGGAGTTGTTCCCGTAACCGGTCCCTTTTGGGATAATTTTTCGTGGGTAGGCTCCGAAATTGTAAATGAAGGCCTTCTTCGTATTGCTGAAGACTGGCGGGGTGCGTCGGATGCCCTGGTTGAGATCATGAACAATCCCCCCTCCCGCGAAAAGGTCATATCCGAAGCCGGAAAATATATGAAGAGCAGGCAGGGAGGCGCGGCCTTCGCATGCCGTACAATCAAAGACCTGCTGGAGAAATAATCCGGCTCAGCTCTTTTTAACGATCAGAAGATCTTCCATTACAAGGTACTGCAGGTCCGATCCGAAAAACATGTTCAACGCATCCTCCGGACTGCAGACCATCGGCTCACCCCTGCGGTTCAGCGAGGTATTGAGAACAACCGGAATTCCCCGAAGTCTTTCAAGCTCTTTGATCAGTGCGTAATATTTAGGATTTGTCTTTTCGCTCACGACCTGGGCACGGGCTGTGCCGTCCTTGTGGACCACTTCGGGAATTCTCCCCTTCCAGTGTTCGGCCACAAAGAAAGTAAAAGTCATATACGGCGCCGGATGATCCGTCTGCAATATATCCCGCGCGGCAGAATCAAGAATACTTGGGCAGAACGGGCGCCACCGTTCTCTGTATTTAATCTGGGAATTTATCCGCTCTGCAATACCGGCCCTGCTGGGGTCTCCGAGAATGCTCCGGTTCCCGAGAGCGCGCGGCCCGAACTCCATTCTTCCCTGAAACCATGCCACCGGGCTTCCTTCCGCAAGAATCCTTGCCGCTTTTTCAGGGGGATTGCCGATGATTTCCCAGCCAGGCCTTTTGGGGTGTTTTTTACAGGCATCGATACATTCTTCAGTATTATATGAAGGGCCGAGATAGACATGCTCGAGCTTTTCTATCCTGTCACCCGCCTCGTTTGCGACATGCGCCGCCGCTCCTATTGCGGTTCCGGCATCGCTTGCAGCCGGCTGGACGAACAATTCCTTTACATGCGGCAGATCTATGATCCGCTGGTTAAGCTTTACGTTAAGAGCAACACCCCCGGCAAAGCATATCTTCCCGGTCTCCCGCAGTATATCGCCTAAATATGTTTCGATCAGCTGAAGGGAGATATTCTCGAGAAGTTTCTGCATGCCTGCAGCATAATGGACATACGGATCATCAATTTCATCCCCTTCCCGCTTCGGCCCGAGCCACTCGACCATTTTTTTCCCGAAGTAATATCCGATCCCGTCCTGTTTATAACGCATTAGGCCTATGGTATTCACCATGCCCGTATCTACTTCTATCGAATGACCATCACACCTGATAAGCCGGGAAAAATCGAATTTATCCGGATCTCCGTAAGGGGCCATACCCATGACCTTGAACTCCCCGTCCAGCATTTCAAAACCAAGATACTGGGTAATCGCCCCGTAGACACCTCCGAGCGAATCGGGATCATAAAATTCTTTGATCTTGTGGATAACACCGTTTTCGCCGTACCCGAAAAAGGTGGTGGCATATTCACCTTTTCCGTCTATTCCCAGGATCGCCGTTTTTTCCTTGAACCCACTCAAATGATAGGCGCTGCTTGCATGAGCGAGATGATGCTCGACTGGCACGAAAGGCGTTCTTTTTACATCTATTCCAAGCTGAACCATCAGATTAATGACATTCCTCCGGTTGCGGCGGAAGTGGCGGTTCCCGTTCAGGAGAGCCGACAGTGCCCTGTCCGGAGCATACCAGTACCTTTTAGCAAAATGCCATCTGTCAGGCCGCAGAAGGCTTATCGGCGCAAAAGGGAAAGCGACATAGTCAACCTCTTTGGGACTGATGCCGGCATATTCAAGGCAGAACCGTGCCGAATGATACGGCCTTTTATTGTTGGCATGTTTTTCCCTTATAAAACGCTCCTCTTCAGCGGCAGAGACAAGCTTCCCGTCGACAAACAAAGCCGCAGAAGGGTCATGCGTGAGAGCGCCCGATAAACCCAGTATTATCATTTAATTAATCCTTCCCACATGTCAAACTTTGCATAACAACTGACAGTACAGAATGACTTATTAAGAAGCCGTCAAAGCTGATATTTTCGTAAATAGTATCTCACTCAGGGAAACTCCCCCGGCATGAGCCGGCGGCATCTTCTGCCTCAAGCTAAAATCTGCTTGAACCATCAGGCTCCAGCTACATCTCCAGATAGGAGTCTATAGTTTTGTGCGGTTGAATAAGAATTCCTAAAAAAAAGAGATGCTTTCCTTCTCGGAACACATAATTCTACCAATTTTTTTAATATACTCATTGAATTCAGGTAAATTATCAAGTTGATAAACCACAAAAAATATTCGGCATTGAGAAGCGTAAAAGCGCCGAACGCAACCTCTTATTTCCACATCACTGTAAAAACTGAAGAGACTGTTCTGTGAATCTCATCGTTTCACTTTTGATAAGATCTTCTTCGAATTTTCTCAATATTGATACGATTTTTATCATATTCCTGTTTATACCACAGTTCTCCAAACTTTGCCACAGATGGGTCTTTTTGTTACATGTTACTATCCCTCTCGTTATGGTGTTGGCGGTCGGTTAAAACCAGCCATTTAAGGGAATTGCAGATGCGTTGGTTGTTTCGTTTCAAAGTGGTGTTTGACCTAGGGGTCGGAAGAGATGCACGATAATAAAAAGAAACGATCAGAGCTGTCCGGAGAGTTATTGCCTTCAGATGCGGGGAATATTGCCGGGAATGGAAAGTAGAAATAAAAAAGGAGCTGCAAAAATACCTGCAACCCCTTGATTTATCAGTGGTGGTCCCAACGGGATTCGAACCCGTGTTACCGGCGTGAGAGGGCAATAAAGAGCGTATTCCACCTGATTTTGTTGAACTTTTTATCCATCTAAAGCCGTTTATAGGAACCAAAAGCCGTCTAAAAAGCCGTCTGAGACAGTTGTCTTTACCTTTCTGATTGTAGTGTATAATAATCCAAAAATAAGATGAAAATGACCAACCAGCTCGCTAAATTGTCTCCGGCTGCCTTTGAGAAGCGTTTTTACGTATGATAAAAAGTGGCATAAACAAACAGATTGGTAACCACTATTGACGGCATGTGGCATATCAATGCTGATCCACAAGGCGGATAATCTCATGCAGCGATTTTATGATAAAATCCGGCTTAAATTCTTTGAGCGCATTCTCATCATGCAAACCTTTCGTTATCCCGACAGCAACAACACCAGCTTGTTGAGCAGATATGATATCGTTCGGATGATCTCCCACATACATTAAATCATTGCCATCGCAACCGAAATGTTCAAGGCAGTACCGCAGACGCTCAGTTTTGGATTGGCCATGCTCTATATCATCATATGCCAGAATGAGATCAAAAATGATATCAGTCCTTGCGATGGCTCCTGTGATTATAAATCTTGGTGAATCGGAAACTATTGCCAACCCGATACCTTTTTTGCGAAGCCTTTTGAGCGTTGTTACACCTTCGATCTCATATAAGTCAACATACTGCCTTATCGATTGATTATGCCTATCAAGGAGTTCCTGCCAGCTATATCGACATGGATGATTAAAGGCTTCAATTTCTTTGGCAAATTTTTCTGGGGTATAAGCGATGAGCTCACTTTCAGCCACCTGAGGGAGATTCAGGTTCAGGCTTAAAAGATTTTCCATAACGCTTTTACGCAAAATAGGTAATGAATCAACTATCGTCATGTCAAAATCAAAGACAACGACCTGCATCATTTAAATCTCTCCGATCGAACACCGAAAGGTCCTTTCCGGGATTCATCACGTTCATTAAAAAAATAGAGTAAAAAAGCTGTCACTACAATGGAATGGGAAATGATTCCATCTTTTATCATTTTGAGGATTTCTTCCTGACTGAATATTTCCACCTCGATATCCTCCGATTGATCAAGATTCTGAAAGCATGTTTTCCTGCACCCTGATGCTAAATAAAAATAGATGTGATTATTCATTATAGACGGATTTGAAGAAAGCATGCTCAACAGTTGAATCGTTTCTGCTTCATAACCGGTCTCTTCCTTAAGTTCCCGCATAGCCGCAGTTGCCGGACTTTCATCAGTCTCTATGACGCCGCCCGGGGTTTCTATTGTAATCTCATCAGTCCCCAGTCTGTGTTGTCTTAACATTATGATTTTGCCATCAGCTGTTACTGGAATAACATTAATCCAATCTGATGAATTAATAGAATAAAAACGGTGATCGATTTTTTTGACCGGATGATAGCAGCGTTTTTCGACGAGGCTAAAAAGATCTTTTGAAACAATCTCTCTTGCGGATATAATTTGCCATTTGTGGATTTTACTTTTCATAGTCAATAATATGATTGCCTTGTTTTTAAATTTTCAAAATGCCGAGCCAATCGTCCGGGGAAATTCCCGGCTGATCGAGGGTGTTGTCGGAAAAAAAATTCTTTATCAGGATCGGCAGCTCTTTTGTTTCCCGGCCTTCCAATTCGGCTGCCAAAAGATCCACGACTGCTTTAGGAAAGCTGAAAAAATCGCCGGAAAGCGACACATCCTTGTAGCGGCCTTCATGAACTGCAAATTCAGCCCGAATCAGTCCACCGACCGTCTTGTTTAGTCTATGGATCATTTCGAGTCCGGAACGGACTTTCACAGTTTGTCCGTCGGTGTTTCTGCGAATTTTATGCAGCCAGGAATCGTTTAACATTTTGGCGGCTACATCTCGGACTTTTATTTCAAGTTCCGTCGATATTGTTGATGGCTCCAGAGGACCGATGATCCTTGAAAATTCATCAGCCATCATGCGGTTCAATGTTGACTCATCCCACCTGGCTGATTGATCCGCACCTAGTTCCCTGCGAATTGTCGAGAGGTTCTCCTCAATTGTTTTTTTTACCTTATCCCGGAATTTTTCATCCGGAATCCTCAGCACACGGGACATCATCCGATAGTCGAAATCTATAATCATATTGCCCACAAAAGCAATGGATTCCCCTATCTCTCCTGCTCCGGAGCCACATATTTTACGGTTTTCAACCACAAGGTCATTGACAGGCTTGTATTTGACCTCTATCCCGATTTCCCTGTAAACATTGATAATGGGTTGAAGAAACTTTCGGTAAAAGGCCTGAATCGAAGGAGGGGCAATCGGGCTCCCTTGAGGCAGTATGAGCTGGAAAAAGAGCTGATCGCCGTCAAGATATACTGCACCACCACCAACTTCCCGGCGAAAAACCGGAATATTGTTTGCCTTGCAGTAATCGAGATCAACGTCCAGATTCACATCCTGATGGTAGCCGATACAGACGTATGGGGTTTCAGGCGATAACAACACGAGGCTTTCCCATCCCAGTTCAGCAAGAGCATGATAAATAAGCTGGGAGTCTTGCCACGATACTTTACCCAAATTGTATAGTTTCATATGTAACTCTATGCCAATTACAAAAGATTTCTATTCAAGGAAAGGAATATTCAAAAGGTTATATATTTTGTATCCAAACTCTCTTAATTTAGAGCTTCAACGCCAGAACTGAGCTGATAGCTAATCTCGGTCTGCCCGCGCAGCATTTTGCCGATTTCACACGATCTGGATGAGTTGAAGAGTATTTTTCGTTCACGTTCTGTAAGATGCCCATCGATGTCGATGTCGACGCTAAAAGCATTAGTCCGGTTGTCCAGGGCGGTAGATCCACACCGGACATGGACTTGAATGGTTTCTAACTTAATCTTTTTATGCGCTGCAACTGCAGCCAGCGTAAGAACGATTCAGCTACCGAGGGCGCCGGCGAGATGGTCGATCGGGCTGAATCCGGATTCATGAGCTTGTTTGCAGGAAGACACAAAAAACAATTTATCCGGACTGCTGATTTCAGCTCTGTCGTCAACCAGCCGGGCCGTGATGTGACGGATATTCATAGCTTTATTTCCCCGTTGCCCGTTGAATCAGCTGGACGATGTCCAAAACTTCAAGCTGAATTTTGTTTTTTCTGATGTGGCTTGTCATGGTCCGTACACATTGCTGGCAGGCCGTTACAACTGCTTCTGCACCGGTTTTTATTATTTCTTCAATCTTGCTTTTGGCGATATCTGCGGATAGCCCGGCATCGATCATTTCCAGGTTGCCGCCTCCCCCGCAACAAAGGCAATTTTCCCGGTTATGGGCCATCTCTACCAATCTTATTCCGGGAACGGCACGGATAAGCTTCCGTGGAGCAAGGTATTCTCCTGCGCTGCGTCCAAGATCACAGGGATCGTGATATGTTACAGTCATCGGCAATTCTTTCATGTGAAGACGTCCCGTGTCCAGCAGTTTTTCAAGATATTGAGTAACATGGTAAATATTAAATTCAGGTGGGTAATGCTCCCTCCACATTTGATAACAGGAAGGACATGCGAAAACTATATCTCGGGCACCCTTGCTTTTGACAGCTTCCACGTTGTGGGCAATAAGGTTCTGAAATTGATCTTGCAGTCCGGCACCCAACAGCGGGAATCCGCAGCACCACTCATCTTCACCGAGCAGTGTAAAATCAACTCCGGATGAATCAAAAATCCCGGCAAGGGCTATCGGTATTCCCTGAGCCATGGGGAAATAGGCCGACACACATCCTGTAAAATAAACAACTTCCGACTTCTTCCGAATATAATTGTCATCGGGCGGATCGCGCATGTCTTCAACCCAATCGGCTCGTTCCGCATTATCTTCATCAAATACGTTATGACTTTTCGCTACATTGTGAGCAATTCTGTCTATTTTAGGCGGATAAGAATTCGAGTTAACCAGATCGCTGCGTAAAGAGAGCCATAGGTCTCTGAGTAAAATCCCTGAAGGACAGCTTTCCTGGCACCGACCGCACAAGGTACAGCGGAATACCGTTTCGCTGAATTCCTTCATCTGCTCAAGGGACAGTAATTTATCACCAAAAAATATTTTCAAAAACGGAGACCGGGCTCGCATGATTTTTCTTAGTCTGTCAATTCTGTACCGTCCGGACAGTTTTCCATCACCGGTAGCCGCCACACACGGACAAACATCAACACACACAGTGCAGTCAGTGCAGGCATCCATTTGAATGATCTCTTTGATGCTGTAATCTTTTTGCGATATCATTTTAAAAACTCATTTGGTTTTGAAATCGTATTAAATTTTAAGCAATTCGTGCAGTTATGGTTCACAAAGAGTTCTGCTTAACAGTTGAAATCGATGGTGTTTATTATTTCTTCTTATATTTTTCAATATCCCCCAGCATCCATTTTTCTATTGCCCCGGCTTCATGAATCAACATTTCAAGATCGCTTGAATTATTAGGCTTGATTTTGTACATCCACCCGGAGCCGTAACAGTCCTGGTTGATCAGCCCCGGCTCTTTTTCAAGCTCTGAATTTGACGTCAGAATTTCTCCATCTACAGGAGCGAAAACTTTGCCTACCCATTTTCCTGACTCAACTTTGGCAAACTTATTCCCGGCGGAGAGCATTTTCCCTTCAAAGGGGAGTTGGACATAGGCAATATCCCCGGCCAATTTTTGCGCAAAATCATCCATGCCCATCACCAAGATGTCTCCTTCTTTCCGAACCCAGAAATGATGCTCTTCATAATAGAGATCATCCGGGATGTTATATCCTTGTATTTCCATGGGGGCCTTTCCTTTCCGCTTGTTGCACGTGTCGAGGATTCATTGTTGGGACATTCACCGCAAGCACGACTGGTGCAATAATCATATGTACAAGACGACTAAAGGGTAAATATGCAATGAATAATCCTGTCAATATGGCATGGGCATACCATATATATCCGTAAAACCCAGTCACATTTATCTGAGCAAACATCCGACTGATGACATAACCTATAAAAGCATATGTCGATCCGTCCGGAGTTGCGGTCATGCTGATCCGCATTCCTTCCAGAAGAAAACCTATGATTATAATACCTCCCAGCAAACCATATGCAAGCATATCGGTTTTGGGCAAATCTATAGCTTTGCATGAGCGTACACGGCGTTTCTTTTGAATAAACATGCAGGCGAGTCCCATCATCATGGTAAGTCCCGTTAAATCAAACAGAAAGGCGTTCATCGGATGATTTTTATCTATCAGAATCCATGAATAGCTTTGATCCGGGAGCCAGGCAGTTGCAATCATTCCTGCAATTCCAAAAGCAAAGCGAATAAAAAGCGACCAAAACACAAGTCCATGACATACCCATCGGCTTACACTAATCCTGAAAAGACGCCTTTGAAACAGTCCTTCAAGGATAAATGCACTGAAAAAGCCGGAAATACGGTTTAGAAATGCCGGTCGGTTATTCTTCTGATTTTTTCCGCCTCTTGAAAACCAGATTGTCCCGAGACCCAAAAATCCTAGAATCAGAACTATCATGGCAGCAATGGTCGTGGTGTCTGCAATTGAAAGTGTGGCTGTATGGCAAGGCATGCATATAACGCCTGGCGCAGGCAGTATGATGGACGAAGCACCCAGGGTGTTTTCTTTGAAATGACAGCGACGGCACATCATTTCTTTGTCTGTTGAGGCCGCCAGGGAATGGAAATCGCTCGGAAAACCGGCCGGCATACCTTTCTGCCATACGATGCTCCGGCTCTTCTTTTCAAAGACAACTTCGCCGTTTTTCAAATGACAGGCGCGGCATGAAACCTGAAGATGTGGCGAATGGGCTGTACTTATCCCATGAGGATTGTGGCATTCAAGGCAATCGGGCTTTAACTGGTCTTTGTGCCTGAATGACGCTGATCTTCTGTGACATTGCAAACAGGCGATGTCCCTATGAGCAGATGCTGAATATGCGGCAGTATCGATTGTCGGGCAGCCGGTAACCCCCTTTTCAGCACTAGCGTCGGGTAAATGACATGAAAGGCACAACCGGTCCCGTTTTGTCTTCGTCTCTTTCTGGTCTGCCGCAATATGTCGATGGCACATCATGCATGCCTCATCTTCCGCGGATAGTGCCGGCAGGTTTTTACGGTTTTCGTGACATTTCATGCAGTTTTGCGCTGATACAGCCCCCGCCACTGGCAATGATGATTTTGATATCTCATTTTGATAATGCGGATCATGACAGTCGATACAGGTGTTGTATTTCTGGCGATCTGAAATTTTATTTGAGCCGTGTATTCCGGCATCCATTGCATCCGATATATTTTCGTGACAGGTAAGACATTTTTCCGGCCTGAAAAATTCATTCACCGTTCGGTTAACATCCGACATATCCGGGTGCTGCGTTTTATCGGAAATATCGAAATGGCAATCCTGGCATGAATTGCGGCCGTGAACCGAGGCATGAAATCGTTGTTCATCTATAAACCAAGATCCATCAGCTGCTACTATTGTGGTTGTTAGAAAAACAATGATGACTATTGGGGGGAAAAAGATCTTATGAAATAAACGCATGCCGAGGTCGGTTAATTTCATACGTCGATAGCCGATCGAATGAGTTTTTCTTTAGATTGCATGGATTGATTTACAACTCCACACTCCTCTCCAAAGGGAAGCCCGCGACGAAATTTGGAATTGGATAACAAATGCAACTGCTGTGGCTCCGTTCTGTTGCTGGAATACATCTTTTCCGCCATGTAAGAGCTTCTGACCAGCGGGCCGGATGCTACATGCCTGAAGCCCATATATTTTGCTTTTTCTGCCCACGATTCGAATTCATCAGGCTGCACATACCTGGCCACCGGCAAATGATTAGAAGATGGTGGAAGATACTGGCCAATCGTCAGAAAATCACATCCGGCATCCCGCAGTTCAAGTAATGTATCCGTAATTTCAATTTCAGTTTCACCCAGACCAAGCATCAGACCTGACTTTACAGGAAGTCCTGCCGCCAAAGCATATTTTAAAACCCGGAGAGAGCGTTCGAATATTGCCTGAGGGCGAACAACGGAATACAGGCGAGAAACGGTTTCAATATTGTGGTTAAACATATCCGGTTTTGCATCACAGACCAATCGGAGCGTGTCAGGAATCCCTTTAAAATCAGGAACCAGTATTTCAATGCGGGTGGATGGACACTTTATGCGGATTGCCTCGATTGTTTTGACAAACTGTGAAGCACCGCCATCAGGAAGGTCGTCCCGAGTCACAGACGTAATAACAACATACCTAAGGCCTAATTTCTCGACAGTATTTGCAACACGCAGCGGTTCGTCACAATCCGGCAGCCCTGGCTCGGCAGTTTCTATTGCACAGAATCGACAGTTTCTTGTACATTGGTTCCCGAGAATCAAAAACGTTGCTGTTCCACGACCGAAGCACTCTCCGATATTTGGGCAGTGAGCGCTTTGGCACACAGTTTTCAGCCGCATATCGTGCAAAAGTTGAACCATTTTTTCCCCCGCGTCCGTCTGCGGTGAAGGCAATGTCAACCAGTCGGGACGCCGGCTTGGGTATTTTGGCCGGTAATTGAATCGCGCTGCCAACTCTTCAACTAAACGTTTTTTGAGTTCTGCCTTGTCAACTCTGATGCCTGTCTCAATGGCCATTGATGTCATAATCTCTTCCGGATGACCACATGGAATTATCCAGTTAAAAAGTGAGAGGTCATTGTCGATGTTCAGGGCTATACCGTGATACGTAACCCATTGCTTGATTGAAATACCTATGCTTGCGATTTTCTTTCCACCGACCCAGATGCCGGGGATTCCCTTTTTATATTCCGGAGCAAGACCGTATGTGGTCAGTACATTGCCGACGCCCTTTAATAATGTTTCGACATACCACTGGAGATCTTGTTTTTTCAGCTCGATAATCGGATAGAGAACCAGCTGCCCGGGGGAATGACACGTGGCCCGTCCGCCGCGCTCGATGAAAAACAAGCCAACACCTTTTTCTTTCAACATAGATTCCGACAGACACAAATCAACGTCTTTGCCGCTTTTCCCCAGTGTAACGACTGGCGGATGCTCAACCATTACCAATCGGTCTGAAGTTTCGCCATTGATACGTGACTCAACATAACGTTTCTGTCGGTCCAATGCACAGCCGTAGTCGAGCAACTCCCA
This sequence comes from Desulfobacteraceae bacterium, assembly GCA_003818505.1. Lineage (GTDB taxonomy): Bacteria > Desulfobacterota > Desulfobacteria > Desulfobacterales > RPRI01 > RPRI01. Next base: position 9,613 of record RPRI01000077.1, on the reverse strand, counting down.
GTCTATGACTTCCAGTGTTATTTTATCGCTTTTCATTTTGTAATCGCGCTCTTTTTAAACATATATTTCAGGGGCATCTGTTCTTGCGCAATCGGCTGAGTGATGAGTCGTAAATCGTTGCTTTGCATCTTTTTGTTGACTCAGGCATTGAGCGGCGAATTTTACCATCTCTTCGGTCGCTTCGGAAAACTGTTTCGCGGTTTTTTCCAGTGCGGGATGGAAGTTGTATTCATCGCGCGTATAGCCATTCTCCGCATAGGCTTTTTCGAAATACGGGATTCGCAGCAGCTTCTCGATCACATTTGTTGGTACCGGTATAGATATCCGGTCTGGTTCCAATTCAATCTTGTTGCGATCCGGAAATGTAAGGACTTGTTCGATAAAAACCGGAGGGCATGTCATAACTATGTCAGCCCCTGTTTTTTCTTCCAAATGCCATATTCGTTTCGTACCGTTTACTTGAGGGCCAAGCCGGAGTGAGCACGAAAGCATTTTGCTGGGCAGATCATTTGATTTCAAATAGTGATATGCTTTTTTAAAAATCGCCAATTCAGCAAGCCTAACCTCGGCCTCCGACAGGTCAATCCCTATTTCCGATGCGTGTTCGCGCAACCCCCCCAGATCCCCAAAACGTGACTCCATATGGGTGATCACAGAACGCCAACGGGTCAGATCAACACCGTTTCTTTTAGCTTTTTCGAGGCCTTTTTTAACTGTATTAGCACAGTCGATCAGCTGGGGCAGAACAAAAGTCATCGTATTGTTTGTCGGTATACCTTTAGCCGTCAACTGTTCAATAACCTCATAGCCCTCTCTGGTACCCGGTATTTTCACCATGACATTGGAACTAATTGCAGCAAGCTCTTCTGCCTGTCTGAGCATTGCAAACGCATCAAAGCAGCGACGAGGATCGACTTGTGCGGAAATAAACCCTTCTTTATATCCGGATATCTCAAAGAGCGGCATATAAATTTCCGCACTCAACGCAACAACTCTCTTGTAAAGAGCCCAGAACAGGGTTTCTTCATCGATATCTGGAAAGGTATAGATGATTTCGCTGGCAACGCTTTGCCAGAAAGGCATGTCGTTATTAATTGCCTGCAAGGAAAGGGAAGGGTTGGTAGTTACACCTCTGAATAGCTGGTTTGCCGGATTTTCCTTATCCACCATCCTCAATAATTGGCGCCTGAGCGGCTCAAGATTATCACCTGATGCGTTATTCATAATTTTTCTGCACCAGTTGTCAAAGATCATAGGCGATGAATCCCACCAGATCTCCATGCCAGGACTTATAGAAACTAGTTTTTCAAAAAGGTTCTGATCTTTCATGAAGGACTTTCCCTGCTATATTTAACTCCATTGTTATTGGATTGACGATCACTTTAATTGTCGATGCCGAGCGGTGCAGGAACCCATGTACCCAATAAAACCTTTTCCGTACATGAGCCAAAAGAGAATAGTCTGTACATACTATATTAATGAACCTCCCTTACGGCATTCGCCAAGTGATATTAGGCGTTTTGCGTGTCGGCAGCCGGTGATAACTGAACTTTGGATATCCAACCATCATGGCGCCCAAGCACTGATGATTCTCGGGAAGTGCCAGAGCCTCCATCATTGGCGGGAAAGTGGTTGCTGCTGCATTGAAATAGCCGGCCCAGCAGCACCCCAACCCTAAGCTGCTTGCAGCAAGTTCCAAATACGTCAATGCGATTGTGCAGGAAACAGGCGCGATTTGGTCGTTTTTTTTTGAATGTGTAACGATGACGGCCGCAGCATTACGCAGAATTACATTACTGCCATTGTCCCACCGCTTTACTGTTTTATCCAATTTCAGTGACAGGGCGATTTCCGTCTTGTTGTCAATCATCCAGCGCATCCAGTCCACTACAATTCCTGAAAGATTGTTCAATTCATCCGGTTTTCCCAAGACCAGCCATTCAACCGGTTGGTAGTTGCGTCCGGACGGAGCGTACCGGGCAATTTCAATTAGCCTGGCCAAGTTCTCTCGTGGAATAGGCTGATTTTTATATACGCGGATTGAACGCCGATGTCTTAGGAAATGCTCGCACTGCTTTTCGTTTAATAGAAACTCTTTTCGGATGGGCGGGCAGTCTTCTACTGCCATGTCACGATGGATAAAACTAGCTGTTGGGCAAACCGCGACGCAGTGGCCGCAATGGATGCATCGTTCCTCGGCATCGGCGGCAGGCGTCGGATATCCGTTTTTTTGGAAAAGTATTATCTCGGATGGGCAAACAGCGGCACATATGCCATCTTGATTACACGTACGCTTATTAATTTCAAATAAATCCATGTTAAATGCTTTCCTCTGTCTTTATTGCGCGAATACAAAAAAACTCATGAGGCAAGTCGTAATTAGATTGACGATCACTTTCATTGCCGAATTATTTGGCGTTCAATGCCTTGAAAACCGGTTTGGTTCGTTTGTGAAGATCAACAAACTGTGTCAACATCTTGTCATAGAGCATACGAGTACTTTCGTTCGGATTATAAGTCTGTCTAACTTTAGCAATGCCGGATAATTCGCCTTTATCCCGGTAGCCCAGCGTAATAAAAGCTCCCAGAGCTGTCCCCTTTGCCGAAACGGCAAGCGGATCAACAGCTGCATGGATAGGTACACCCAGAACGTCGGCTAATATTTGACAGAATGTATTTGAGCGGGCACCACCACCTGAAAGTCGGTAACTTTCAATTTTTCGCCCAAGAAACTTCTCCATCGGCTTTTTTGTCCACAGGTTGTTCAGTGCGATGCCTTCCATAACTGAACGACAGATATGTTTGCGGTGTGTTTCCATTCCCAAATTAAAGAAAACAGACTTTGCATAGGGATTCTCAGCGGGGACTATGGTACCGGTCATCCAGGGAAGAAACATGGCGCCATTGCAACCGGCCGGCGCTTCGGCCGCCAAGTGGTCCAATGTTTCATATGCGTTGTCCGGCAGGGGCCCGGTACCGAATTTATCTTGGGGAAATATGAGGTTCCCCAGAAAAAACTCGATATTTTTACCGCCCGAACCCTGTACTCCCATAACACTGTAGCGATTTTCAAGTAGGGAAGGAATTGTCAGAATCAGGTGGTCGAGATCTGTCTTTTTGAAGGGGACAAACGAGGTCATGTAGAGAGAAGTACCGACTATAATGGCACTCTCATAATCGTTGGCCACACCGGCACCCAGGGCAGCTGCCATGTTGTCGTTTGAACCGCATAGCACCTGGGTTGAGGGCATAAGATCCATTTCCTTAGCTATTGAGGGATCTAATGATCCAACGATACCGTTGTTGGGCAAAAGGTCAGGCAGTTTGGCCTTGTCGATGCCAATCATTTTAACCAGCTCATCATCATATTGTATATTTCCCCATTTGCGAGTGTCCACCGACATGGTGGCCATGATGTTCCCTATAGTAGAGGTAACTTTACCGGTCAAACGGAAGGTGATGAAATCCATCGGCTCCAGGAATTTATATGTTTTTCTGTACACTTCAGGACGTTGGGTTTTTATAAAACCCATATGGCCGACGCAATCGATCCCAGACAGCAGTGGCGGGATACCGACACGCTTGACCATTTTTAATAATTTACCGAGGCCATAGCCCTTCACCATGGGAAATCCCTTCATGATAGCGGCATTGTATGAAGCACCGCGAGAATCCATCCAAATCATCTCGTTCATCACGGGGTCGCCATTCTCGTCAATAGGTATTGTATTCGAATATGTCGAGCATGTGCCGATTGCGACAATCTTTTCCTTGGGAATACCGGCAACAGCAATGACCTTTTTCATGGTCCTCTTTATTTCGGACCACCATTGGTTTGCGTCCTGTTCGGCTCCACCACCGGGGATAAAAATGGTATCCGTATGTCCTCGTTCGATGGCCATCAACTTTCCTGTATCCTCAACCAATGCTACCTTGGGTCCACTGGTCCCCAAATCGATACCAATCGCGTAATACGGTCCGCTCCCCTTTGTTGGTTTCTGCATGCCCCCTCCTTTATTTTATTTGTGAAAGAATTGGTGTCGTAATATTGATGGAATCTATAAAGATCCGAGTTGTCAAGTTTTCGGCAGATATAGCGCCCAGCCATCCGAATCCCGTGCTGCATCCACCAAGGTTTCCGAACAGGATGGATGTACACGAATGCTATGCGCAAGTTCGTCAACCGAGCATTCGAATTGCATGGCCAATACAGCCTCTCCGATCAGTTCGGTGGCGTTTTCTCCTACGATGTGAACACCGAGGAGATCTCCGTCTTTTGCATCCGAGACAACTTTCACAGAACCTTCCGTCAATCCATGGCCCATGGCCAATCCATTAATTGCGTATGGGAATTCACCTGTTTTGACATCATATCCTTTTTTTTCTGCCTCTTCTTCGGACAAACCAACAGCACCCACCTGGGGTATCGTCCACAGACCGCGCGAAACAAGATGGCTGGGATAAGTTTTATTGCCTCCCATGGCATTTTCCGATGCTGTAACCCCCATAGAGGATGCGGCATGACTCAGCATCCATCCGCCGGTAACATCACCAATGGCGTAGATTCCACGGACCGAGGTCTCTAAGCTGTCATTGACCTTGATTCCGCCGTCGTCGTTCAAGACGACACCGATGTTTTTGAGCCCTAACCCTTCGGTATTAGGTTTTCGCTTTCCAACGATTACCATATCGACATCCAAACTTCTTTCTTTTGGGCCGGCCAGAACGATAGAATATCCCGTTTCCCGTTTGCTGAGCGACATGATGTTATGGCGCGTAATCACTTCCACGCCTTGCTGCCTTAAGGCCTGAGACATTCTTTGGCTGATATCGTGGTCTTCAAGCGGCAGTATTCGGGCGCCGTCCGCAACAAGATGGACTTTTACGCCAAAAACGGCAAGCATATTTGCTGCCTCGATTTCATTGGAACCGGCTCCCAAAATAAGAGCTGATTTGGGTAGCTTGGCCAAATCAAAAAGCTGATCGACCGAGACGGCCATATCAATTCCTGGAGCGCCGGTAACATCCGGAGAGCTTCCTGTTGCAATAATGATGATCCGCGCTTCTATTTTTTTTCCGTCAACGTCAATTTCCTTTGAATTTCTGATTACCGCGCGGCCATTGATGTGTTCAATGCCATAATTTGCCAGAAGGGATTTCATTCCCATTCGAATCTCTGAAGCAACACCGTTTTTCCTTTCAACAATTTTGTTTAAATTCAAACCGGATAAGGATAAAATGATACCGAAGTCTCCAGCTCGCTTCGTCATGGTATAAAGGTAGGCTGCCCTCAGCCAGATTTTGCTCGGGATGCAACCCCTGTTGACACAAGTCCCGCCAAGCGAGGCTGCTTCGATCAATGCTGTTTTCCCTCCAAGCTGGGCAGCACGAATGGCGGCGGCATAACCACCTGGCCCCCCACCGATTATCACTACGTCATACATATTTTCACCTCTCAATGAATACGATGGCACGATTTGCAAAAAGAGCCATCAGAATAATTGCAATTAGGGCTGATCGTCAAGCTGATCACCGCTTCATGATCCATGGAATCATTCGACAAGTTGATAGGGATTCTCCATCAGTTCGGCAACGCGGAATGCGAAGCGTGACGCGTCGGATCCATCGACAACACGATGATCAAATGTTAATATGAGCGGCATCATCGGTTTGATGACAGCTTCACCGTTGACAGGCACAATCCGGTCAACTATGGCGCCGGTCTGAAGAATGCCAACTTCCGGCTGGTTCAGTATAGGCGTTGACCATGACCACCGGCTCCCAAACGTACCCGTATTAGTCAGCGTAAAAGTTCCCCTGGTCATATCATCCAGTTCCAGTTTGCCCTGCTTGGCCTTGATGACAAGCCGCCTGACATCCTGTGTGATTTGATAAAGAGACAGTCGATCCGCATTTCGAACCACGGGCACCGCCAATCCGCTTTCATTCTCACCCATCTTGATTGCAACGGCCACACCGACATTGACATCCTCCCAGAGTTGAATTTGCTCATTTATAAGGCTCGAATTCATTATGGGTTGCTCTTTCAAAACCTTCGCAATGATGTAGACGAATATTTCAGTAAAACCCAATTGAGTTTCCTTGAACCGCTCAGCTTTTTTCTGGATGTTCCTAAAACGAATCATCTCCGTCATGTCTACTTCACTACCGGCAGTAAGCTGGGCCGATACCTGAAGGCTGCGAAGCATATGATCGGAGATCGCTTTTCGCATGCCGCGCAGGGGAATGGTTTCCTTCACCCGTTTGCCGTCTAAAACCGGACCTTCATGAAAACCCTGCGGGATTGTATGCTGAGGTGCGTCCTTCGTTGCTGCAATTACATTTTCTATATCTTTTTCCACAATTCTCCCGCCCGGTCCGCTTCCATTAATGATTGTGTAGTCAATTCCATGGTCTTCGGCTTTTCTTTTAGCTCTTGGTGTAATTCTTATTTTCCCTTGCGGTAAATCGGGCTTATCGGTTTTCAATGATGAATCTGAACCCTTGAATGAAGAGGTTGTAACGGGTTGGGGGGTCACTGCTGCGGGCAAAGCGGCCTGAAGCAATGCGAGTTCTTCCTCGGATTCGGCTAATTGTCCGACCGTCTGTCCGACTTCCGCTTCTTCGCCGACAGGTACAATGATGTGGAGAAGCCCTTCGCCCTGCGCTTCGACTTCATATGTAACCTTTTCGGTTTCGATAATGAGAACACCCTGATTATTTTTTATCCGATCTCCTTCGGCAGCTTTCCACTCCGCAATCTTGGCTTTGGTCATTGTCATTCCCAGCTTTGGGATTGCAATATCAATTGTCATGTCTCAACTGTCCTTTCGATCATTGCAAAATAGTTGCTATGATTTATTTTAAACTGAACGTCATAAATCATGTTCATTTAATTTTCTTCTTTTACCAATTCTCAGCACCCAGCCGTTTCTCTAATGGCCGACAGAATTTGCTCAGGTTGCGGCAGGACGTATTTCTCGAGCGGACCCGAGGCAATGGGATAGTTGGCCGCACATACCCGTTTAATGGGCGCATTCAAATCATCAAAGGCATGCTCCATGATCTGGGCCATTAGTTCAGCTGCAAATCCACAACGCTTGGTATCTTCATCCACGATAACAACTCTGCCGGTTTTAGACACGGATTTCAGAACGGTATCCAGATCAAAAGGTTCCAAAGTGCGTGGATCTATCACTTCAACACTAATCTGGTCTTTCAATTTTTCTGCAGCAGCAAGCGCCAGATGATTCATGTAGCTGGCTGCTACCACGGTGACATCGGTTCCCTCCCGTCGAACCACAGCTTGACCGAAAGGAATCGTATACTCTTCTTCCGGGATTGACTCCTTATAACCAATCAGCGCTTTATGGAAAAAAAAGCATACCGGGTTGTTGTCCCGAATGGACGTTTTGAGAAGCCCTTTGGCATCATAGGGCGTAGAAGGGACTACCACCTTAAGTCCCGGGTGATGTAAAACAACGGAATAGGGGCAGTGAGAGTGATCTGGGCCCAGTTTGCGGTAACCACCCATAGCCGCAAGAAAGACAATGGGCAAGGACTGTCTTCCACCGTGTATAAAACGCCACTGGGCAGACTTTATAAGGAATTCATCTGCAGCCGCATATAAAAAATCTGAGTACATCAGATCGGCAATCGGGCGGTATCCCATCGTTGCAGCACCGATAGCTCCGCCTACAATCGCCATTTCAGCGATAGGTGTATCTATGACCCTCTCCTTGCCGAACTTGTCCACGAGGCCCCGTGTGGTTTCCACTGAACTGACCTGACAGCCTTCGCCTATAAGAAAGACTTTCTCATCCCGTGCAAATTCTTCCATCAATGCTTCGTTGATCGCTTTATTATACTGTATCTCTTTCATATTAATTCTCCCTCGGTCTATTTCGCATAAAGGTATTGGTCAAAAATGGAAGGATCGTCCGCGAAGGGTGAGTTCATGCAAAATTTATCTGCTTCCTTTGTTTCTGCCTCAGCTTCTTTTTTAATTTTATCCATATCTTCTCGAGTCAGAACCTTCTGCTTCAACAATTTCTTTTCAAACAAAGCAATTGGTTCCCGTTTCTTGAGCTCTTCCACATCGTTATGATTGCGAAGGCCGCCGTCGCAGTAATCCGGGCTGCCATAACCGTGTGTGGAGATTCGGATAGTCTTGCATTCCACAAAAGTGGGACCTTCACCGGCTCTGGCTCTCGTAACTGCTTCTCCAACCGCCTCGGCAACCGCCACAATATCTTGCCCATCAACCACTACAGAGGGCATTCCATACGCTGACGCAAGGTTGGCGAGATCTTCCAACGGGTAAGAGTTTTTAATGGAAACATACTGAGCAATGCCGTTATTCTCACACACATACACGATAGGTAGTTTCCAGAGAGTGGCGACATTGGCGGCTTCATGCCAGTTACCACGGTTTACGGTGCCGTCTCCGAAATGGATGACAACAACCTGACCTTTGCCATTTTTCTTGGCGGCAAGGCCCCATCCGACGGAAAAAGAAAACTGGGAGCCCAAAATGCCCGTCTGTCCGTAAATACCGAAGTCCTCAAATGCCGCGTGAATGGTACCTATCCCGGTGCAGCAACCGGTTGACCTTCCGCAGTGTTCCGCGAGATAAACTTTCGGATCGCACCCCTTTCCTATAAGATGAGGAAATCCGTGGGCGCGATGATGCGGAGAAAGTACGTCGTCTTTACGCAGGAATGTAGTCGATCCGACACCTGCCGCATCTCCCCAGCCACCCTCATGGTAAAAAGATATAAATTTACCCTCGGTAAGCATTTTTTTCGCCAGTGTATCGAAGGCTCTGGCTCGCACTAAATTTGTGTATAATTTGATCAAATCAGATTTCGTAAATTTCACAGCTGCCTCCTTTATTAAAGTTGTTCAAACAGGCAATGGAACGCCTGATATCCTTGCCGAAATCCGGTTGGCTGCATAACCCAAAAGTTTCTCAGAACTCTTGCCCAATCCGCAGCATCACCTTGATGGCCTTGCCGGGATGAATCCGCTCGTTGTATATGCGCGGTAAATCTTCAAGCGTCGTGTAATCGGAAATCATAGGTCGTCCGTCAAGTTTACCCTCCGCCATCCATTGCATGCACTGCAGGATTTCTTCATGAGTGCTTGAATATGAACCGGATAATCTGATTTCCCGACGAAAGTTCATCGACATCGGACTGATGGATACATTCCCCACTATCATGCTCACTATGGAAACAGCGCCATTGGCAGCCGCACAATCGATCCCCGTTTGGATGTTTGCGGCAATGCCGGAGCATTCGAATACAGCATCGAAACCTTCGCCTCCGGTGATTTCTTTCGCGCATGCCCGAAGATCGTTCTTGAAGGGATCAATACCTTGATCGGCGCCAAATATGCTGCCTATATGCTGTTTCTCATTAACAGGCTCGGAGAGAATAATCGGGCCAAATCCTTTTAATTTCAATATCATTACCATTGACAATCCGATGGGGCCGCCACCTATGACCAGGGCGCTACCACCGGTGACTCCTGTGCAATGAACGGCATGCAGCGAGGTGGAGAAGACCTCCGCCATGGCCGCATTTATGGAATCGGCGCCTTCCGGGATCTG